>CAIKHZ010000300.1 GCA_903827375.1 Akkermansiaceae bacterium
ACCAGTTATTTGATCAGTTTGCATTTCTCGGCGGCCACCCGCGCAGCGGCACAACCCTGCTGGAGCAAATCCTCGGCGCCCACCCGCAGGTGCTCGCCTTCGATGAACCCGACGCCTTTACCCGGGAAATTACCAGCCAACTCGCCGTGATGGGTTCGGCTGCCGACAACTCGTTTCGCAACCTGGACAGACTATCAGCCGCTGGCATCGACGACATGCGCCAACGCTATGCGCTTAGCCTCCTGCGCGAGATAGACGATGCTGGCACGGCTTCAATATTGCTAGATAAGAACCCATCGCCTACTTCGTCCCTGCCTATCTGGTTGCGTGTTTTTCCCGAACTCAAAGTGATCATCGCTCTGCGTGATCCGCGTGACGTGGTGATCAGTTGTTTCTTCCTCAATATCATGCTCAATGCCACTAACGTGAATTTTCTCAGTTTGGAGCGAACGGCCAAGCATTATGCCGACCTGATGGGCACTTGGCTGCGGATGCGCGAAGTCGGCGGCTTCGAGTGGGTCGAGTCGCGCTACGAGGATGTGGTGGCCGATCTGGAGGGCGAGGGGCAAAAAGTCACCCGCTTCCTCGGCTTGGATTGGCACGCCAACCAAGCCCGCTATGACGAGGCCGCCCGCAGCAAGGTCATCTTCGCCCCGACCTATCACGACGTGACCCGCCAGGTCTATCAAAGCGCGGTCGGCAGGTGGCAGCGTTATGCCAGTGCCCTTGAGCCGCTGCATGAGGTGTTAGATCCATTTTCCCGTGCCTTTGGTTACAGCGGGTGAGATGAGTGAAAGAAGGGCAGCCGTTGGCCCGTTGAATCGGCTCGATCCCCAAGTCCGCAGCGCATACCGCAGTGGTTTCCCCAAATAAATGTCCCCAGCACCAAGATGAATCGCCCCATAATTTTCCTCGCCAGCGCCTTGATCGCTGGCATCTCGCCACAAGGTTTCGCGGCCTACACCGGCTGGCAACACAGCGGTTCACTCTATCTGCTAACCACACCGGAGGGTGCCAACCTGCCCGCCAGTGCTGCGGAGAGCGACTTTCCGGTGTTGGTTCGGCTGCGCAAGGAATGGTTCAACTTCAGCCAAGCCAAGCCCAATGGTGAGGACCTTCGCTTTGCCACAGCCGGTGGCGCGCCGATGGCCTATCAAATTGAGCAATGGGACGCGGGCACTGGCACGGCGAGTATTTGGCTGCGTTTGCCGAGCATCAAGGGCAATGCGCGGCAAGAGATCAAGATGCATTGGGGCAAGGCGGATGCGCAGAGTGAATCCAGCGGCAAGGCGGTTTTCAATGATTCCAACGGTTACCTGAGCGTCTGGCACATGAGCGAGCCGGTGAAGGATGAGTGCGGCACCTTGGAGTCCAAGGACGTGGGAACCACCTCGGGAGCCGGGATGATCGGCACGGCCCGGCATTTTGCCGGCAAGCAAGGGATTTTTTGCGGCGAAAACATCACCAACTATCCGTCAGCCGCAAGCTCTCACTCCACCGAACTGTGGTACCGCTCCGATGGTGCTAACATGGACTTGGTTTGCTGGGGACGCGAAGGCACTCCTGCTGGCAAGGTTCGCATGCAATTGCAGAGCCCTTCCCATATCTACATTGATAGTGACGGCGGCAGCTTCAACGCCACCAGCGTGCTGCCGAAGTCCGATTGGGTGCAAGTGGTTCACACCTATGACGGGAAGATTGGCCAAGTGTATATCAATGGCAAACTCGACGTCCCCTCTCCCACTCAAACGACCATGAAGATTCTGAGTCCCGCGCGGCTGTGGCTGGGTGGTTGGTATAATAACTATAACTTCACCGGCGACATGGACGAGGTGCGCATATCCAAGGTGGCACGCTCAGCCGACTGGGTGAAATTGCAGTACGAAAACCAAAAGCCGCTGCAAACATTGGTCGGCCCGCTGGTACAGCCAGGCAACGCGTTCGCCGTGGCTCCGACGCAGCTTTCCGTGCTGGAAGGCAAACAAGCGACCTTCACCGCGCAGGCCGGTGCTGCCCAAAAAATTTATTGGACGCTCAAGGCCGATGGCAAGGAAACCCTCATGGCTACCGACGTTTTTACCTACACTTTCGACGCCGGCCGGGTGTCCGGCGATCAATCCGCCACCCTTCAGGTTAGGGCAATCTATGCCAATGAAATTAAAACCAAGGACATTCCCATCACCATCAAGGAAGACATTGCCGAACCGGTCTTCACCCTGAAAGCCCCGGCCACCTGGGACGGGCGAACGACCTTGGAGGTGCTGCCACAAATCACCAATCTCGCCGCCATGCAGGCCAAGGGCGCGGGTAAATTGAACGTCTCCTGGAGTGTGTCGGGCATAGCGGTGATCCAGCAAATCGCGCCCGGCAAACTCATTCTCAAACGTGCCCAAAACAGCGGGCTACTGACGATCACCGCAACCATCGACAACGGTGGCAAGCCGAGCACCCAGACGATTTCCATCAAGGTTAGCGAACCAAAAGCCGATGCATGGGTTGCCCGAAGCCCGGCCAAGGATGAGAAGCCGGAGGATAACCAGTTTTATGCCCGCGATGCGAACAACGAAGGCACGCTCTATTACAATGGCACGCTCGATGAGGCTGCGGACTCGGTGTATCTCAAGGTGTATGCCGACGACAAACCATACAAGGGTGAAGCCAGCAAACTGGGAGCAGATAAGTCATATGCCTTTGCCGTGAAGCTCAAACCGGGCTTGGTCAAATACAAGGTGGAGTTCGGCAGTAAACGCGGCAGCACCGAAAAACTCCTGCAGACAGTCACCCATATCGTCTGCGGCGATGCCTATATCATCCAAGGTCAATCTAACGCCTTGGCAACGGATACAGGCGAGAAATCCCCACCGGAAACCAACGAGTGGATCCGCAGTTATGGCCGGCCGGAAGGCAACGCCACCGACGCCCCAGCTCACCTGTGGTGTCTCCCCGTCTGGAAGGCCGAGAAAGGTGAAAAGGCTGAGCTTGGATACTGGGGCATGGAGCTGGCCAAGCGCTTGGTCGCCAGTAATAAAATCCCGGTTTTCATCATCAATGGAGCTGCCGGAGGTACCCGCATCGACCAACACCAACGCAATGAGGCGAACCCCACTGACCTAACAACCATCTACGGTCGGACGCTATGGCGCGTCCAACAGGCGAAGCTCACCCATGGCATTCGGGGTATTTTGTGGCACCAAGGCGAGAACAACCAAGGATCGGCAGCCCCCACCGGTGACTACGATTGGAAGTCCTATGAGGCCTACTTCATCGCCTTGTCGGCAGCTTGGAAACAGGACTTTCCCAACCTGCAGCATTACTATGTTTTTCAAATCTGGCCCAACTCATGCAGCATGGCCGGCAATAGCGGCGGCGGCGATATGATCCGCGAAGTCCAACGCAGCCTGCCGCGCCTGTTCTCCAACCTCAGCGTCATGTCCACACTCGGCATCAAGCCGCCCGGAGGATGTCACTTCCCGCTCGTCGGTTGGGCGGAATTCGCCCGCCTCATTCAGCCGCTCATCGAACGCGACAATTATGGCAAGAAGATCGCCGACTCGATCACACCGCCCAATCTCAAACAGGCGACCTATGCAAATGCGGCAAAGGATGCCATCACGCTTGAGTTTGACCAACCGGTACTCTGGATGGATTCCCTGGCTAGCCAGATCTATCTTGATGGGGGTGGTAAGGACAAGGTTGCCTCCGGCAGCGTTAAAGGCAACGTCCTAACCCTCAAGTTGAAAGCCCCAGCCACAGCGCAACGCATCACCTATCTCAAGGAGAGTGCTTGGAGCCAAAACGACCTCATCATGGGTGCTAACGGCATTGCCGCGCTCACCTTTTGTGA
Source organism: Akkermansiaceae bacterium (assembly GCA_903827375.1). Classification (GTDB taxonomy): domain Bacteria; phylum Verrucomicrobiota; class Verrucomicrobiia; order Verrucomicrobiales; family Akkermansiaceae; genus Luteolibacter. The sequence goes on from CAIKHZ010000300.1 coordinate 3,845, forward strand.
CGTGCCGCTGGGCAAGGGTCAATGAGGACGCAGTCGCTGCGTCAGGTAGCTCAGGGTGCCAGATCAGGTCTGACCTTGGCAGCTAGCAATTTGTATCCTTCGGCGTTGAAGTGGAGTTTATCGGCGAGGAACAACTCTGGGCGGGGTTGGCCGTCGGCACCCAAGGGCAGATCAAACGTCTCGATGTAGCGCAGGTGGGGTTTGCCTTGGATGAACTTGGCGGCAAGTTGGTTGAGCGCCTGTTCGCGGTCTTTTTGCTGCCAGCGTGCAATGCTGGGGCTTTGGGAAATAAAGATGATATCGGTTTCGGGAAGCTTGGCGTGGACCGTCGCCACAAAGTCCTTGAAGTCGTTAAATACCGCTTCAACGTCGCGGCCGCGCCACAGGTCATTGCCGCCGGCGCGCAGATAGATGGCACGCGGCGCATACGGGAAAACAACCCGAGGCGCAAAATGAGTCGCATCCATAATCTCGGATCCCCCGAAGCCACGGTTGATCACCGCCACCGGCGCAAAATCCTGCGCCAGACTCGCCCACATCCGGATCGTCGAGGAACCAATGAACAACACCGCTTTCTGCGGCGGGGGCTTGACGCTATCAGCCCGCTCGAAAGCGGCCATTTCCGCTTCCCATACAGAGAAATTGTGCTCAGCGGGTGCCGCCCAGACGGTTTGGCGGCAACATCCTAGCAAAACAACCAAGGCGATAACAAGCAGGCGGGAGCGTGGCGTCATGGGCACCTTGTAGAGGAATGCGGCTGCGGGCGTCAAGCGCAGAACTCACCGTTCGACCTCAAATATGCCACGGGTCGAGCCAGTTCAATTCCCGTGAAATTGCAGCAAAGCTGAGGAAACGCGCAAGAATATTTGTCGGTTATAGCGGCGTGTCTATGACCGCCGATGACCATGAATCGCCAATGAACCCGCCGCGACAAGGCACCGCATGGGCTATCGGCGGTCATAGACCCGCGGCTACAAGACACCTCAGATGTTACTTGCCTGCGACTCTTGCCTCGGTGCTTGCCAAGATCGGGTGTGAGGGACAGGGTGGGCGGCGGGATGCGATTTGTAATTCTTGGTAGTGGCAGCAGTGGCAATGCGGCGTTGGTCGAATGCGGCGGACTGCGATTCATGATTGATGCGGGTTTGAGTGCCAAGCAACTCAGCCTGCGACTGGCTCAAGTGGGCGTCGCGGCAGACTCACTGGATGGCATTTTGCTGACCCATGAGCACGGTGACCACGTCCGCGGGCTGAAAGTTTTTTTGAAGCAATACCCGGTGCCGGTGTATGCGACGGCGGCCACGGCGCAGGTGGTGCGGGAGGCGGGCATCCAAGGCTGCCAATGGAAAGTGTTTGAAGCCGGCCGCGCATTTGCCATCGGTGCCGTAACCATCGATTCGTTTACCATCCAGCACGATGCGGTCGATCCCGTCGGCTTCGTCATCCACCATTCCTCGAAGCGCCTTGGCATCCTCTCAGATACCGGTTTCGTTACGCGTAACGTCACGGACAACCTGCGCGACCTCAACGGCTTGTTTGTCGAGGCGAATTATGATGATGCATTGCTCGAAGCGGACACCAAACGGCCGTGGCCGACGAAGCAACGCATCAGTTCGCGCCACGGTCATTTATCGAACACGCAGGTGATGGACTTGGTGAGGGAGATTGCCCATCCGGCGCTGGCGCGGGTGGTATTGGGGCATTTGAGTGCGGATTGCAACGGGCCGCAACTGGCGCTGGGGTTGCTGCGTGAATGCCTGACGTCGCTCGGCCACGTGCAAACTCAAATCCACTGCGCGAGTCCCAGTGAGCCGAGCGAGTGGTTCGCGCTGTGAGGCCCGCTATGGATGATCCAGTTTGCTCAGTTTGGCCATGATCCGCTCCAAGTCGCTCTTGCGATCAGCGGCGGGCGTGCCGTCCATCTTGAGGAATTCGGCGGCTTCGCGATAGTTGCCGGCGATTTCCAGGACCAACCCTTTGGCATGATGGAAATACATCCAGTGAATCTTGTGTTCCACCGGGTCGATCTTCAAGGCTTGCATATAGGCCTCCAAGCGGTTGATTTCCATGAGACCTGCCGCTGGTGAGAATTGCTGGGCGAGAGCTTGGGCGTAGAGCCCGCCACAGCCGACTTCCGCCAAAGCGAAGTGCCCGCTGGGCAGTTCCCGACGCGGTGCGAGGCGGCGGGTTTCCGACATAAATGCCTCCCTGACTTTTTGGAATTCATTTTGCTGGCGATGAATCACTTGTTGCCAGCGAGCGGCCTCGAGGTCGTTGCGTTGTAAAATCCAGATGGCCCGGGCTTGGCAGGGGTACCGCTGGAGCACATCAGCCATCAAATCGTTGAGGTCATGAAAAAGAAACGAGCGCTTGGCCGACATCACGGCAAACACTCCAATGAGCAAGGCCGCAGGAATGAGCGGCGGGCAGCGGAAGAAGGGGCGCCACTCGCCTTCCCGCAGCATCGCGCCAACGGCGTCGAGACGTGGGAGGTGATGGAGATGGGCACGCCAGACACTTGCCAGCAGCATCGAAGCGCCCAGGCAAAACCACGGCAGCCCCGGATAGATGCGGTATTCAGGCATGAACTCGGGCATAAAATAGAGCAGGCGCATCAGCATTGTGGCGACAAATAGGAAGAAGCAAACTCCGATGAAGCGGGTGGACTGGCGCCAAGCCACCGCCAACGATGCGCCGGCAAACAAGAGCATGCCAAGCGCGGCCCACTGCGCGGTGGTATCGGCGATGCCAAAGAAAATGCCTGGCTGCACCAAGGTTTCCTCGATGTGATGGTCGGCACTCAGATGGATCGGCAACACGCTGCGCCAGGCAAATTCCCAGAACACCCGGCTGATCGTGTAGGCATGCCCAATCACCCGCGGCTCGGACCATCGGGCAGCCCGTGCAAACATGCCAGTTTGCCACAGGACCAGCAAGCCCACAAGCACTAACAATCCGCCCATCCAGGCCCGTTTGCGAACCAGCTTCCAATGTTCCGGCTTGACGAATGCCAGGCCGATGACGGAGGTCATGAGGATGGCATGCATGAAGCCCGGACCTTTGGAAAAGCTCGCGCCGGCAATGCACAGCAGACATCCTAACAGGCATCTCCAACTGCCGCCATCCATCGCCCGGAACAAGCACCAAGCGGCAAGCAGTGAAAACAACGTCACCCAGGCGAGGTCCTGAGTGCGGGCATAGTTGGGAATTTCACTGGCCAGCGGATGCGCCGCAAACAACATCGCGGCAAACCACGCGATTTGTCCGGCAGCTTGCCCGGCGGCTTGCCCTGCGGCTTGCCCGGCGGCTTGTCCGCGCAGGTAATCCCGGCCGGACAGGAAAAGGACGCAGGCGATGGCGGTGTGCAAGAGCCAGTTAAAGGCATGAAAGCCCACGGGTGAGAGGCCGAAGAGTTTGACTTGGATCGCGTACCAAAGATAGGTCCATGCCGCAGCACCGGCTTGCCAAAATCGCAGGGTTTGCACCTTCTCGCTGTCGCGGATTTGGAGCATGTCATCCAGATAGAACTGCGATCCGAGACACCAGATGTGGGCGATCAAACAGGCACCGATGATCCATAGCAAGGCCCGCCGGGTGGTTGCATCAAGAAGGTTCAGCATACTCATTTGTCGTTCAAACTACCGTTCAGTCAGGATGAGGCTCTCCCGCAGTCGTTCGAGATCTTCCCAGCGGGTGTAGAGGCGGGCGACCTGCGCTTTGGCGGCGTCGAGTTGTGCGATAACGGCCGGAATCTCCGCAAAGGACGCCGCTTGGAATGCCGGATCGTTCAAGCGGTTCTCGAGGTCACCGACGTGCTGCTCGGCGGCGAGGATCATCCCTTCGATGCCGTCGAGTTCTGTGCGTTCCTTGAGAGTGAGCTTGCGCGGTTTGTCGGCACTTGGCGCGGCCGCCTTGTGGCGGGCTGCGGCGTGCCTTGCGGCGGCCTGCGCCTGGATGCGCTGGGCGGCCTCGCGTGCCTGGCGTTTTTCGAGATAGTAAGAATAGTTGCCGGGTTGGACGATGACCCCGTTTTCCTCGAAGGCGATGATTTGATCGCAGATGCGGTCGAGAAAATACCGGTCATGCGACACGCAGATGACCGCGCCGTCGAAGTCCGCCAAGGCTTCTTCCAGCATCCGCAGTGAGGGCAGGTCCAGATCATTGGTCGGCTCGTCGAGCACGATCAGATTGCCGCCGTTTTTGAGCACCTTCGCCAGCATCAGTCGCGCCCGCTCGCCACCGGAGAGGAGATCGACGCGATCATTGATCCGTTGGTCGTTGAAGAGAAAGCGCCGCAGATAGGCGCGGGCCCCGAGCGACTCGTTGCCGAACATCAGTTTCTCATTGCCATCGGAGATCTCGTCTAACAGAGAGCCAGTCCCGTCGAGTTGCATGCGGGTCTGGTCGATGTAGTTCACCTTCACCCGCTTGCCGATCACGGCGGAGCCCTCGGTTGCGGGGATTTGGCCAAGGCAAAGTTTGAGCAAGGTGGTCTTGCCGACGCCGTTGCGGCCGACAATACCGGTGCATTGGCCGGGCCGCAGGGTGAGCGTGAGATGCCGAAACAACCAGCGCGGGGCGGCACCGCGGCCGACGTTGACACCGGCATTTTCGAGTTCGACGACGATGTTGCCAAGGTCCGGTGGCGGTGGAATGAGCAAGTCCATTTCGCGTTCCTCAGGCGGGGCCTCCATGCCCTCAATCTCATAGTATTGCTCCATGCGATGGCGCGATTTTGTGCCGCGCGCCTTCACGCCGGATCGCACCCAGTCGAGTTCCTCGCGCAAAAACCGCTGGCGCCGCCGCTCGGTTTGCTCGGCGATCTGTTGGCGCAGCGCCTTGGACTCCAGAAACGCAGTGTAGTTTCCAGGATGGGAAAACGCCCGTCCTTGATCGATCTCAATGATCCGGGTGGCAATTTCATCTAGAAAATACCGGTCATGCGTCACAAAAATCACAGCGCCGGAAAACCCCTTCAAATACGCCTCCAGCCACCGGATCGACTCCGCGTCCAGGTGATTCGTCGGCTCGTCGAGCAGCAACAGGTCCGGCTGGCAGGCCAACGCCCGGCACAGCGCAACGCGGCGCTTTTCGCCGCCGGACAAGGGGCCGACGGTTGCCTCCAGCGGTGGGGCATCCAGAGCGGTGGCGGTGGCTTTGATGCGGGCATCGAGGTCCCAGCCATCGGCGTGATCGATCAGGTGCAGCAGTTCGGCCAACTCGCCCTCTGTGCCATCGCCTCCCTCGTAGCGCCGGATCGCTTCCACCACATCGCTCGCACCCGCCGCGATATTCTCCTGCACGCTCAGCGCCGCATCCAACTCAAATTCCTGCGGCAAATACCCGATCCGCAGCGCCCGTCGCAACGCAATCTCACCGCTATCCGCCGCCATCATCCCACTCAAAATCTTCAGCAGCGACGTCTTGCCACAGCCGTTTCGGCCCACCATCCCGATCTTCTCGCCCCCGGAAATCGCCAGCGTCACCCCGTCCAGTAACATTTGATAGCCGTAGCTGAGGCGAATTTCGGTGGCAGAGAGCAGAGCGGACATGGGGCGGGCGAACTCTTGACCATTCCTCCCCAAACGTCCACCGGAATCCCACGGCCCACCCAGCCCCGCGCGGAGTGGCTGCCGCGTCTCGCCGCAGGCCGTGACAGCGTGCCTCTGGCCGCAGTGCCCATGCGAAAGTGAATTCAGCATGCGCCTCGCCCGGCGTATTCCCCAAGCATGGTCCTCGACGATCGCTTTCATGCTTCGTCCGCTTGCCCGCTTCGTCAGGGGATTTGATGCATACCAGCAACTTGCGCAGACTCTTGGACTGGCCACATCGCAGGCGTCCTCGAATGTTTCCCAGAAGCTCATCAGGCCATGCATGGACCGCGATGAAACGGCGATCTGCTGCAACCACGCGCCTTTGCCTCAACCCTTGGCCGCCATGGTCCGGTGGCAGGATTGCTGAAAATTGGCATAGTCGCAGGCAGCACAGTGTGCTACTTCTTGGCCGGATGTTTGAGGTCAGACAAAAACCGGAGATGGTCGAACGCGCACTGCTGCTGCGCATTTATTTCGACCCGCGCGAGGCCACTGAGGCCGGCTCACTGCTTGAGGAACTCGCCGAACTGGCGCGCACCCTCGAGATCGAAGTGGCCGAATCTGTGCTCGTCCGCAGCCGCGAAATCCATAAAAAACTCCTCTGCGGTATCGGCAAAGCCGCCGAACTCACCGAACTCGCCCGAGCCCATGAGTGCGACGTGATCATCATCGACAACGACCTCGCCCCTTCCCAGCAAAGGGAGTGGGAAAAACTCGCCAACCTCACCGTGATCGACCGCGAAGAGGTGATTTTGGATATTTTTGCCCGGCGCGCCAAGACGAAGGAAGCCCGCTTGCAGGTGGATCTGGCCCGCATGCAATATGCACTGCCCCGCTTGGCCCGCATGTGGGGCCATCTGGACCGTGAATCGGCCGGATCCGGCGGCGGCCAGAGCGGCCAGGGCGGCGGCGGCACGTCCCGCGGCATGGGTGAGAAACAAATTGAGGTGGACCGCCGCCTCGCCTACCTGACCATCGACCGGGCCAAGCGCGAGTTGGAGGTGTTGCGCAAACAACGCAAAACCCAACGCAAAGAACGCGAGCGGGTCGATACCGCCCATGGAGCAATCGTCCGCTACACCAACGCCGGAAAATCCACCTTGCTCAACATTCTGAGTGGTTCCGACGTGATGGCCAAGGACATGCTTTTCGCGACTCTGGATACGACGACCCGGCGCATCGAGTTGCCCGACGGCCAACCCCTCCTCATCACCGACACCGTCGGCTTCATCCGCAACCTCCCCCACCGCCTGATCGAAGCCTTCAAGGCGACCCTCGAAGAAGCCGTCCTGGCCGATTTTCTCATTCACGTCCACGACGCCACTGCCCCGGAAATCGAACGTTTCCACGATACCACCCTCGAGGTGCTCGCCGAACTCGGCGCAGGTGACAAACCCATCCTGTCCATTTTAAATAAAATCGACAGGGTCACCGATCCCGATGTGCTGGCACGCCTGCTAGAAAAATTTCCGGACGCCATCCCCACGTCATCCGTCACCGGCCAGGGCCTCGAGGACTTGCTCCACGCCTGCTCCCGGGTGCTGGCCGAACGCGTATGCCGCCAGCACTACCGCATCCCGCAGCACCGCGCCGAATTGGTCAGCTTGCTGCACCGCCAAGCCAAGGTGCTCTCGACCGAATACGACGGGGATGATGTCGTCGTGTGCGCGGTTGTCCCCGCACTCATTGCCGGACGCCTCGCCGCCTTTGCCACACATCCCGCCTAATCCCCACCCGGTCATTCTTCTTCCATGCTGAAATTCATCCTCCTCCTGCTCCTCCCGCCATCCCTGGCCCTCGCCCAACCCGCCACCACGCCAGCTCCGGCACCAATCCGCCCCCATCCTAGCAAACCGTCAACCGCACGGATCAATCCAGATGCGCCGGACATCCCCATCAAGCCGGAAAAGCCGAAAGTGGCGGCCAGCGTAAAACCTGCAGGTGAAGACGCCCTGAGCCTGCAAATTTTCCTCGACGAGGCAATGTTTGGGCCCGGCATCATCGACGGCAAACCCGGACGCTTCACCGAACTGGCGGTCCAATCTTGGAATGAGGCCCATGGCTATCCGCTAGACGACTGGACGTCCGTGCTCAGCGCGGCCCGCCTAGCGGTCCCTACGCCGCTGGCAGTGGCAGTGGTGCCGGATTGGATCAAGGATTGGGTGGACCCGAACCTGCCCACGAAGTACACCCGGCAAGCCAAGAGCAAAAGGATGAGTTATCGGAGCAATGGTGAATTCATGGCCGAGCGCTATCACTGCGATGAGAGTTACTTGGTCGAACTCAACAGCAGCCGCAAAATCGATAACCTCGAGCCTCACCAATCCATCACCGTGCCCAACGTCGAACCCTTCACCATCGAAAAAATCACCGGCATCGCCTATAAAGCCGATGCCGCCATGAGCCTCCGCCATGCCGTCGTGGATACCAAAATCAACCAGGTCCGCATCTTCGAAGCCGCTCCCGCCGCTCTCGTGGTGGCCGATCCTGACGGCGACGAGCAGACACCAGCCCAGCCACGCCCAAACCGCGGCCTCATCGCCTCCTTTCCCATCACCCCAGGCGAAGCCCGCTTTATCAAGTTCGGCACCTGGGAAGTTAGAAATGAGGTGGAACTGCCCATCTGGCGCTACGACCAACAACTCCTCGATACCGGCAAACGCAGCAGCGACTCCGATTCTCTGGAAATCCCACCTGGCCCTAACAGCCCTGTCGGCATCTTCTGGGCCGGCCTGAGCAAACCCGGCATCGGCCTCCACGGCACCGCCAACCCAGAAACCATCGGCCGGGCCCGCAGTCACGGCTGCATCCGCCTCGCCAACTGGGACGCCATCCGCCTGCCCACCCTGATCCGCCCCGGCACCAGTGTCGAAATCCGCTAAGTGTCCGCGCAAGAAAGAAAGATCGGGTTTTTTCAAGCAAGCTGAAAGAGCCACAAGGGTACCGCCGTTATGGGTCCCGATCATGCAATCCATCACCGAAAAGAAAGCAACCCGCCGTGATTTCCTTAAAGCGACCGGTCTAACAACCGCCGCCCTTGGATTTCCCACCATCATCCCGTCCAGTGCCCTCGGCAATGCTGAGACGCCAGCACCCAGTAACCGCATTGTCATGGGAGGCATCGGCCTCGGCAACATGGGCAGCGGCGACATGGGCAACTTCCTCAACAACCCGCTCGTCCAGTACGTCGCCGTGTGCGATGTGCGCGGCAATGTCCGCGACGAGCGCAAAAAACAGGTTGACGGGAAACACGGCAACACGGACTGCAAAGCCTATGTGGATTTCCGCGAGCTGCTCGCCCGCGAGGATATCGACGCCGTGCACATCGCCACTCCTGACCACTGGCACGCCATTCAAATGATCGAAGCTTGCCGCGCCGGCAAAGACGTCTTTTGCCAAAAACCCGAAACCCGCACCCTCCGCGAAGGTGCCCTCGTCGTCGAAGCCGCTCGCCGCTATGGCCGCGTCGTCTCCGGTGGCAGCCAGCGCGTCTTGGAAGACTATCGCGGTATCGTCCAAAAATGCTGGGGCGGCGAACTCGGCCCCATCAAGGCAATCAACGTCGAAATGGGAACCATCTCCAAACCCTGCAACCTGCCGGAGGAAAAATGCCCCGATAACATGGACTGGGAAATGTGGCTTGGGCCAGCCCCTTGGGCACCTTACAATCACAGTCGCTGCGACGGCAACTTCTCCTGCGAAGGCGGTAGCTGGCGCTCCTATTCCGATTATTCCGGCGGCAACATGACCGACTGGGGTGCTCACCACATCGGCGGCGCCACCTTCGCCGTGGACGTGCGCGAACTGCAACCAACGGACGTGATCCTTACCGTCGAGGGCGATAAAAGATGGCTTTCCTTCAAGTATCCCAACGGCGTCGAACTCACCCTCAACAAGCCGGGCAAGGGCCAACACCAAGTTGACGGCACTCCAGGTGAAAAACGCGCAGCCAAAAAAGTCCCGGAATACGCAGCCAAGGGCGGTATCGGTGCCGATTTCCTCGAATGCATCAAAACCCGCGGCAAGCCGTTCCGCGACATCGAACTCGCCGTCAACACGGTCACCGTGTGCCACCTCGGCATCATCGCCTACACCTTGGGCCGTTCCCTCAAATGGGACGCCGCCAAACAACTCTTCGTCGGCGACGAAGAGGCTAACCGCTTCATCGATCGTGCCCGCCGCGAGCCTTGGCAGCTGTGATCCACCCGCCATCCATTTCTATTAACCAAATCTCTACCAAGAAAGATCACTTATTATGTCAGAACAGTTAGATAAAGCCTTCGACGCCTTGAAAACCTACGACTGGGGCATGGAGCCCAACCTCGTCAAGCCCATCGAAGATGCCATCGTCGCTACTCACACCGATGCCGCCGCCCGCAAGGAACTTGAAACCCGTCTCATCGCGGCGCTCAAGGCCGAATCTCCCCGTGCCGCCAAGGACGTGGTTTGCCGCGCGCTCAAGACCATCGGCACCGTGGCCGCAGTGCCAGCTCTGGAACCCCTGTTAGGAGATGAAAAACTCTCCCACATGGCCCGTTATGCTCTGGAACGCATTCCTGGTCCCGAGGCTGCCAAAGCCCTTACCGACGCCCTTTCCAAGGGCACGCCAAAGGTCAAGATCGGTGTGATTGGCTCGCTGGGTGCACGTGGCGAAGCATCCTCGCTGGTCCCTCTTACGGGCCTGCTAGGCGATAGCGATGCGGGAGTTGCCGCAGCTGCTGCCACCGCCTTGGGTGACCTCGGATCGATCGAAGCCGCCAAGGCTCTCGTCATGTCCAAGCCGGTGCCCGCGACCAAGGCTGCCGTTGGAGCCGCCTCGTTGCTGTGTGCACAACGCTTGGTCAAGGCCGGCAACAAGCCTGCCGCCAAGATCACTTACGAGAAACTCCTCGCAAGCACGCCCTCCAAGGTTGTCAAGGAAGCTGCCACACTCGGCCTCAAATCCCTGTAACCACCGAAAATCCAGCCAGCCCTATTAAAATCATGAACCCGCAACTTCTGCTGCACTCGTCACTCATGGCCTTGGTAGGGCTGGCTTTTTTTTCATCGGCCCCGCTTAGCCCGGCAGCCGATGCCCCCCAAAAGATCAAGGTGCTCATCGTCACCGGCGATGACGTCGGTGTGCACGCTTGGCATGACGTCACACAAACCATCCGCGAAACCTTGCTGGCAGCCGGCAAATTCGACGTCAAAGTTTGCGAAGATCCGGGCATCTTCGAGTCTGCCAACGCCATCAAGACCTACGATGTAGTGTTTCTACACTTCTACAATGCCACGCTGCCCACGCTCTCAGACGCCGCCAAGCAAAACCTGCTGGCGTACGTAAAGGGCGGCAAGGGCTTGTGCATTTCCCATCTTACCAGTGCCTCGTTCAAGGAATGGGGCGAGTTCCACCAGCTCTGTGGCCGTTATTGGGTCATGGGCCAGTCAGGCCACGGCCCTCGCAGCGCCTTCAAGGCCAACATTGCCGACAAAGACCATCCGATCACCAAGGGCCTGGGCGATTTTGATGCCGACGACGAACTCTATGCCAAGTTGCAGGGCGACGCCCCCATCCATGTGCTGGTTACCGCCGCCTCGGACTGGAGCAAATCCGTCGAACCCCTCGCCTTCACTGTGGACTATGGCAAAGGCCGGGTCTTCTCGGAAACCTTCGGACACGACGGCAAAGCCGTCACCACGCCTAACGTCTCAAAGCTTATCCAGCGCGGCACCGAGTGGGCCGCAACTGGCAAGGTTGAGTAGGAGGTCATTCTGACTCTCGCTCGTGTCATCAGAACTCCCAGCCGATGACCAAAGCGGTTTTGGCCTGCGGTGTGTCTCTGTTTAGACCAATGAATTCACTGAGAATGGCGTGTACCTGGGGAATGGGATTGTAGCGGATCGAAGGTCCGGCGGAAATTTCCCAATGATTGTCGCGATGGCTCGTCGAGGGATCCGTGCGGGAAGAGATATTGGCAAAGTTCGTCTCTACGCCCACACTCAACACGCGGTCAATCGCGCTACAGGCTAGGGCACTGTTCCATTCCAATCCCAAATCACGGGCGTCTCCCGTCTTCTGTTCGGCCACCAAATTGCTGGCCCACGCCCAGCGCTGGTTGATGTCGTCACACAATAACAGCTTGGCCTCCACCGAGTCAGCTCCCCGGGCCGCCTGTGTCCATTCTCCGTAGAGCGTCGGATTGCCCCACAGCTTCCCCCAGTCGGCAAGAGCATAACGCAACTCAAACTTGGTGGAGTCGAGTTGATTGGTGCCGCTGGTACCGTCCTTCAGATAGACGAGATATAAGTCAAGTTGCAAACGATGACCCAAGCCCATCTCAACCTCATATTGTTGTTTGATCTCCGGCTGCGGCCGGGATTGACCTAACGATTTGGCGGTATCCAACTGGTTGCTCGAGGGCAAAGTGTCGAAAAACCA
>CAIKHZ010000301.1 GCA_903827375.1 Akkermansiaceae bacterium
ATTGACGGAATCGAGAGGCGAGCAGATATGAATGGGGTTGATCACCCGCCTAACTTGGTCATTTTAGGGCCAAAGTCTAGAAAAAGTTGAAAAATCCTTTTGAAATAAGCATCTGACGCTCTGCCAGGCGACCGCCCTGCCACCGGATGGGGCCGCACAGAATCAGGATTGTGCTGGAGGGTGCTGGGGGTTAGCGTGGGGGCGTTCCCGCGAGGCGGGAGTGAGCCCGACCATGAAAAAGTGCCCCTACTGTGCCGAGGAGATTCAGGATGAAGCGATCAAATGCAGGCATTGCGGGGAGTTTTTGGACGATTCCGGCAGCAGGCGGGTCCGGGTTGAAAAAAGCGGCCCATGGTATTTCGGGACGACTCCGATCGTGCTGGCTTTGGCGACCGTCGGTCCCTTGGCCTTGCCTCTGGTCTGGGTTCACCCGAAACTCAAGCCGCTGTGGAAAATTGTGATTACCCTGCTGGTTTTGGCGGTGAGTTGGTGGGCGTTTCGGGAGGTACAGGAGTATCTCAAATACTTCGACGAGATGAGAAAAATGCTCGAAGGGAAATGATTCTGGCATCAAAGTTTTCCTTGGCAGGATGGGCCAAGAGCGATTAGCTTCGCCGCGCCGCTCCCCGGACGGTCGCAAGGATGCGCAAGCGTGCTTGAGGAAAGTCCGGACACCACAGGGCAACGTGCCTTGTGAAAGCAAGGAACGGCAGTCGTGAGACTGCCGGATGGAAAGTGCAACAGAAAGCATACCGCCGATGGCCCGCAAGGGCACAGGTAAGGGTGAAAGGGTGGAGTAAGAGCCCACCGCGCCGAGGGTAACCGAGGTGGCACGGCAAACCCCACGTGGTGCAAGACAAAACAGGGGAAGGGCTGCCCGCCCGTTACTCTCCGGGTATTAGTCGCATCTCGCGCAAGCGGGGCGCTTCGCTTCGGCGGAGTGAGAGAAATGACCGTCCAACTTCGCGTGAGCGGGGCGGACAAAATCCGGCTTACAGGGGAGCGGCACTCCTTTTTCCTAACGGCGTTGGTTTGCTTGCCGGGCCGTGCCAGGGATTATTTGGCCTGGGCCTTGGCCTGGATGGCCGGCCATTGTTTGAGGAACGTTTCGGCCATGATGGCGTGGCCGAGGCCGTTGGGGTGGATCGGATCGGCACCGTGGCTTTCCTTGACCTTGGCAAGCATCGGCGTGCGAATGTCCACCACGCTCACTCCGTCGTGCCCGTCGAGCGTCAGCAGCCATTTGCAATAGCCAGCCAACACCTCGTCGTAATATGGGTAGGCCGAGCGGTAGCCGAATTTTTTTGGATCTTTCTGCGCCTCCGCTTCGGCTTCTGCATTGGCCTTGGCCAACAGCGCCGCCTGCCCTGCCGCGTCGGTTCCCGGGGGGAAAGGCGGGCCGGCGGCCGCAAACGGCGGCGGCGTGAGCAGAACCAGGTGGGCACCGACGGCATTGACTTTCGTGATGAGGGTGCGGATGCCGGTTTGATAGGCCGCAAACCGCTGTTCGCTAAACGGGTGATAGATGCCGTCATTGATGCCATAGCACGCAACCACCCAGGTGGGTTTTTCCGCCAGCACCGCGTCGATCCAGTTCAGCACACAAGGTCGGCGGCCGGGATGATAGGCCTCGCTGAGACCCGAGATCGTCTCGCTCATGTGGCCAAAGTTGTGGATCTGTGGGGGATTGGCCGGATTCTGCTTGGTCAGCGCGTCTTTAATGCTGCGCACATAGCCGCCTGCCTTGGTGATGCTGTCGCCCAAGAAAAATATCATTTGTGGCGCGGCTGGCGGCGGCGTGGCAGCTGGTGGTTCGGCGGCACCTGCGGCCGCGATAAAGCCAAAACCAATGGCACTGACGAGGAGGGTGAATTGCATGAGTTGGCTGGTGAGGTGGGTGATTGAAGGGGACGGGCCTGCGGGACAGAGTGCTCAATGGCCCCAGCTTGTCAAGGCAAGTCGGATGTTCAAAATGGGGATGGATCTCCTCAAGGCGAAGCTGCCGCCATCCGGGCAAGTTCTGACTGAGGCCGGGCTTTCAGTCCTCTGTGGCGGTCTGCCGGGTTATCCGACTCCTAACAGATGTTTCAAAATGTGGATCTCGAGTGCCTCATAATCCCGGGCATCGCGGTATTGCTGGACGAGCTTGGAGTCGAGAGAGCGGACCTTGTCCACGAGGTGCAGGAACATCGTGCGGCTGTTGCTGAGGTGTTCGGTGACCGGACATCCGCGCTGGGTGCGCATCGTCTTCACATCCAACCCGATAAACTCGCCGCGCCGTCCATATCCGTTCTCCTCCAGCACGCGAACCTGGTTGAACGCTCCCCGCAAGTTGGCACTGCCAAAATTCTTGTCCTCATCAAACTTGAGTCCGTTTTGATCGTTCAGATGAACGCTGCCGAGTTTGTCATGCGCCAGGGCAAACGCCATCTCGTCACTCGCATCCAATCCGGCCAGCATGGCGTGTGCGGATTCGATGAGCCCCTTCACGCGCTTTGGCGCATTCGAGGCATAGGCGAGCGCAATGGCGTGGCCTATGGTCGGAACGTATGCCTGGTCAGCTGGTTCGTTAGGCTTGGGCTCTATCCAAATCTCGATGGTGGGGTCATAATCCAGCATCTGATTGATGGACTCCAACAGACGATCGTAGGCGACTTTGGCGTCTTTCGCCTCGCGGATATATGTGCCCTCACGGCTCAACCAAAGCACGATGGCGTTGCAGTCGATGGCGCGGGCGATGTCGATGCATTTTTTCGTTCGGTCCCAGGCATAAGCGCGGTCGCTCTCACTATTAGATGTGTAAGCACCGTCAATCGTCTGCTCGGAAAACCACAGGCGGGGTGCGACAAATTCCGGTGTGAGTCCTTCGTCTGCGAGAACGGACTTGAGATGGAAGGCTTGGCGCTCGATCTGTGCGGCCGTCAAGTCGTCGAGGCCCGGCACGGCATCGTCATCGTGCAACTGCACGCCTTCAAAACCTAGCGGCCGGTAGAGGGCGAATTTCTTCTCGTGCGGAAAAACCGCGCGAGTGTCAGGACCGAACGGATCGGCACCTTCGCTCATGTTCCAGGGACCAAATGAAAAGCGGTATTCGGTGGGAGTGGTGGATGGATTCATCGGCAGGGTTTTCGCAGATTCCGGCGTGCAGAGCTACGCTGCTGGTCTCTAATCTTGCGATGATTGTCTCAGTTAGGTTGCGATTATCTCTATTGAGTTGCAAATTTCAGGGCAAGCTACTACCAAACCGCCATGCAAGCTAGCCGCGAACAAATCCGCCTTCCGAGCGGACATTCGTTCCGCGTGCTCCGCTGGACTCAAAATCTTCGCGAGGTGGAATCGGTGCTGGCACCGGACCGGAGCGAGAGCATCACGGGCGAAGGCATGCACTGGCATTACCACGGCGAAATGGAGTTGACGATGTTCGCTGCGGGTGAGGGAACGCGATTTGTTGGTGACCACATCGGGCTGTTTGCCGCAGGAGACGTCGTTTTGCTTGGTTCGAAGCTCCCCCACTACTGGCACACGCACGGCCGGTCCGCCGGGCTATCGGTGCAATGGAGTTTTCCGTGTGGCCATGCCTTCTGGGCGTTTCCAGAAACATCCGCCTGCAACGGGTTGTTTCATCGGGCCGGACGCGGTATCCAATACACAGGCCCGACCGCAGAGGCCATCCGCGAGGGGTTGCAGCAGCTTGTTATCAGCAGCGGCACGCTCCGGCTCAGCGGATTGCTGCGCTTGCTAGGCCTGATGGTCAACGCCCCGGATTCGAATATGCGCGACCTCTCAACGCGTTCGTTTGCTTTGGCGGATTCCGCAATTCACCAGGACGCGATGGCTGAAGTCATGCGCTATCTGATGGGCAATTTCCGGGATGAAGTCCGGTTGGAAGAGGTGCTACGAATCGCAAGAATGAGCAAACCGACGTTTGCCCGTCAGTTCAAAAAACATTCCGGCAAGACTTTTAGCGACTTCATCACGCATATCCGTCTGCAGGCAGCCTGCCGGGAACTGGTGGAAACCGACCGTTCGGTGCTCGAGATTGCTCTGGATTGCGGCTTCAGTCATATATCATTTTTCAACCGCATCTTCCGCCGCATCCTGCGCCGCAACCCGACGGATTACCGCCAAATCAAACGCCTGCGAGCAACGGGCGGCAATGCATCCAAACTCATCCCTGCATGAAACGACTCGATAAAAAACTCGCCAACCTTCGCAATGGCTCCACGGCATCCGGTGATTTCATCATCGCCGATGCCAAGGACGGTGACATGGCGTTTGGCATCACCGCGCCCGGCCCGCAGGCCGGGTCCTGTCGCCACGGCTACAACGAAAGCGAGGGCTGTTGGAAAACCCTCGCCCAATACCGCGAGCAAATTCGCGCTGTGGTCACCCAGGACATCGTGGACATTGTCCTTCTCTCCGCATCCAACGTCGAGCAACTCGCCATCAAGGAGCAGCTATTTGATCATTCTGAGATAACTCCTGCTGCCCGCGCCAACGATACCTCGGACATCTGGGCCGTGCGCGGCGGAAAATATCCGACTGAACACCCGTCGCGCTCGTTCCGCTCCGCGTCACTCGACCACATCAAATATGGCCGTCTAACCGATGATCACAGCAGCCCGTTCACCGGTGCCGACCTCGGCTTGTATTCGATCACTTTCACCAACAACATCGATTGGGATTACAAGGCACTGCAAGATTTCCATGACTTCCGGATCGAGGCCGAACGCAAACGCTTCCGCTATTTCCTCGAGGTGTTCAACCCTAACGTCAATCCTGGTATTCCAGACAAAAAAGTGGCCGCGTTCCTCAATGACCACATCATCCGCACTCTTGCAGGCGTAACTCAGGCCGGGCGACCCATATTCCTCAAGATTCCCTACAACGGTCCCGGCCCGCTGGAAGAACTGGTTTCTTATGATTCCAACTTGGTCGTCGGGATCCTCGGCGGCAGCGCGGGCACCACCCTCGATGCATTCCAACTGATCCACGATGCCCGGAAACACGGTGCGCGGGTGGCCCTTTTCGGCCGAAAAATCAATCTATCCGAATGCCCGCTGGCATTCATCGAGTTCCTCCGCCGCGTGGTGGACGGCGAAATCACACCACTGGATGCCGTCAAAGCCTATCACGACGTCCTGCGCCAAACCGCTATCCGCCCGCAACGCCCGCTCCAACAGGACCTGCAACTAACATCTAACAAGATGAGCTACCGCTGAGACCTCACTCTTCGACGGGTTACTGACCCATCGAGGCGCGAAACACCGACACCGGCAAGCCCTCCTTGTTCATCAGGTTAGGCTGCGCCAAGTCCTTCCAGGCAAAACGCATGGCGCTTGGCTTGGACACCTTGTCGCTGCTGAGCAACACACATGGGCCATCAATTTTTGCCTGCGCCTCGACAAAAATACCGTCAGCACCTGCAATCTCAAAACTGTCCGGTGCTTGCTTATCCTTGGTCACCAGACCGCCGCCGACCGGGTCGAAACGCACCCGCAGTTGCCGTCCTTCGGCAGTGAGGGCTTTGAAACGCGGGCCACAGAATACCAGATCCTTCTGGCCATAGTCTTTGGCTAGGGCCCACAGCGAGAGACGGCGGGCAATCTCCTGTTTGTTAGCCGGATGACCGCCGCCGAAATGATCGCTAGCATTGCAGGTGTCAGTGGAAGCTGCCATACCGGTGTTAGGGATGGCCATCGATGCGTCTTGCGCTTCCAGCAAAAACGGCAATCTGCCGTCATAAGTGTTAGGAGTGATCTGGACGAAGTAGAACGGGAAATCCCCTTGTTGCCAGACCTTGCGCCAACCGTAAATCAGGGCTTTCATTTTATCGAGATAGGCCATGCCGTCGCCGCAATTGGATTCGCCCTGATACCACAGCGCGCCGCGGATCGCGAATGGCACCAACGGATAGATCATGCCGTTGTAGAGGACCGGGCCGCCTTCGGCTGGCAGCGGACCAGCCATCACGAGGCCGGGCGGCAAGGCCCGGCCCTGAGCCAGAGCGGCGCGGGCCTCGGGCATGGCGGCTTCCAAGGCATCTAGGTTTTCGGCGAGTTTTTTGCGAGCGGCAGTTGCAGCTGCGGTGATGCCCGGCAGTGCCGCCTGTTGCGAGGGCACCCCGGCCAATCCCTCGGGTGCGGTCCACACCTCGATCTGGGTGGCACCTTGTGAGGCGGCAATCATGCCAATCGGCACGTTGAGCGCTTTGTAAAGGTCGCGGCCGAAAAAATACCCCACAGCCGAGAAACTGGCCACTGTTGGGTTGTCAGGCGAGCATACCAACCAGCGGGCTTTGATATCACTGAGTGGCAGGGCTGAAGGGGTGCGCGGAACCCATAACAGGCGCAACTTGGGATAATCGGCATCCTTGATTTCCTGCTGGCCATTGAGCGCATGTCTCAACTCAAATTCCATGTTCGATTGTCCCGAGCACAGCCAAACTTCGCCAACGAGCACGTCATTTACTTTCAACACGTTCTTGCCGCTGACCGTCAACTCGAACGGCCCGCCTGCCGCCAGCGGAGGCAGCGCCACCTTCCATTCGCCTTGAGCGCCGGCGGTGGCAGTGGCGGATTTTCCGGCCAGTTGCACGCTCACTTGCTCGCCTGCTGCGGCCCACCCCCACACCTTGATCGGCTTGTCGCGCTGCAACACCATGTGATCACTGAACACATTGGGCAGGCGGACGTCGGCTGCAGCGGATCCGCTGAGGACGGCGAGAATTGTCAGACAAACGGGGATTCTTGGGATCATAACATTGATTGTGAGGGGCGGTGACAGACGTCAGGTGGATGCCCGACGTGGTGGCTTTCTGCAGTTGCGAGAGATTGCGGGCGTTCCAGCCATTCCGCGCAGCTTGTTGCCACCAACGCCCAAGGCTAGGCCGCTGCCCCATCAGCCACAAGCAGAAACTCAACGACTCTCGAAAACCAAGCGGGGCCGCCGGTTTTGAATCGGCGGCCCCGGGGTTGGGTGTTAGATATGTGTCCGGGTAAAACCCGATGGTTCAGGGAACCTGCACTTCCAGGCGCACGAAGCGCGTCGGACTGCCGGGCACCAGCGTGTATGTTAGGAAGCCGCCAGCGTCCACTGCGGCCGCCGTGTCATCCGTCCAATTTTCGAGGTTGGCCGAAGTGAACACCTTGTACGTGATACCCGTGGCGCTGGCACTGTGAGGCCACGCAACCTTGCCGCCAACCACACCTGGATTGGTGACGCGGCCAGTCGCACCCATGAAGTAGGCGATACCATTGGCGATACCATCGTTGTTGTAATCCTGGTCGGCCGTTTGTCCGCCGACGTTCGTCGCGGCCCAATCGGCGTAGCCGCCGACACTCAAGTACTTGTTAGTCAGGTAATTGGTGACTGTAGCCTCGTCTTCGCTGCTCAGCTGAGTGCTGAAACCCATGATCTCGGCAACGTCAAAGTCCGTCGTGCCAGTGCCTTCATTCTTCCCGATCTGATAATAGGGATAGCTTGCAAAATTGGCAACTCCATCATTATCGACGACGATCTTCAGGATCATGTAGTCAGTGATTGTATCCAAGGCGAAACCACAACCATTTGAGGAGTTACCCTGATTGTCGTGACCCGCATTCATTGATACCGCTTTGCCATTCTTGGAAACAGCAACCGGGAAGTGATCCTGCCAGAATCCCGTGGTGCCACCGGCCATGTTGTAGCTCGAACCACGCACCGTGAGGAAGTCATCGGATTTGCGGCCAAAGAAGGATCCGCCGCTCCACGTGGCTTTCGGCGAACGCACGACGACAAATTGTTCCTTAACAATCGAAGTAAACGGCACGGTGGTGCAGTTCATATACCCACCGCTCCGCAGATGCACGGCAGGCAGCGAGTTCACATCACTGGGAACCAACGACACCGAACCGCCACCGCTTGTTGCGTCACGTCCGTTGCCCGAGATGTCGGCCCATGTCTGAACCGTCCCGCTCCCACTGGCCGTGACGCTGTAACCAGCCGCATACCAGCAGGCCAACCCGCTGGCAACGGGCGGACTCGGCAGCACAGCGACCGATACATGATAGACACGGGTGATGGTGCTATCCGAATTGGTAACCGAGTAGCTCACAACACCGGTGAAGTCCTGAGTGGAACCGGATGCCCTGTCGCAGGTGGCTCCCGGCGACAGGGTATAGCTTGGCGACAGCGCCGTCACATCTGTGCCCTGCGGCACGGTGATGCTGATATCAGTCCCAATTACGCTGGCGGCACCGTAGGTCGGGAACGTGAATCCGAGCATATCCGCACGCGGCGTGGTTGGATAGGTCGTGGTCAAATGATACTTGTTTGTCAGGTAACCGCCCACATTGGCCTCGTCAGTCGAGGTTAGCGCATGGTCAAAAGCGATGATCTCAGCTAGATCCATATCCACCGAGTGCCAGCCTTCCTGACGGCCCAGCGCCCAGCCCGATCTAACGTTTGGATCATCACTGTTGCCGGTGATCTTGAGGACCATGAAGTCCCCGGGGTTGTTCAGATTGAAATACGGTGCATTCCCCATGACCGTGCCATTTTGAGAGACGCCAACAGCCGGATGGCCGTCCCAGAACGAGCCGTTAGGATTTAGCAGGTAACCACTCCCGCTTTGGCTTCCTAACACCGATCCCCAATCGCCGCCTGTGATTTTGAAGACGACATACTGTTCCTTGGAGAATAGAGAACCGGTGAGACCGGCAGACGCCCCGTTGCGGAACTGAACCGTCGGCAGACTGTTCAGTTGGTTTGCGGCATAGGTCATGTTGCCTTCAGCCCGCATTGCCGAATGAGCGTGGCCGGAGATGTCCTGCCACACGGCGACCGGATCACTGTCACTCAGGCCGGCGATTTGCGACGCGTCAAACCACGCGACAAGCCCGCTGCCCACGCCACCTGGCGGTGGGGGACCCGCGGTGACAGTCACCGTGTAGATGGTGGTATTGCTGCCGTTTTCGGAAGTGATGGTGTAAGTCAGAGGACTGGAGAAGTTCTGAGAGCTCCCGGAGGCTTTGTCGGAGGTTGCTCCTGTGGAAGCCTCATAGGTCGGTGCGAGTGTTGTTAAATCGGTGCCATACGGTGCCACTAATGAAATCGAAGTTCCTGAAATGGTGGCCGCACCAATCCCCGGGAAGCTGAATGAATAAAGGGTCGCATCAGAGTTCAAGCCCCGGGCACCCATGTCTTGCACTTGAAATGCATTCAAGACAATGCCATCCCAGTCGCCACTGCATCGGGCCTTGACCAAGATTTCCCCACTTGGCGAGGGAATGACACCCTCCAATTTGACATAACTGTCACCATCCGCCCAATCTGTGGTGGTAGCCAAGGCAACCCTCTTGCTCACCCCCATGGCTAAGAAATCCGCAGGCTTGTTGTTGTTGCTCTCACGACTGGCAATGTAGATATCGTAGGCATGGCCCGTATCGAGGCCGGTAAGCGTGAAGATAGGCGCATAACTCGTGTAGTTGGCCAAGACCGCCGACTTGAGAATTCGAGCCGTGCCCAGTCCGGTCCAGTCCGCCCAAGGGCCGTTATTGCACGTGGTAACAAGTCCCACATTGGTGGAGACCCCTTGGGAATCGATCAAATTGCTGCCGGTGGCCGTGGAGTTTCCGACGAAGTCATTCCACCGGTTTCCGCTGTACGCTGCGGGAGCCACACGACTGGCGCTTCCGCGAGCGACGGAGTCATAGGAATAGATGCCATCCATGGAAGCGGTTCCTGCATCGCCCGAATAGTTCACGTTGATGAGCGTCGGCCAATTCGGCAACACATGGACGGTGACCACGTAGTCCGTGGTGATTGCGTTATCTGATGACTTGACGGTGTACGTCACCGGGCTTGAGAAGTTCTGGCTTGAACCCGACGCCTTGTCGCAAGTGGAACTGTAAACAAGCTTGTATGGCGGCGCGAGGCTCGTGACATCCGTGCCGAACGGCACGTACCAATCGATGGAGTGGGCCGTCTGGTCCACCACGGCCGGATTTTCCGCCGGGCCGAAGCGCTTGATTATCGCCGAGGGCGTGGTTGGCGGATAGGCCGAAGCGATCGCATATTTGCTGGCGAGGTAGCCGCCCACGCGGTCTTCGTCATCTTCAGAGAGCGGGCTGGTATAAACAATCACCTCAGCCACATCGAGTTGGCCGTTGCCCCAACTGTTGTTAGGGCGACCTAAGCGACCGAAGGCAGCACCGCTATTGGCGGGATTGACCTTGAGGACCATGTACTGGTTGACGTCGTTGGCGAAATGCCAGTTGTTGCCGTTCTTGGTGGCGCTTGTGCCATTTACCGACACGGCATTGGGAGCGTTTCCGTCCCACATTTGCTCAGAATCAGGTTGCAGCATCCAGCCACTATCATTCTGTTGTCCGATTGGGCCGCCCCAATCGCTGCCCCAATGACTGGGGTTTCCGCCATCATAGGAATAGCGGCCAGAGCGCAGGACAATGAATTCCTGCCCCGGAGTGATGTTGTGATCGATGACCAGATTGTTACCACGGAACTGCACAGCCGGGTGACCGTTGATTTGCGATGCTGCCAACGCCGGGTTGCCATCACCCACCGTGGCGTGATTGCCATTGCCCGATTGATCATCCCAACCTGTAACGGTCGTCCCGGAGGTGGTCACACCCGAATCGGCATCGTACCAAGCGTTCAAATTGGTAACCACCGGCAAAGCCGCCACAGACACCGTCACGAAATAGTGGTTGGTAATCAGGCTGTCTGAAGATGTGACCGTATATTCCACAGGACCGGTGAAATCATGAGTGGAGCCGGATGCCAGAGTGCAAGTGGCACCGGCGGAGAGGGTGAAAGTCGGAGCGAGACTTGTCACGGGCATTGAGGAGGACACGGTCCAAGCGATGTTAGCCGACCCGCCCACTGGCTGGGCAACGCTGGCACCTGGGCCGAAACTGGTGATTTTTGCTTCCGGCGCATAGGATACATTGAACCACTTGGTCATCAGGTAGTGCTCGACCTCCACGCGCTCATCTTCACTGAGCAGGCGATCGTAGATGATCACCTCGGCCTGATACTGGTTGCCGGAGTGATAGACGCGGTCCTTGTTGAAGGAATCGGCCTGCACGGTGCCGGTAGTAAGAATCTCGACAAGGTTGAAACCGTTGTGAACATTCGTGGGCATGGCAGCGCTGGTGGCGTTCACCAGGGTTCCGTTCACATAGGTGGAACCGCCCGTGATGTTGCCGCTGGCGTATCCGGCAAATAACGCGTCACCCGCGTTATTATCAGACGGACGGTGAAAATGGTATTGGCTGGTATCCGTCAGCAGGAAGCTGCAGCCTTTGAACACGGAGAAGACCGTGCGGATGCCGGTGTCTTCGGTGAATTTCAGGGCCGCACTGTTGCCGGCTCCACCATTCCCAGCGAAATAGACCGCGCCAAGACCGGTCTCCGTGCCCGCGTTGGCCACATAGACCGGAGTGGCATTGCCGCCGGGCACCGTGGCGTTGGCGGCGTTGGCGCTGAGGTCATTCCAAGTCGAGACAGCGTCACCGTTATTGGCGGCGATTTGCGAGGCGTCGAACCAACGGGCGTATCCACTCACTGGCGGGGCCGCACTGGCGGATGGAGCTGCCCCGAATAGCGCTGCGCCAAGTGCGAGGGCGAGGGCCGGATGTTTGAGGGTTTTTCGACAATTTCGAACTGAATGATAGGTGTTCATGGTATTTTGATGTTCTGGTTCTTCACAATCAGGCGCTTTACGCCTTTGGCTGGTTTGGATTATTGAACGAGCTGATGGAGTGGGCGTCCATGAGCGCAGAGTTGGGTTAGCCGCTTGATCGTATCCGATGCTTCGTGATGCGGGTAAAAGCACCACAAAACTACCGTGTTAGGTTCGGCGTTTCCCAACGGGAAGAAAATGATTAACGGGCAGAATTGGGGCTGCAAGCAAAATTATTAAATATTTGTCGGAGTCACGGCCGGAGATATGGGGCAGCACACTAATCTGGCAATTGGATCTTATCACCGAGGAAGCGCGGACGGGTGCCGAGAACGTGGACGTCGAGCCACATCAGGAGCCGCGCGCCGACTTCCCGCAGTTTAGTTTTGAGGCCGGCATGGGTTTGGACGTTGCGTGCGTTGAAGCCGATGGCGTGCATGCCGTTGGCCTTGGCCAGGTAGATTGCGCGTTCATTTTGGAACCGCTGGCTGATAAACACAATCGAGTCGAGTCCGAAGATTTCCTTGGCCCGGACGACTGAGTCGAGGGTGCGCAGGCCGGCATAATCGCAGATGATCCGTCCGGCGGGAAGACCTCGTTCGATGAGGGCCAGTTTCATTTTTTCGGGCTCATTGTAATACTTGCTCGAGTTATCTCCGGAGACGATAATGATATCCAGTTTGTCGGCCTTCCAAAGTTTTTCCGCGGCATCGATGCGGTAGCGGAAGTACAGGTTTTCCAATCCGTTGACTCGGTCGCTGGTACCAAACACCAGTCCGACGTGCGTTTTTGGCAGCGCCGCCACTTCGTCAAACAAGCATCCGCGCGACGCCCACACCGCAGTGATGTTGGCGTAGGCAAGTAGTCCGAGGCCGAGCAAGACAATCCCGGCGGTGAGGCACCCGAAGCGTTTGAGCCATGGCGGCGAGAAGCTTTCTGGCTGGGCTTTCACGGGTTGCGGGTGGTCATCGGGGCGACTGCGGGTCGCGGCCAGCTGAGCAGGTTTTTCAGTGCGCCAACCCATCCAGGGGGTGGCAGCGATTCCGGCGCGAGGACCCGCAGCGGCTGGCCAGTTTCGGCAAAATGAATTTCGCGGTAACGCCCGAGCAGCTCGCCGTCCACTTCCACTGGCACCTCCACATCAGCCCGCACCACAAAGTCTGCTGTTTGCAGATAGGTGGCGGAGGACACCCGGTCCAGACCGCCCGCCGCCAAACCACGCAACAAATCCAGCAGCAACCGGTATCCCTCCTCCTTGTACACGAGCACATCGAGCATCGAGTCCTGGTTGTCTGCCTTGCGGAAAAACTCGAACGGCCCACCGTAAAGCTTGCCATTGCCCGCCAGCACCGCCACCCCGGTCTCGCGTCGGCCATCGGCGCAAATCACTTCCACCTGCGGCGGATGCTCACCGAGCACCCGTGCCGCTGCAAGCAAGTACGCCAGCGGCCCTAACGCCTTTTTTGATGCCCAACTGGTCTCCTCAATGACCTTGGCATCGATGCCGACCCCAGCCATCTGCACAAACGGCACTTGATTGGCCGCGAACAGGTCGATGTGCTTGACGAACCCGCGTTCGATCACCTCGTATGCTTTGGTTAGGCTGTTGCACGGGATGCCGAGCTCGCGGGCGAACACGTTCATGGTGCCAGTCGGCAGAACTCCCAGCGCTGTGCTGCTGCCGGCCAATCCGCGCACCACCGCATTGAGGGTGCCATCGCCGCCGGCGGCAATGACCACGGGTTCGCCAGCCTCGGCGAAGCGGGCAGCCAATAGGCGTGCATCATCCTCGTTGGCGGTGGCGAAGAGTTCCACACTGGCGGTCTTGCCTTCCAAAAACCGCAGTGCCCAACGTCCACGCTGGCTGCGTGCCTTGGGGTTAAAAATGAGCGGGTAGCGTCGCGACGGCGGCATGCCCGACTATGCACTGGTCCCAGCCATTCCGACAATCCGATTTAAGCGACAATCTTGGAAGGCTTGGCCAAGGGGAGTCGTGGAGAGCCGTTGAGGTCCGAAGGGTTCGATCTAAGAGGTTGGCTGCGCGGGACTTTGGGAAGTCCCGCCCCACTCTGCAGTTCCGTGCAGAATTTCGCTCCACAGCAGGTTTTCGGCGGCAAAAACGAAGCGGCCTAAAAAAGGTCGTTGTTCCAACACCAAAGGGAGCCAGTGGCGGTCGTCGGCCCACATGAGATGATAGGGGATGGCATCCCTGGGGGTCCACAGGGGGGTGGCTTCAGCGGTTTCCGTGGGAATGCCGGAGAACTGATCGGAGCGGAAGACATGGCAGAGGATGTCCGGGTGATCGGACATGGCGAACCACAACTCGCCAAGTTTGCGCGGGGCGTGCGGGGTGATACAGAGTTCTTCCTGGGTCTCGCGGATGACGGCTTGCATGGGCGTCTCGCCGGGCTCTATTTTGCCGCCGGGGCCGTTGATTTTACCTGCGCCCAGGCCGCGTTTTTTTTCGATGAGAAGCACCTGGCCGTCGCGCACGACGAACATCAGTGTGGCGAGCATCACGCCCTGCCAGGAAGTCCAATCGATCGGGGAAGCGGTCATCTGACAATGAGGGGGAGCCTTGTGGCTACCTCCCCGATTTCTGGCGCTGACGAGATTCCTCGTCCAGCTTTTTCTTCTCGTCCTGCTGGCGCTGGTGGGCCTCCTCGGCCGCACGCTGACGCTGGCCATCGGCTTGCTGGGCTCGTTGTTGGGCTGCTTCCTCGGCCTGACGCTGGTGTAGTTGAGCCTGCTGACGCTGCAATTGTTCCTGCTGGAGTTGGCGGGCCTCTTCGGCTGCGCGCTGGCGTTGAGCATCAGCTTGCGCCGTCCTTTGCTGGCTGGCGATGGCTGCGGCCTGACGCTGGCGGGCATCTTCGGCTGCTTGCTGGCGTTGGGCGTCGGCTTGTGCCGTCCTTTGCTGGCTGGCGATGGCTGCGGCCTGACGCTGGCGGGCATCTTCGACAACTTGCTGGCGTTGGGCATCGGCTTGTGCCGTCTTTTGTTGGTTGGCGGCTGCGGCCTGACGCTGGCGGGCATCTTCGGCAACTTGCTGGCGTTGGGCATCGGCTTGTGCCGTCTTTTGTTG
>CAIKHZ010000302.1 GCA_903827375.1 Akkermansiaceae bacterium
GCCGGGTGGGCGGATAGAGTTGGAGAGTAAGTCGCCGCATGACTCATCTGAAAATAGTGAAAAACCTCGAATTTAAGGCATTGATAATCAACGGATTACAGCGACTTACTCAGGAGGACTGACCCCATCGGCCGATGGGGTCAGTCCTCGCATGGTAACATTTGAGCTTGCTCGACCCCGTGGCGCTTTTGAGGTCGAACACTGAGTTCTGAGCATAGAACTTGCAATCTAGGAGAATGCTCCGGTTCTGTGACCAAAGCGAAACATCGGTCTTCATCACCGGCAATACAGCAAGCGATTCATCGTCACCCATGGCGGCCCATTTGAACTGCACCCTACTCATCCCATCCCACGGAAATGATATCGTGACTGGATAATTAACGAACGCGAATTTGAACTGGCCGGGGCCGTCGAAGTTCGTGGCACCCACGGCCACGCGGCCCTGATAGCTGACGAGGTTTGGCACCTGCGCATGCAGCGGGGTGACGAGGAAGGCAAGGGTGGCGGTGGTGGCCACCATGCGGAGGAGTTTTTTCATGACTGCTACGAATTTGCTTTTGGGTTGTGGGCCGTTGAATATGCCGGTGGCCGGGCCGGAGGGCGGGTGGAAAAGGGCGTGGTTTTTGAAAATGAAAAAACCGGAATCACCGGCCAGCGGGTTTTGGCGAGGGGCAGGAGGTTCGAACTCTTCCAAGGGTGAATTCATCCAAACCGAGCGGATGCTATCTGCCATGTTCATCTATTCAAGAAATTAAATTAACGATTTCTTGGATGGTTGGTCTCAACCGGGCGTTCAGACGGATGTGGGCGTTGGTCTTACCAGTCGGTGATTGGCCCTTAATCGATAAAAGATTTCAATTCCGCTTGAAATTATTGGGCCGCCGCCGAGGGTGCGGCCCGTGATTGAGAATCGGGAGGCGTTCCGTGACGCGTTGCTGCGGTGGTTTGCCGTGTGTGGCAAGGACTACCCATGGCGGCGGACGCGCGATGGCTATGCGGTGCTGGTGTCGGAGGTGATGTTGCAACAGACGCAACTTGCAACGGTGTTAGGGAAATCCTATTATACGCGATTTTTGGCGATTTTTCCGAATGTGGCAGCGTTGGCGGTGGCCGCTGATGAACCCTTGCTCAAGGCCTGGGAAGGGCTGGGATATTATCGCCGCGCCAGAATGCTGCGCGAAACCGCCCGCGCTGTTATCGCCAAACACGGCGGTGTGTTTCCACGAGACACCCTTGAATTGTTGGATCTGCCCGGCATCGGTCCCTACACCGCCAACGCGTTGCGGGCATTCGCATTCGACCTCCCCGGCGCTGTGGTGGACGGCAACGTGACGCGGGTGCTGGCCCGCTTGATGAATTTTTGCGAGCCAGTGGATACCTCCGCAGCCCAGCGCCAGATCGCGCAATGGGCGGAAATGTTAGAGGACAAGCAACATCCGCGGGCATACAACTCGGCCCTGATGGAACTCGGCCAAACGGTATGTCGGCCAGGCTCGCCAGATTGCGCCAATTGCCCGGTGGCCCAATTCTGCCAAGCACACACCCCATCCCGCCTGCCCTTCAAACGGCTGAAAACCGTCATCACTGCGGTGGACGAGCACGCCCTGTGGTTGCGCGATGCTGCCGGCCGCTTGCTTCTGCATTGCGAAGATGGCCGGCGCCGAACCGGGATGTGGAAGTTGCCGACCCGTGCGGCGGCGGACATAGCCCACCTGCCAGTCGTGGCGGAGCAGCATTACTCCATCACCCGTTACCGAGTCCACCTGCGGGTACATGCTGGCTCGGCCGATAGCTTCGCTTCGGCGCAGGGCGAGGTCTGGTTGGATCCGGCGGCACTCGACCCTCTGCCCATGCCCCCGGCTTTCCGTAAAATTTTGATAAAATTGTTGGAGAAATCGGCAAATCAGATGTGACGCGGCGGGTGGAGTGTGGTCTATTCCCGAGGGATGATGCGTTCGGGGACATGTGGCTTAGTTTTGCTGGCAGGTTTGCTGGCATCTGGATGCATTTCGCCACAGCCTCAAGAGGCAGCTCCAAGTCTGGCCACACGCCACCTCGTCGCCCAACGGATCAGCGCGGTGCTGGTGACGCGCCGGACCAGTATTCAAGGTTGGAGCGACGGGCACTTCCCAAGAATGTATCAACGCGAGGACGTGGATGGTGGTTCGGCCGCACCTATCACCGACGATGGGTATTTTCTAACAGCCGACCATGTGCTTGAGCGGTTGAAATCAGGACGCCATGCCTTTGTGATCTATCACTTCGATGACACTCTCGTCACGGCCAAGGCCCGGATCGTCTGGCGCTCGGCTACCGCTGATGTCGCTCTGTTGCACGCATCGCTTAAAACCCCGTATTTCTATCAGTGGACGCCGCCCCAGCACTGGTTGCCCGTCGGCACCCGGGTCATTCACGGCGGTATTGCCACAGGCCTGAAGCCCGGCTCCGGCAAGCTCACCACGGCCCTATCCCCCGAGTATCATTTCACCGGGGCCCGCAAGTTTGAAATTGATATTCCGCTGCAACCGGGAGATAGCGGTGGGCCGGTCGTCGATGCCCACGGCGACTTGGTGGGGATCAATTCGGCGGTGGAGTTTTTGGTGCCGATGGATACAGCGTTTTTCGTCGATTCGGAGGGGATTCGTCCAAACACACGAATGATTGCCGATTTGATTAAACGTGATCGGGCACGAAAAAGTAGTGCCAACCTAGCCGTAGAGTGATACGCTTTTCCTTTCAGGTCATCGCGGTCATCGGCTGCCCGGCGGGTCCGGCTGGGTTGTGGCAAACAAGCGAAGAAAGAAAGGTTCAATGATAAAGTGGAACGGAAAATCCGAGTTGTTGTTAGGTCTGGTGGTCTTGGGGCTCAGTGCTTGCCAGCCCGTATCCGATGCGTGGGTGACGGGCTGGACGGAGAGGGCGGCTCATGACCAGATCATGCTGGTGCGGGAAAATCCACCATCCTTGGGACAGCGACGATTGCTGAGCCAATCGGTGGTCTATCCGGATCTGGGTGTATTTCTTCAGTCTCGGGGCAGTCCGGATTTTCTAGCGGAAACGACGACTCATGACCGACATTTTCTGATCCTCTATTACCTTGAAGCGAAATGCGCCTATGCTTGCCGCGCCAAGGCAGCGTCCACCCGCCAGATCGAGTTCACCGGGCCCTATCCCATCACCCGCCGTGAGGTCCGTCTGCTTCGCAACTTCAAGCAGCAAGCGGCTGGCAGGCTGGCCAATTTTGTTGTTAGAGCATCAAAAGCCGCTTCCTAGTCTAGCGAGGCTTTGCCTCAGATCCAAGACGCAGGACTTGAAGACGGCTCGGCTGAGCTCGCCGAACGCCCAAGAGCAGAAAACTCGACCTAACGACAGCAACTTTGGCATTTCAAGGACTTTAGCGACTCTTATCGCCCGAAGTGGTGATGCAGTTCGATGTTGATTTCTGTCTGTGGATCAGCATCATTTCCGACCCATGTCCCGCTTTTCGGCTGTCTCAACACTTCGCCAACGTAACCGCCAACTGAGAAGATCCTGTTGCCGAGTTGTTCTGAGAGAAGTCCACCTGGAAGGGCTTGTCCATTTCGGCTGGCGCGGTTTGTCAGACCTTGACCGAGCGGTCCATACCCGCTGAGAATGGGCGCGGGGAAGCGAATGAACCCAGCTGCAATGCCCCACTGCCAGATCCTACCCGAAGTACCCTCGATGCCATTGCTCATGAAACCTGCCTGTCTCCCGTGCCTCATCACCAGTCTTTGCCTTGTGCGCCTGGGCCTCGCCGCCGATTGGCAGCCGGTGCCGGGTCAAATCATGACGCGCTGGGCGAAGGAGGTGTCGCCGGAGAAGGTACTGCCGGAATACCCGCGTCCGCAACTCGTTCGCCAATCATGGCAAAACCTCAACGGCCTGTGGGACTATGCCATCAGCCCGCTTGATGCCGTGGAAGCCCCGCCCCCTAACGGAAAAATCCTGGTGCCGTTCTGCATTGAGTCGGCCCTCTCTGGCGTGAAGCAACCCCTCACCCCCGAGCAACGCCTGTGGTATCGGCGTAGCTTCGCCGCTTCTGCGGTAGCCCCCGGTGAACGATTGTTGCTGCATTTCGGCGCGGTGGATTGGGAGGCGAAGGTCGCCGTCAATGGCAAGCCGGTGGGCAGCCACAAGGGTGGATATGACGCGTTCAGTTTCGACGTCACGGATGCGGTCAGACCCGGTGCCGACAACGAGTTGGTGGTCTCGGTTTTTGATTCATCGAGCGGGGCTCAGGCCCGCGGCAAACAGAAATTGGATGCCATAGCGCATTCCAAGGGGATTCGCTACACCCCCTGTTCCGGCATTTGGCAAACGGTTTGGATGGAAACCGTCCCCGCCGCTTACATCGAATCTTTGAAAATCGTGCCCGATGTGGACCACTCCAGCGTCGCGGTGACGGTCCATACCCACGGTGGAGGCAAAGCCAAAATCAGCGCCATGGAGGGAGAGAAGACCGTCGCGAGCGCCGAAGGTGAGGCTGGCCAGCCGATCGTCATGAAACTCTCCGGTCCCAAGTTGTGGTCGCCGGAGAGCCCGTTCCTCTACGATTTGCGCGTCGAGTGTGGCGAAGACACGGTCAAGAGCTACTTTGGAATGCGCAAACTCACCATCGCCAAGGATGACAAGGGAGTGACCCGCATGCTCTTCAATGGCCAGCCAGTTTTCCAGGTCGGTTTCCTCGATCAGGGGTATTGGCCCGATGGCATTTATACCGCACCAAGCGATGAGGCACTCCGCTACGACATCGAGGTCACAAAAATGTTAGGCATGCGGGTTGCCCGCAAGCATGTGAAGGTCGAGCCGGACCGCTGGTACTATTGGTGCGACAAACTCGGCCTTCTGGTGTGGCAGGACATGCCCAGCGCTGGTCCGGTGCTCGGCGCGGTTGGCTCAGGTGCCGGCAAACAAAAGGATGGCAGCATGGCCGATGGCAAAGCGAACACCCCGGAAGGTGCCGCCCAATTTGAGGCCGAACTCAAAGCCATGGTCGAAGGCCGGGGCAATCACCCGTCGATTGTCATGTGGATTGTTTTCAACGAGGGCTGGGGCCAATACGACACCCCCCGTCTCACCAACTGGGTCAAGCAGCTCGACCCGTCGCGCTGGGTCAACAACGCCAGCGGCGGTCACGATATCCCTGCCGGCGATGTGATGGACGGCCACTTGTATCCCGGCCCCTGTGCCCCACAACCGACCGATGGCCGGGCCTCGGTGTGCGGCGAGTGCGGCGGCATCACCCTGCCCACGCCTGGCCATACCTGGGTCGAAAGCAACTGGGGGTATCGCAAGGCCGCCAACCCCTCACAACTCACCGACTCGTTCGTCAACTTGATCACCCGTGCCTACGCCCTCCGCGAAAGCGCCGGTCTCGACGCGCTCATTTACACCCAAACCACCGACGTCGAGACCGAGTGCAACGGGGCCATGACCTACGATCGTGAGATCATCAAGCTCGGCCAGCCACAGGCCGCCGCAGCCACTCAAGGGAAACCCCAGCCCGCCCAGTGACTGGGTGCCTCGCGCACCAACCCCTGGCTCGCCGATTTTCCGCGCCGGAATTAGCGTGCCTTGTCGGCAATTTCCTGCTTTGTTCGTCGCCCGCCCCGCCGATTCCATTTTCCCATGTCCACCGAGCTGACCCGCAATTTTTCGATCATCGCCCACATTGATCACGGGAAGACCACGTTGTCGGACCGCCTGTTGGAGACCACCAGCACCATCACATTTCGCCAGCGCCAGGACCAACTCCTCGATTCGATGGACCTGGAACGAGAAAAAGGCATCACCATCAAGTCCCATCCGGTGGCCATGGAATACACCGCCAAGGACGGTAAAACCTACAAGCTCAACTTGCTGGACACCCCCGGTCACGTCGATTTTTCCTACGAAGTATCCCGTGCACTGGCCGCCTGCGAGGGGGCCATCCTGATGGTTGACGCCGCCCAAGGCGTGGAGGCCCAGACGGTGGCCAACCTGCATTTGGCGACCCAACAGAACCTGCTGATCATTCCGGTGCTCAACAAGATCGACCTGCCGGCCGCGGATGTGGCCAAGTGCAAGCGTCAACTTGAGGAGATTCTGTGCATTCCGGCCGAGGATTGCATTCCGGCCTCCGCCAAGAATGGCATCGGCATCGAGGAAATTCTCGAAGCCATCATCGCCCGCGTTCCCGCCCCGGTGGAAAATCCGGATAAGTTGCTGCGCTGCGGTGTCTTCGACTCGCTCTACGACGCCTACCGCGGCGTCGTTTCCTACGTCCGGGTGTTTTCTGGCACGGTCAAACGCGGCCAAAAAGTCAAACTTTTTGCCACCGGCAATACCTACGAGGTCAAGGAAGTGGGTATCTTCACTCCCAAAATGACCGCCTGCGACATTCTGCGGGCTGGCGACGTCGGCTACGTCATTGCCAACATGAAATCCGCCGCCGAAGTCAAGGTTGGCGACACGATGACCGATGTCACTCACCCCTGCCCGGAGGCTCTGCCCGGCTACAAGGAGATTCAGCCGATGGTATTCTCCGGCATCTATCCGGTGGATTCATCCGATTACGAAGGTCTGAAAATGGCCATGGGCAAGCTCCAGATCAACGACCCGGCGTTCACCTATCAACAGGAAAGCTCCACCGCCCTAGGCTTCGGCTTCCGCTGCGGGTTCCTCGGCCTGTTGCACATGGAGATCATTCAAGAGCGCCTGCGCCGTGAGTTCGACATGAATGTGATCTCGACCTATCCGTCTGTGATCTATCACGTCACGCTGACCGACGGTTCGGAGGTCATTGTGGACAACCCCTCGTTGTTTCCCGAGCCGCAAACCATCCAGGAAATCCTCGAGCCCATCGTCAATGTCTATATCATGGTCCCCGGCGAGTACATCGGCGACATGATGCAATTGGTGCTCGAAAAACGCGGCGAAGTGACCCACACCGAAACCATCGACGAAACCCGCGTCATCCTCTCCTGTGTATTGCCTTTGGCCGAGATTTTGGTGGATTTCAATGACAAACTCAAATCCATGACCCGCGGTTATGCCTCGATGGATTACGAGCACTCCGGTTACCGTGCCGCCAAGATGGTGAAGATGGACATCCTCATTGCCGGCGATCCGGTCGAGGCCTTCTCCACCATTGTCCACCGCGACAAGGCGGAATCCTACGGCCGCGCTCTGGCTACCCGCCTCAAGGATGTTATTCCCGCCCATCTCTTCGTCGTCGCCATCCAAGCTGCTGTCGGCGGTAAAATCGTCGCCCGCGAATCCATCTCCGCCATGCGCAAAAATGTCACCGCCAAGTGCTACGGCGGTGACATCACCCGTAAACGAAAATTGCTAGAAAAGCAGAAGGAAGGCAAAAAGAAGATGAAGCTCTTCGGCAAGGTCAATATCCCTCAGGATGCCTTCATCAAGGTGCTCAAGACTG
The DNA here is from genome assembly GCA_903827375.1 of Akkermansiaceae bacterium. Taxonomy (GTDB): domain Bacteria; phylum Verrucomicrobiota; class Verrucomicrobiia; order Verrucomicrobiales; family Akkermansiaceae; genus Luteolibacter. The sequence continues at coordinate 7,442 of CAIKHZ010000302.1, forward strand.
GGGATTGAGCCTGGACAGGCTTCGGAGATTTCTTCATGGAATCTTCATTCATTCTTGATTGACAGATTGGCGGCGAGGCAAGAACCTCATGACATGTCGAATTCCAAAGCATATTCCACTGTTGCCGCCACTTCACCACTGGCACCTGCCAGCATCCAGCGCCGCGAGACCGGCCCGAAAGATGTACATATCGAGATTCTCTTTTGCGGTGTTTGCCACACGGATCTGCACATCAGCCGCAACGAGTGGGGTGGCACAACCTATCCCTGCGTGCCGGGTCACGAGATTGTCGGGCGCGTCATCAAGACCGGTGCCGAGGTCAAACATTTTAAGGAAGGCGACCTCGCCGCAGTTGGCTGCATGGTGGATTCGTGCCGTTGTTGCGAAAACTGCCGCGATGGATTTGAACAATTCTGTGAGAGCGGCACCATCTTCAGCTACAACGCCCCGGACAAACACCTCGGCGGCATGACCTACGGCGGCTATTCTGATCACGTGGTCGTGGACGAAGCCTTCGTGCTGCGCGTGCCGGGAAATCTCGACCTGGCCGCCTGCGCCCCCCTGCTGTGCGCCGGTATTACCACCTATTCACCCCTCCGCCACCACAAGGTCGGCAAGGGCCAGAAGGTCGGCATTGTTGGCCTGGGCGGGCTCGGCCACATGGGAGTGAAATTCGCCCATGCCTTTGGCGCCCACGTCGTGGTATTGACGACCTCTCCGGGCAAGGCGGAGGACGCGCTGCGCTTGGGAGCAGACGAAGTGGTCATTTCCACCAACCCTGACGAAATGAAAAAACATGCTAACAGTTTTCATTTCATTCTCGACACGGTTTCAGCCCCCCATGACATCAATACCTTCTTCGCACTGCTCAAACGCGACGGCACGCTCACTCAAGTCGGCGTCCCGGCCGAACCCCTGCCTGTGCAGGTGTTCAGTCTCCTCCATAACCGCCGCAGCTTTTCAGGTTCACTCATCGGCGGGATTCGCGAGACCCAGGAGATGCTCGATTTCTGCGGCGAACACTCAATCACCTCCGACATCGAACTCATCCCTATCCAAAAAATCAACGAGGCCTACGAACGCCTGCTCAAAAGTGATGTGAAGTACCGCTTTGTCATCGATATGGCCTCGTTGCAATAGCGGCCGCAGGAAGAAGGGCTGGCTGAGAAGACTTGACACGGCAGGTTGATCTAGCACTCTCAAGTCCAGCCCTCTCTCCCATGCCTTTATCCCCGCATCCCTTGTCATCCCTGTTCCTGCTGTGCCTGTTGGCAGGCAGCGCCGCCGCCACCGAAACCGTGCTCCTCTCGTCGCTGGATCTGAGCCGCACCCAGCAAGGCAACGGCAAGCCTGCCACCAATCTCTCAACCGACCGCAAACCTCTGCGCATCGCCGGCCAGTCATTTGCCCATGGCCTCGGTACCAGCGCCCCGAGCATCTTGCATCTGGACCTGCAGGGCGGCTCTACCCGCTTCACCGCCAAGGTGGGCATCGATGATGAAGGTCAGGCTAATAAAAAAAACGGCAGCGTCGAGTTCATCATCGAGGGCGATCACAAAGTCCTCTGGTGCAGCCCGCTCATGCGCGGCGGCATGCCAGCTCAAACGGTGAATCTCGATCTAACCGGCGTTCGGCAGCTCGCCCTGCGGGTGACAGATGGCTTTGACGGCACCGACCACGACCACGCGGATTGGGCGGAGGCCGCATTCCTGGTGAACGGTGCCAAGCCCGCAACAGTGGCCGCGCCACCCACTCCGCCACGGTGGCTGCTCGGTGATGGCCTGACGACTGTGTGGCCGGTGACCCGGGACGCCCGCCTGCCGCACGCTGATTTTATCGAACAGGGCGGATTGCGCGTCGGGCAAGTCGTCTCCTATCGAATTGACGGCAAACGGGCGCTGACGATGAAACGCAGTGTCATCTGGCCCTCCCTGCGCACCGGCAACAACGGCATGTTCAACGGACTTATCCGCCATTACACCCCGCAGGAAATTGAGCCGGTCATCACCGTCGATGGTGCCCCGCTCGGTGCCATCCGCGTCGAGCAGGTGCTGCTCGATGGCACCCTAACGATTCAGGGGTTGGCGGACCACGATCTGGCAGTCACCCGCTGCGCCTTCCCCTGCACGACCCTGCCGACGGCCATCGACCGCTGGACGCTGCGCAATACTGGCAAGGTGGCGCGGACGGTCGCGGTGGCCCCCCTCACCGTGAAATATGAGGAAAAAGGCCCCTACGGCCTCAATGTCACCGAAGTGAGTTGCAGTGCCACGTTTACAGTGTTGGTATAATAACTTAAAGGTCTATTTAAATCAAACAC
>CAIKHZ010000303.1 GCA_903827375.1 Akkermansiaceae bacterium
GCCGCACGCTTTCCTGTCATCAAAACCCTCGACTCGTTCTGCTGGGACTGGCCGAAAAAAATCAACCGGCTCCAAGTCCAGGATCTCTTCCGTCTCCAATTCGTTCACGATAAAGCCAACGTCATCCTGCTAAGCACCGTCGGACTCGGCAAAACCCATCTCGCCAGCGCACTGGGCTACGCCGCATGCCAGCAAGGCATGAGCGTGCTCTTCGCCAACGCCATCGACGTCATCAACACCCTTCACGCCGCACAGACCAGGGGCACCCTCAAAGCCGAGTTGCGCAGGTACACCTCTCCGTCGCTCCTTGTCCTCGACGAAATCGGCTACCTGCCCATCGACCAGCGTGGCGCCGATCTGCTCTTCCAGGTCATCAGCGCCCGCTACGAACGCGGTTCCATCGTCCTGACCACCAACAAGGCCTACAACCAGTGGCCCGCAATCTTCAACGGCGACTCCACCATCACCTCCGCCGTCCTCGACCGCCTCCTCCATCACGGCGAAACCGTTGTGATCGAAGGCCCAAGCTACCGCATGAAAGATCGCATCGAAAACTAATCCGCCAGCCCCGGGCCAACGCCCGATCTAACCGTGTCTAACTATCCGATTTTTAAACCGCCCGTTCTATCCGACGTTCACGCCGCCGCCCACAGACTCCCGGCCTTGGAAATGATTGATTCAAGAGGTGCGAGTTCTTCGCCTGCTTGACGAGGGTGTCACTGCGGGGTCACCCGCAGGTAGAGTGTTGGATTGGTTAGGAGAATGTCATCGAGCGTAACGGGAACCGACTCAACGCCGTCACCTATGGACGTGGCGTTGCCTTGGGTCGTGTGGTCCGAGAACCAATTCTGCAGGTTCGTGGAGTGCCAAACTGTGTAGGTTAGGCCGGTGTTGCTCGTTCGGGAATAGTTGAAGGTCTTGCCTAGCAACGGGCTGAGCGGATTGACCGAGGCTCCTGAGATGGGATTGAGGCCGAATGCGTATTCCGCGAAGTTGCTCATGCCGTCCCCGTCCAAGTCTGCGGTGGGGTCTGATAGATCGTAGCCGTTATATTTTGTCGTGGCCCAATCGCTGTAGGTCAGCACCGAGGCGATATACTTGTTGGTCAGGTAGGCCGTCATGGTGCTCGCTTCGTTGCTTGATAACACATGATCGTAGCAGATGATTTCTGCCACGTCGAAATCGACGGTTCCCACATCTGCGGCTTTACCGATTTGATAGTTAGCGGGAGAGCGAGCGCCGCCATAGGTTGTGGTGTTCACGTCAATCTTGAGGATCATGTATTGGTTGATGGGCGGGATATGGTATCCGACATTGGCACCGAATTGAGGGGAGATTGGAGCTCCATTCTTTGAAACGGCGATCGGTGGTGGGTCGCCCCAGAAGCAATCGTTGTTTCCGGCCATATCATAGATGCGCCAGTATCGGAAGTCACCGGCACCCGTGAATGTTGGATCAGTGGGTCCCATAAAACATCCACTGTTACTCCAAGTGGTGCCAGGTGCTTTGAGCACCAGGTATTGCTCGGCGGTGAATAGCGCCCCGGGCACGTTGAACCAGCTAGTCCTGAATTGAATCGCCGGTCTGCCATTGATTTGGTTCAGCGCCAGGGTGGGCGTACCGCCGCCTCGGGTTGCGTAGTGCCCCAACCCCGATTGGTCGGCCCAGCTTTGAACCACCCCGCCGGATTCCGTAACGCCTTGGCCCGCGTCATACCAACAAGCCAAGCCGTTATTGACGGGCAGCACTGGCGCGATGACGATAATCGACTGCGATACCTGCGGTGCAGCGTTGTAGTGCTCGGGAAGTTCGGCTTGGTTGGCGAGGATTTGCGTCGTGCCAACCGCCACGATGGTGACCGTGCCACTGGCATCCACGGTCGCCACATTCTCGTTGCTGCTGGAATACGTCACAGGATTGCCAGAGGGTTTCGTCGTTGTTGCCGGATCGGCAAATGGGGAGGAGTCCGATCCTCTAACGAGCCTCGAACCCAATGTCAGGGTGAGGGTCTGGTTGGCCGTGGATATCGTTAGTGGCTGATCCACCGGAGTGGCCGGATAGAAGTTTCCGTCGCCGGGTTGCGTGGCGGTGATGGTCACGGTTCCTGCTTTCAGGATCGTCACGGTGGTGCCAGAGACGCTTGCCACTGATTCATCAGAGCTGGTAAAACTTACCGGCAGGCTCGACGGACTGGCGGTGGCACTGATTTGAAATGGCGCATCCCCATACGTCTTGGATGGCAATGATCCGAATGCGATGGCTTGGCTGGCCAAACCCGACGTGGCAGCTCCGCTCACCTCATTGGAGGCAGCACCTTCTCCGATGCTGTTGACGGATTTAACCGCGTAGAAATAAGGTGGCGCGGCGGCGGTCGCTGATAGATCCGTGTAGGTGACCGTTCCTGCAGCTAGTGATGTGATAGGTGTTGGGTCATAGACGCCGGAGGACCTACCGCGGTACACGTTGTAGCTTGTGGCGCTGTAGGTTGGGGTCCAATCCAACTTGATGGAATGGGGCAATGACGTAGCGGCCAGGGTTGGTGCCGAGGGTGGGTTAATGAGGGGGTAGTTAGCGGCGGTGATTGCGTATTTGTCAGCGAGGTAGCGGCCGACTTTTTTTTCATCGTCTGAGGACAAGATCGAATCGTAGCCGATAATTTCTGCGACGTCGAAGTTGATATATCCCACATCCGAACCTTTGCCGATTTGGTAGGTGCCTGCCTTGCCGGCATTGGTTTTTGCAGTGGTGTTGACGTTAATCTTGAGGATAAAGTATTGAGCATTAATTTCGGGCGGGTGGAGGGGATAGATGAAATTATTGCCGGTTTGAGGAGTGACGACATTTCCATCCCTTGAGACGCCCAATGGGTCAGGATCTCTCCAGAATCCAGCATAACAGCCCGGAGCGCCAGCCCATGTCCCACTAAACATATCATAGATGCGGTAAGTACCGTCGCCGGCCGGACCCATGAAGCAACCACCGCCGGACCAGGTGGAGGTTGGTGATATCATAACCAGGTATTGCTGAGCGGTGAACAGGGCACCGTCACAATTGAAATGGCTGGACCTGAGTTGAATCGCTGGCCTGCCGTTGACTTGGTTTGTAACCAGGGTTGGTGAACCGCTGGCTTTTCTTGCATGATGGGCGTTGCCAGATAAGTCATTCCAAGTGGTGACCACCACGCCATTGCCACCTGGGGCGACGCCATTGGCGGCATCGTACCAGCAGGTCATTCCGCTGGGGACGGGTGGTGCTCCGGCCATCACCGTCAAGGTTCCGTTAACTGTTGTGAAACTGTAGTTAGCAGCGGATAGGCTGCCCGGGGTGCCGGTGATCGGGAAGGAGCCCTCTGAGGTGGTTCCATCGGGAGCCAAGGGACAGGAGAGATCCGGCACCCCTGTGATCCCCGCCGAGGTGGCATTTTCGCCATTTTGGTAGCCAGTGATTTTGTAGGTGAATAGCGGGTTGGCGTTCCCCGGAGCCCGAACTTTATTGTCTGGCGTCACCGTCAGCAACGCTTGGTTGACATATTGTGACAGGGTAGGGGAGTCACTTGCCAGATACTGGCTGGAGCCGCTGAAGTGCGCCATGACCGAGTATGTGGTTGCTGCTAGAAGGCCGGGGCTATACTTCGCAATGCCGGTGCTCGCATTGACCGCCACCGGGCTGCCCAGCGGATTGCCACCGGCATAGAATTGCACCGTTCCACCGGATGGCGGGGTCGAGTGAGCGTCCAAAACCGTGGCCGTGTACATCACCGCTTGAGGGTATGTTGAGGGATTGGCGGATGAAGTCAGCGTGGTGGTGGTGGCGACGGGAGTCGTCACCGTGAAGGAGGTGGGATTGCCCACGGAGCTGGCGGTGGCGGCCACACTGTCGGTGACGGTGGCGTAAATGTGGTAGGTGCCGTTGGACGGGCTACCGATCGCTTGGTCAAAAGTAGGACCGGAGCCACTCAGGGTGCTGCCAATTTGAACGAATCCGCTGCCGGCGGTATCGGTGAAGAATTTGACTTGATAGGGGGGTGTTCCGGACAGGACTGCGGCCGTTGCCGAGATCGGCGATCCGTTAGGAAACACCTGATTGGCCGTTGGGCTGGCCACCATAACAGACAGAGACAATGATGCGTAGGGATATCTGACGATAACGACGCCGGAGCCCCCGTTACCACCAGCGGGAGTTGGGTTATAGCTACCGCCGCCGCCGCCGCCGCCGCCCACTGCCAACACATCGGCAGTGACAGCAACTGGAACGTTCAAGGTGTCTGCGCCGATGGCGGTATATGCATGTACGACATAGCCGAGGGCATAGGGAGGAGAAGAACGGGGATTGAGCCCGCTTGAATCCGTATAGCTGATCGTCCCTCCCGTGCCTGTGTTATCCGTGTCAGCCAAAGCGGCCTGATTGAGGCCGAGAGCGACCAGTGCGAGGGCTGCCGGAAACCAGAATGGCCTGCCGGTCCTGATCGATTTAGATAGGTTTGGATACATCGTATTCTTGGGGTTATTTGGGGCTTTTCGGCTGAGCGAATTGAGCCTGAGCGACCCAAAGCCAAGCAGATTGCTGGACATTCCATCTGTCACCTTCTAACGGTCAAGCTAAAATGTGGAAAATTGGCACAAGAAATGCCTCTGTTTTTTCGTGGCTGGCTCTGCTTTAGTCGGCGCATGCCCGAAAGCGATCCCGATTCATGCCCCGAACTGCTAGCGCCCGCAGGCAACTGGGATTGTGCCCGGGCGGCAGTGGCTGCCGGTGCCAATGCCATCTATTTCGGGCTGCCCAAGTTCAATGCCCGGCTTCGGGCCGATAATTTCATCGATGCGGATCTGCCCGAACTCATGGAATACCTGCACCGCTACGGTTTGCGTGGGTATCTAACGATGAATACGCTGGTGTTCACCAGTGAATTGGCGGCTGCTGAAGCCCAACTGCGGATGATCGCTGCGGCCGGGGTGGACGCCATCATCATTCAGGACCTCGGGCTCGCCCGGCTAGCCGAGGCGGTGGCACCCGAAGTGGAGATCCACGCGTCCACCCAGATGACCATTACCTCGGCAGAAGGCATGGCGTTTGTGGCGGGCATCGTGCCGCTGGCCCGGGCGATCCTTGCCCGCGAGCTTTCGATCAAGGAGATTCAACGCTTCAAGGCCTCGGCCCTCGGCTCCACCACCCCCTTGGAAGTCTTTGTCCACGGAGCCCTCTGCGTCGCCTACTCCGGCCAATGCCTCACCAGCGAAGCCCTCGGCCAACGCAGCGCCAACCGAGGTGAATGCGCCCAAGCCTGCCGCATGCCCTACGAAATCGTCGTCGATGGCCAAACGCGTGACCTCGGCGAAGTGCGCTACCTTCTCAGCCCGCAAGACCTCGCGGCAGTGGATCTCATCCCGGACTTGTGGCTCGCCGGCGTGCGCTCATTCAAGATCGAGGGGCGCCTCAAGTCGCCAGAGTACGTCGCCGCTGTGACTCGCGTCTATCGCAAGGCCATCGATGCCTGTGGCGCTGTCCCTCACATCTTCAACATTCCTTCCCCGGTCACCTCAGACGATCGTTACGCCTTGGAAATGACGTTTTCCCGTGGTCTGAGCAGCGGTTGGCTCGCCGGGGAAAATCACCCCTACCTGACCCATGGCCGCTACGGAAAGAAGCGCGGGCCGTTGTTAGGCACGATTGCGGCTTGTGGCCCCGGATGGATCAAACTCGGTGCTACCACTGGAGTGCCGATTGCTCCCGGCGACGGGGTGGTGTTTGATGCCGGGGAAAACCGCGACCTCGAACAAGGAGCCCGTGTTTGGAAAATCGAGGACGGAATTTTAGTGTTTCACCGGACGTACAGCGGCATCAATTTTGACCGCATCAAACCCGGCCACACGCTCTACAAAACTTCCGATCCAAAGCTCGAGTCCGAGATTCGCCGCTTCTGGCAGAACGCCCGACCCACTGAAAAACGCTTCCCGCTTCACCTGACCGTGACCGGCAGCCCGGGCCGCCCGCTGACGCTTGCGGCCGCTAGCCACGAGGCCGGGCACGTCCGTCAGCTCGCTGAGGTCAGCTCCCAATTCCTGCTAGAACCTGCCGCCAAGCATCCTCTAACGACGGAAATACTGAGCGCCCAGCTCGGCCGACTCGGGGATTCCTCCTACGCCCTCGCGGCTCTGGACAACCAGCTGGAAGGGGGCTGCCACCTCGCCATCTCCGCCCTCAACCAACTCCGCCGCGACCTCGTCGCCAAACTCACCGCCGCCGAGCGCAACGCCTGGAGCGCCGGCTTGAGCCGACCCATGGCCAGCTACCCGCCCCAAGCTCCGATCCTCGCCGCCACCCGATCCGCCGAGCCCACTCCGCCGAGTGCCCCCTGCCTGTCAGTCCTGTGCCGCAGCCTCGAACACGTCGCTGCCGCCATCTCCTGCCAAGTCGCCATCCTTTACTGCGATTTCGAGGACCCCCGCCGCTACCAAGCCGCCGTACAGATGGTTCGATCCGGCTCCACGATTGCCTATCAGCCGGCGATCCATCTGGCCACCCCGCGCATCCTCAAGCCCGGCGAACTGGGCTACCTCAAGCTTATCGAGCATGCCGCGCCAGACGGCTTGCTGTTGCGAAACCTCGGGGCGCTGCATTACTACAAGGATCGCGCCGATTTGATCAAGACCGGCGATTTTTCCCTGAATGTTGCCAATCCTATCACCGCCAAGCTGCTGATGGAGGCGGCGGACCTCGACCTTCTCACGCTATCATATGATTTGAACATTTCCCAGGTGATTGACCTGCTGCAAGCGGCTCCGCCGACTTGGTTTGAACTGACCCTCCACCAACACATGCCATTGTTTCACATGCAGCACTGTGTTTTTTGCGCCTTCCTCAGCAGCGGCACCACCTACAAGGACTGTGGCCGACCCTGTGAAAATCACGTCGTTCACCTGCGCGATCGCGTCGGCTTGCTCCACCGCCTGCAGGCCGATGTGGGTTGCCGCAACACCCTCTTCAATGGCAAGGCCCAAACCGGCGCACGTTATTATGAGGCCCTTCGCGCCACCGGCCTCGCCCGCTTCCGCATTGAATTGCTCGATGAAACAGCCGAACAGGCCGCCGTAACGATCCGCGCCTACCAAGACCTTATGCTCGGTGTTCTAACTGCTCAAGCCCTCCTCGAACATGTTCAAGCCCTCGAGAAACTCGGCGTCACCGAAGGGTCCCTAGCCCGCCTGTGAGCGCCCTTCAGGGCGGCTGACCTCAAGGAGTGTGGGTGTCTCACCCACATCAGTCATGGGGAAACCAAGTCTCTACTCTGGCTTGACAAAATAGGCGGGGTGTCGTTGCTTGCGCGTCAACCCACCCCATCCTTCCGTTCCCATGTCTTCTCTAGCCCTCCTCCGATCCGGGCTGCTGGTCTTGCTGGCAATCCCGGGAATGGCATTCGTTGCTGACGCCGGCACTAAATTGCTGCCGGTGCTCAACAAGCCGATCGCCGATTTGTTTAGTATTCCGACGCAGCCGGTCGCGCTCAATCTCAGCAACGTCTTTGGAACGGAAGCCATCGACGATCAAGTCGTGAGGTTCACATCGCAATCTTTCGCAGGTGGCGTGCCGATGGTTGTGGATATGGCCATGTTCAGCAACCGCACGCCGGTGACTCGGACAAATTTTCTCAAGTATGTGGCGGACGGCAGTTATACAAACTCGTTTGTTCACCGAAGTGTGCCGGGATTTGTGATTCAGGGAGGAGCATCACGGATCGTCAACAACAACATTGTCTCTGTCTCTACCTATCCGCCGATCGTGAATGAATTCGGGGTTTCTAACACGCTTGGGACCGTTTCAATGGCAAAACTTGGCGGCGATCCCAACAGCGCTACCAGCCAGTGGTTTGTGAGCCTTGGGGCCAATTCCACCATCCTCGATCCTCAGAACGGAGGCTTCACCGTATTCGGACGAGTGACGAAGGATACTTTTGGCAACGCTCAGACCTTTGGCAATCCAGTAGAATTCCCAATCTCTAACTACGGCGGGATCTACACCGATCTGCCGCTCTACAAAACTCATGTCGCGAGCATTCTCTACGTGAGCGAATTCATCCTCTTCACCACCGTCGCACTCGCCCCGCTGCCCGTCGGCCAAGCTGGCGAAATTGCCACGCTCACCTACACCGTGGTTTCCAATAGCAACCCAACACTCGCTACCGCTTCTATCCAAAGCCCCGCCACCCTCAACTTGGTGCCCCTAGCCGCTCAAACCGGGGCAGCAATCATCATCGTTCGGGCCACCGACAGCGTCGGCAATACCGTCGATAATAGCTTTAACCTAAATGTGACTGCCACGGACACCTTCACCAACTGGGCGTCTCGGACGACCTTCCCCGGTGGCCAAAACGCGGTGGGCCAGAATCCCGATGGCGATACGCTGACCAATTTGCAGGAGTACGCATTTATGGGAAATCCCGCGGTTTCCAGCCAGGCACCGCTGCCCGTGGCAGGCAAGACCGCCGGCGCCCCGTCCGCACAATGCATGACTCTGACCTTTCCCCTGCGAAAATTCACCAGTGGCTTGACCTACGTGGTAGAGGCTAACAATCAACTCGTTGGCAGCTGGACACCCGTGTGGAGTTCGGCCGCTGATCCGGGCTTCAGCCAACCCCAGGTCGTCAGTGCCGTCAGTCAGGCGGACCGCACGCTCGTCACCATCAAGGACAGCGTCACGCTTAGCTCCCAGCCGCGGCGATACCTGAGGGTGCGAGTGACCCAGGATTGAGCCAATCTTTTTGCAGTGGGTTTTGACAAGCGCGGGCGGAGTGGCTCTACTTCTGGGCATGCGCACATTGCTCAAGCACGTCCTGCAACGCGACGAATCCTGTGACAATCTCCACGTGGCCGGCTGGATCCGTACCCGCCGCGACTCCAAGGCGTTTTCCTTCATCGAACTCAACGACGGCACCTGCCTCGGCAACCTCCAAATCGTCGCCGACGCCGCCATCCCAGGCTATGAGGCGATTGCCAAAATGAGCACCGGGGCCTCCGTGGAAGTGCACGGCAAACTCATTCCCTCACCTGCCGCTGGCCAGCGTTGGGAGATGCATGCGACGTCGCTTAAATTGCTAGGCGAGGCACCGGAGGATTATCCGTTGCAAAAAAAGGGACACAGCACCGAGTTCTTGCGATCCATCGCCCACTTGCGGCCTCGCACCAATCTGTACGGTGCCGTGTTCCGCATGCGCAGCCGCCTCGCCTTCGCCGTCCACCGGTTCTTCCAAGAACGCGATTTTATTTGCGTTCATACCCCGATCATCACCGCCAGCGACTGCGAGGGGGCCGGCGAAATGTTCCGCGTCACCACTCTGCCAGACGATAAAATCGCGCTCGACGCCGAAGACTTTTTCGGCAAACGCGCCTATCTAACGGTGAGCGGCCAGCTCGAAGGGGAGACCTTCGCCTGCGCCCTGTCTAACATCTATACATTCGGCCCGACCTTTCGCGCGGAAAATTCCAACACCTCGCGTCATGCGGCGGAGTTCTGGATGATCGAACCGGAGGTGGCATTTTGCGACTTGGCCGGCGACATGGAGTTGGCCGAGGCGCTGGTTAAGTATCTGGTTAGAGAAGCGCTGGAAAACCATGAGGGAGATCTGGCGATTTTCGAAAAGTTCGTGGACAAGGGGCTGCGCGAGCGCTTGGAATTTGTGGCGAGCCGGCCGTTCGAACGCATCAGCTACACTGAAGCAGTGAAGCTGCTAGAAGCCAGCGGCAAATCCTTCGACTACCCAGTCGCTTATGGCCTTAACCTGCAAAGCGAGCACGAACGCTGGCTGACCGAGGAACATTGCAAAAAGCCCGTCACCGTCTTCAACTATCCGAAGGAAATCAAACCGTTCTACATGCGCCTCAATGACGACGATAAAACCGTCACTGCCATGGACGTGCTGGTGCCAGGCATCGGTGAAATTGTCGGCGGCAGCCAGCGTGAGGAGCGCCTCGATGTTTTGTTGGCTAACTTTGCCAAGCACGGGCTCAATCCAGAGGCCTACGGCTGGTACGCGGATTTGCGAAAGTACGGCAGCGTGCCGCACGCGGGCTTCGGCATGGGCTTTGAGCGCATGCTGATGTTTGCCACCGGCATGGCCAATATCCGTGATGTGATCCCGTTCGCAAGGACGCCGGGAAATTGTGAGTTCTAACGATCCGGCCTGGACCGGCCAAGTATGGACGCGGCAGCAAGCGAAGCGCGACACCGTCTTGGCTCACCCATCCGGATCTCGACGAAAAATGGCTTGGCACTTTTAGCGGCCCTAGGAACATGCCCCAGCTCGGCGAGAAATCGTCGGCATCGCCTTGCTCGACCACATCGTTTTTAAGCGGACTTGTGTCTTAAGGCAATGGTTGAAGGTGGGGGATGACGGTGAATTCGCGATTCACGACAGATAGGGATTATGGGCGGCTTCTTCGGCGACGGTGGTGGTGGGGCCGTGGCCGGGCAGCAAGCGAGTCGGCGGTGGCAGGGTGAGCAGGTGACGGGCGATTCCATCCAGGAGGAGTTGATGGCTGCCTCCAGGTAGATCGGTGCGGCCGATCGAACCGGCAAACAAAGTGTCGCCGGAAAATGCCAGCTCAAACTCAGGCAGATAAAACACGACGCTATCCACGGCATGCCCCGGAACGTGATAGAGCGTGAATTGCAGACCGCATAGGCTCACCGGCCGGGTGGGATCGGGCAGCAGGCGATGATCGATCCGATAGGGGACGACCGGAACCGGCATGCCCCACTTGCGACTCAGCGATTCCAGAGTGAACTCGTCGGAGTAGTCTTCCATGGCGTGGAGGCAGGCCCCGGCTGCCTGCAGCGCGGCTGCATCCAGCACGTGGTCGAAGTGTTGGTGGGTGAGCAGCAAGTGGTCGATGCGCACCCCGCGGGCCGCAACCCAGGCACTGACGCCCTCGGGCGCATCGACGAGCAAGTTGCCGTCGGGGGTTTCCAGAAGGAATGCGTTTGTGGCGCAGATGCCGCCGGTGTAGGTGGTCAGTTTCATTGGATAATTAACGGGTCTGTGGCTGGTCCTCCGGCGAGCAGGGCTTCGTCCCAATCTTTCCAGACGGGATCGAGGTGCTTGGCGCGGAGCATGGCGGCGACCTCAGAGCTGCTGCGGGCGTCGCTGATTTGGAATTGCTCGGTGGCTTGGTCGCAAGTGGATTTACTGGCCAGCTCGATTCGACGGCCCTTCACGGTGAGGTGCAAATCCTCGATGCCGGCACCGGTGTAGCCGCCGGGATCGGTGCGGGCCCCGGCGGACATGTGGGTGACTCCGAGGCTGGCCACTGCATCGCGCAAGGGAGCCGGTTCGCGGGTGGAAACGACGATGCCCACATGTGGAAAGGTGACACGGAAGGCGGCAATGAGTCTCACAAACGCACGGTCGGGAAGCAGCATTGCGGGATCTGGTTGGTACTGATAGTTGCCGGCGTAGGGACGCATTCGCGGGAATGACACGGTGAACTGGGCCTTCCAACAATGTTTGTAGAGGTATTCCAGATGGGCACAAAGGGCCATGGCCTCCGCCGCCCACGGTGCCAAACCAAATAGCGCACCTATGCCAATGCGCCGGAATCCCCCGGCGTAGGCCCGCTCCGGGCAGTTGAGCCGCCAGTCAAAATTGCGCTTCGGCCCGGCGCTGTGCAGTGATTGATAGACCTGGCGGTCGTAGCTCTCCTGATAGACAACGAGCCCCTCCGCACCGTGGCGCACAACTTCGGCGTACTGGGCGTCTTCCATCGGACCGACTTCGATGGCAAGTGTGGGAATGAAGGGAGCCAGGGCGTCGAGACATCGTTGGAGGTAGCCATCGGTCACAAATTTGGGATGTTCGCCGGCGACGAGCAGCAGGTTGCGGAAGCCCAATGCGTGGAGGTGTCTGGCCTCACGCACCACTTGTTCCACACTCAGGGTGCTGCGCAAAATGGCCGCATCGCGGGAAAATCCGCAATAGCTGCAATTATTGATGCACTCATTGGACACATAAAGGGGCGCAAACATCCGCATCGTGTTGCCAAAATGGCGGCGGGTGAGCTGCTGGCTGCGGCGGGCCAGCACTTCCAGCCCCTCCCCTGAGTTCGCGTCTAGCAAGCGCCCGAAGCGCCGCATCAGTGGCGTCGGGTGCTCAAGCAAGGCGGGATATTCATCGGCGAAGGCCATGACCGGCCGAGCATGCCGCCTGCGGAGCCCGACGTCAAAGGCAAGCGGCCGAAAAATCAACAGCGGTGGCGATTTGCCGGGTCAGGCGTCTCTTCAGACCCAAATCCGTTTCTGGAACGATGGCGGGGCGCAGCGCTTCGCCTCGGTAACAAAATAGGTCAACAGCATCGGGCATGCCCGGATTAAGCGGCTGGAGGCTCGCAGAGTCACGGCCTGCCGCGAGACGCAGCAGCCACACCACGTAACTGTGTGCCACGTGGCTGCGCGCCTCCGGCCGCAGGCCGTGCGTGCCGCGTCTCGCGGCGCGATGAATCCGAAGAGCAAAACCTTGAACAATCGGGGAAATCCGCGGACTGCCACGCCAGAGGATGTTCCTTTCAGCCGCGAATCCTCGGCTCATCCCATGAATAGCGCTTCCAATAGCGATCCCGCCTGCCCAGCCCCAGAGCCCAATTGTGCCTGTGCTGCGGCGGCGTCGCGGCCCGACTGGGTGCCGCTGGGATCGGAACACGACCCAAAGTTTGCTTGTCGCGTGATGGCAGGGGTTGCTCCAACCGC
>CAIKHZ010000304.1 GCA_903827375.1 Akkermansiaceae bacterium
ACCGCCAAATGATGTCACTGCGCTGTATTCATCCTGCTTCCACGCGAGCCAGCCGGTGAGCGCCAGGCCAGTGGCCAGGAACGTGAAGAGCATGGCCTCGCTGTTCGAGCTGTCGAACACGCGGCAGCCAAAGAACCAGCCGGTCACCTGATAGCTCAGCATGCCAGCAACAAGCGGTAGTGGATTGCCTCCCATAATTGTGCGCGATTCTATAGCTGGCACTCCGGCATCAATCAAGCTCAGCCTGACGGTCATCCATGAGGCATTCATGAGGCGCTTGACAGGGTGAACAACTCTGACTACTCACTTGTGCCTGCATCAGGAAATCCACGAGCTTCTAGACCGAGTCGAGTGCCACCACGGCGTGCGGGTTGTTTATGCCTGCGAGTCCGGCAGTCGGGCTTGGGGCTTTGCCTCACCGGACAGCGACTATGACATCCGCTTCATTTTTGTCAGACCAGCGGCTTCCGATCACTGGTGAGTGAGGCTGGCATAACGGTATTCGGTGTGGATGATGTTGCTGGCAGTTGATTTGGGCCGTGTGACTGCGGTCCCGGTGCCTCTGGCGGATGCGTAGCCCGTCTCAGCTTGTCGGGGGCCGCCAATCCTTCGGACCGCCTCCCAAGCGGCGGCCATGCAGGCTTGCCCGAAGGAAATGTTTCCAGTCCCAAGATCAGGCTTTCCATCCGGCGGCGAAAGGGCTCAATTGGAGCCTCTCGCAGATAGTCGGATGGCCTTTGATGATTTACATGGCGGCGAACTCTCTCTGCGCTGTTGCTTGCCCCTCTGTTTCCCATCTCATGACCCGAGAAAAAATCACCCTTTCCCAGCTCGAATCCTTCCTCTTCAAGTCGGCCGACATCCTTCGCGGGAAGATGGATGCCTCGGAGTTCAAGGAATTCATCTTCGGAATGCTGTTTCTCAAACGCCTCTCCGATGAGTTCGAACTCAAGCGGACTGCCATCAAAAAGGATTTTGCCCATTTGAGCCCCGAGTTGCTGGCCGAACTTCTCGAAGACAAAACCACCTACGGCGAGACCTTTTTCGTGCCGGTACGTGCGCGCTGGCATGCATCGTGGACCGATGAAAATGGCGAAATGGTCCCGGCCCTCAAGGATCTTAAGCACGACATCGGCAAGCTCCAGCTCAAGCGCCTCGGCGACACCGATTTCAAGGCCGAGAACCAACTGCTTCTCCAACAGGTCAACGACCGCATCACAGACCTCTTCAAGGCCAACGGCCTGACAGACGACAGCCCAGGGCAACGCCCTGGGAAAACGTGTGCCACAGGAAGCCGCCCGCATCCTCGACCACATCTTCGCCAATCCCTTCATCTCCATCGCCCGCCACGCCGAGCGGGTGGGTGTCTCCTACCAGAAGGCACAGCGCGGCGTGGAATTCTGGGTCGAGGAGGGACTCCTGCGGGAGGGCACCGGCCAGCAACGCAACCGAATCTATGTGGCCAACGAAATCTTCCAGATCATGGCAGCCCCTTCCCTGCCGGTGAACGCGGAACCCTCACCTCCCGAATCGACGCATGCCTGAACCATCATCCAACCGCGCCCTGAAAGCAGAACGTACCGAAACACTCCAGTCGCTCGACGGGTTTCTCGCCGGATTGGGGGATTTGATATGAGTGCGCCTAACGATTGGAAAAGGCGAGTGTCAAAGACTTGTGCCAGATAGGCCGAGGTCGTTTGATCAGTGGTGAAGAAATAGAGCAACACCCAGGCATCTATCCTGTTTTCTCATCTCAATCAAAAGACAACGGGAGGATGGGAGCCATCGACACCTTCGATTTTGAAGGTGAATATGTCACATGGACAACTGACGGTGCTTATGCCGGCACAGTCTTTCATAGGACAGGGAAGTTTAATTGCACAAACGTATGCGGGACGCTTGCGGCTAAAGACCCCGATTTGAGTTTGGCCTTCTTGGCATACAAGCTGGCTACGTGCGCAAAAGATCACGTCTCTTATGTGGGTAAGCCAAGTTCGGCACGATCACAACCCACACCGAAAAACTCTTTTACCGCTGGGTAGGACCATGTGAATTTCAACTGGCGCTTGATCAAGGCACCCATGTTTGTGATCGACTACGTGATCGTGCATGAGCTGGCCCATCTCATGGAATCCAACCACTCCCCCCGATTCTGGAACATGGTTCGCGCCAAAGCACCTTCCACAGAAAAGGCCAAGACGTGGCTAAAAGAGCACGGCCAGATTCTTGAAGAGGAAGTTTGAGGAGGGCTCAGGCATTGCATTCCTCACTAGCGCGGCAAATAGCCATGTGTGGCGGATCATGAATGTTAGAAGTTGGCTTTGGTGGTGAAGGCCGTTGGAAGCTCTGGTAGCCGGAGCGGAGGGCGAACAATAGGGGTTGTCAGTTTCAGCCTTTGACTCCCAGTGCGCGGAGGACTTCCGGGGCAATCACCATCTTGCATCCTTCGGCGGCCGGATGAATGCCATCAGGAATATACTTGTTGAACAGGGCGGGATCGTCTTTGAGGATCTTTTCCCAATTCAGGTAATGGTCGATGAGCATGAGACGGTGGTTTCTGGCGATGTCGCGGACCATCTGGTTATAGTCCTTGATTTTGGGCCGTTGCTCCAAATTGCCACCGATCGGCGGATTCATGACCATGAGAATAATTTCACAGCGGGAGTTGGCTTTAAGCAACCGCTTGATCATGTCCTCGTAATAACCGCGCGCCTGCTGGACCGAAGTCTTGTATTGCAAATACGCATCATTGATAGAAAACTCGATAATCACCGTGTCCGGTTTGTTCGCAATCACGCGCTGATCGAGATTCTCCGCGCCCCACTTCGACCACATGCCGCTCTTGGCGCTGTTGATGAGCTTGGCCTTGCTGGGGTAGTTGCGCTCGAGTGCCGCCTGCACCTCGCTCACCCATGGCGCACCGTCCGTCAGGCTGGTTCCATACGTCACCACGGTCTGTGACTTGCCTGATTCCAGGTTGGCGACCAGCGTGCTCTTGCTTGCCGCCTCACAGGCGACTGCGGAAAACAGACATAGAATTGATAGAATTACACTGAGTTTGGTTCGTTGCATGGTATTGTGGGTTGTTGCCTCGGCGAAGAAAGGGGGGGGGATACACGGGGTGCATGGCGGCTTTGATAATCGTGCCTTGGACCCTGTCGACCGCTCAGCCCGCCATATCCTTGAGCTTCTTGAGCGGCCGGACCTTGACCACCGCAGACGCAGGCTTGGCCTTGAAACACTTGTCTTTGATGGATGCTTGCTTGGTGGCCATGCGCGGAGGTCATAGGAACGGCGGGGCAATGTCAAGACGATCAATCCCGACAGCAATTTCTGGGCAGTTGGCTTGCAGGCAGGACGCCGCTATGATAACCAATTGCCGCCGGAAGAATAAATCGCCTGGGGGATCACCGCACAAAAATCCGCCCTGTGCGGAGGTTTTTCCTCCGCCATGACAATTGACAGCCCCCCTGCAGCCCGCCATAATGCAACCATGCAACGTTTTGCCAACAAGACAGTGGTGGTCACCGGGGGTGGTCGTGGAATCGGACAGGAAATCGCCCGCGCCTTGGCCGCCGAGGGTGCAAAAGTGGCCGTGGTCAGCCGGAGTGCGGCGAGTTGCGGGAAAGCCGCCGAGGAAATCAATGCCGAGTATCCCGGGTCTGCGACGGCCTATGCGGTGGACGTTGCGGACCACGCGGCGGTGCAGGATTTGGCCAAACGCATCGGCGAGGACCTCGGCACGGTCAATATCCTCGTCAATAACGCAGGAGTGACCCGCGATGGCTTGCTCATGCGCATGAAAGAGGAAGATTGGGATACCGTGCTCGACACCAATCTCAAAGGTGCCTTCAACACGGTTAAAGCCTTCATGCGCGTCCTGATGAAAGCCGAGGACCCTCGCATCATCAATATCGCTTCGGTCATTGGCCTGATAGGCAATGCCGGCCAGACCAATTACTCCGCCAGCAAGGCCGGCTTGATCGGCTTCACCAAGGCGGTGGCTCGCGAATTGGCCGGCCGAGCGGTCACTTGCAACGCCGTTGCGCCAGGGTTCATCACCACCGACATGACCGCCGATCTGCCCCAAGCCGTCCGCGAGGCTGTGCTCCAGAAAATCCCACTCAGTGACTTCGGCAACACCGCCGATATCGCCGCTCTCGTCGTGTTCCTAGCCAGCCCCGCTGCTCGCTACATCACCGGCCAGGTCATCGCCGTCGATGGCGGCATGACCATGTGATCCAACTGCGGAAAATCTGAAATCTCAAATCCCAAAGTCCACAAGCACTCGCATGGAATTGATCTTATTGCGTCACGGCAAAGCGGAGCCAACCCACCCTTTGGGCGACGCTTCCCGTGCCCTCGTTGACAAAGGAAGCAAGCAGGCACGCAAGGCGGGCCGTTTGCTTAAAGCCGCTGGCCTCGTTCCGGAAATCGTACTCACCAGTCCGTTGGTTCGGGCCGTGCAGACCGCCGAGGACTTTTGCCATGCCGCCGGACTCCCCGGCCCGGTGATCCAAGGGTGGCTCGCTTGTGGCTGCTTCCCCGAAACCGCCTTGGCGGAATTGGCCGCTTTTCATGATTTTAAACGCGTCGCCATCGTCGGCCATGAGCCGGACCTCTCCCGCCTCATCCAATGGTGCCTCGGTGCCTACGGCGAGGCCATCGAAGTGAAAAAGGGTTCCTTGGCCTGCTTGCGCCTCTCTCCGCCTAACCGTTACGGCACTTTGCTTTACCTCGTCCCCCCAAAGCTCGCCAGCCAGGAGCCGGACGAGCGCTGACGATCCACGGCCTTGGAAGTCCTTGATCCGGAATATGAGCTTGTGCTGCAGCGGCATATTGGCAGTCTCTGCGCATGCGTATCGGCATTTTATGGCTTACGATTTGCGGTCCCTTGGTTCTGGCAGCCGAGCGGACGAACCATGAAGGACGGGCGTTGGGGGCGTTGCCGGTGGTCAAAGTTCCTTTGTTGTTCAACACACTGGAAGCGGATGCGGTGCTCGCTGCGATGCAAATCATGCCTCGTGACAATCCATGGAACGAGGACATTTCAAAGCGTCCGCTCTTGCCAAACAGTGAGGCAATGATCGCACGCATCAGTGCTGATTTGGCCCCCAACCGCCGTACCCTGAGGCTTTTTACCGGAATGAACTTTGTGCTGGTTCCCGACAACCAACCCCTCGTGCCGGTGAAGTTCCAGGATTACCCGGCCGAATCCGATCTCAACGGCGGTACGTCGCCAACCGGCCTCTATCCGATTCCCGGAAACCTGCCGGTGGAATCTTGGCCTGCGGGTACCGATACGCTCACCCTCGGGCAATGGCAACAGGACATTGCCAAGCGCGGTGGCGACCGCCACGCCATCATCGTCCAACCCGGAAGCGGCAGGTTCTTTGAAACCTGGCAAACCAAACTCACAGGCAATGAGTGGCAGGCATCCAATGGCGCGATTTTTTCATTAAACTCCAACAACCTGCGCCCGGCCGGTTGGACCTCCGGCGACGCGGCGGGCCTGCCAATGTTTCCGGCACTCGTGCGTTTTGATGAATGCCAGCGCGGCAAGGTCGAACACGCCCTGCGGCTGGTGGTTAAGCGCACCCGGTTGGGACCGCTCTATCCGGCCACTCACGCCGCCTCAGTGGGGCGCACCAGCGACGCGGATATTCCCGCCATGGGACAGCGCCTGCGCCTCAAGGCCAGCTTCGCAATTCCGCCAAGTTGGAGCCTGCAGGAGAAAGCGGTGCTGCTGGCGCTCAAAAAACATGGGGCCATCGTTGCCGACAATGGCGGCTTTTTCTCCGTGTCCATCACGCCGGATGATCGCTATCCGAAGGGCTGCTTTGATCACATCAGCAGCCTTGGCATTGGCAACTTCGAGGTGATCCAACCCAGTGCTTCGATGCAGGCGAAACCCTCACCGGCCGCGAATTCCAAAAGTTAGTTCAGGGGGAATTGCGGTGACGAATCCCAGTTTCATGATGCTATTTTCGTGGGTTGGCTGTCTTGGCTGTCCGGGTCGATCCGGAATCATAGGCTTGGGAATGCTCAAGGTGCGCCTGCCAGTTGCCCGTGTACACCTTGGCCAGAGCCTCATCCTTGATAACTAACAAATTCTCGGAATTGCCGGTCTCGGCGGCTTTGGTGAAATTGAACGATCCGGTCAGAACCGTTTTGCAATCGATGATCATGATCTTGTTGTGTGCAATGGCATGTTTCGAGTCGATGTAGGTTGGGATATTGGCGTGTGCCACGAAATCCGCTGACGAGTATTGACCGGTGCTATTGGACTTATCGAGGATCACTTGGACATCGACGCCGCGCTTCTTGGCGTCGGCCAGAGCTTTGGCAATCGGAGTGCTGGTGAACGAATATGCCTGGACCAAGATACTGGTGGTGGCCCGGCCCAAGTTTTCCACCACCGCTTCCGTGCAGCCGCCGTGCGGCGAAAAGAAGACCTGGATGTTATCGGCGGCGCTGGCCACCGCCAAGAGCGGCAGGATTAGCGTGAAGCGGATCGATAACCATGAGAAGGTGGGCAATGGGAATAGCCGGACGCGAGTGCCTGGGTTTGCACGCATGAGAAAACAGGGTTTGGATGAAAACAAGGGTTGGAGGGGCGGAGGAAATGAAACGGAGGAATGAAGCGGAGGTGAAATGACAAGCCGCAGGGTGGAGGAGCCATGCGTCGGGCGGAGAAACCGAGCACTCGGAAAAGTCCCCTGTGCGGAATCTAAGCTTCCATTGGATTTCTCCAAGACAAATGTTCTGGCTAACTGTTCTGGCTTGGGGAGTGCTTGAAATTCATCCGCGCTGCCTAGCATGGGTTCACTGGCCTCCCATGTCAGGTTTGTCTCCATATAAGCCTTCGTGAATGGATTTGAGGGGATAGACCACCCTTCGACTGAATTTGGCATCGACTCCCGCTGCACGGTATTCCACCGGTGATTGTCCGGCAGGTTTTGGATCGTCACGCGGCTCGATCGTCTAGTCACCGCCACGGGGACCCTGTCCTGCCGGTTGCGTCTGTCGGTTGCGTCTTGCCGAAACTCGATGCAGACGCCATCCTAGCGGCGGCAAAGGTTAGCAAGCTCCTCGTTTCTCCCATATGTCCACTTGGCGACCGATTTCCCCACCCCGATTCTGGCAGCGCTGGCTGCCAGAACGGCTGCATGAACCGGCCCGCTGGTTCGTGAAACTCACCCTCCTTGGGTTGATCATCGGCTGTGGAATCGCGTTCTTTTATTTCCTTTTGGCGAGCCGTTTTGATTTGAACGAGGTGGCGCGACTGCCTGCGGATCCGATTTACTATGACCGCCGGGGGAAGGAATTGCCGTCGCCAGCGGGTGCGGGGCGCCGCTTGGTCACCCGCCAGGACATTCCGGCGTTTTTGGTGCAGGCCCTGCAAGCCCGAGAGGACGCGAGGTTTTTCCAACACGGCGGGGTGGACGTGTGGGGGTTGGGCCGGGCCACTCTGCGCAACATCAAGGACCGAGATTTCACCCAGGGTGCCTCGACCCTCAGCATGCAATTGGCCCGCAATACCTTCGAGATCCGTGCCAAGTCGCTGCACCGGAAATTCCTTGAAATCGCCCTGACCCTGCGCATTGAGGCCCACTACTCGAAGGACGCCATCCTGACCAGTTACCTCAACCGGATCTACTTCGGTTCCGGCTGCCACGGCATCGAACAGGCTGCCAAGACATATTTTGGCAAGGCCACTCGCGACCTCAATGAGGGCGAATGTGCGCTGATTGTGGGCATTATCCGCGGCCCCCACCTGTACTCACCACTGCGCCATTTCACCGCCGCCCTCGAACAGCGCAACCAAACGCTTGCTCGCATGCTCACCATGGGCTTCATCGATCAGACGCGCCTAGCCGCCATTCGCTCTCAAACCATCATTCTCGCCAACGACGAGCAAATCCAGCCGTCCTACGCCCTCCAAGCCATTCAGCGCGAACTCTATCAAATCCTCGACGAGCGCGACATCCGCCTTGGCGGCCTCCACGTCAATACCACCCTCGACGCCGCTTGGCAGGAGCGCTTGGATATCGAACTCACCCGCGCCGTTGCCGCTTTGGAACAGGAAAAATCCTGGAACCACCCGACCCACGCCGCCTATCAGACGGGCAATAAGCCGCTCTACGTGCAGTATGCCGCAGTGACCACCGAGATTCGCAGCGGGGCCATTCTTGCCCTCATTGGTGGCCGAGACTACCAACACTCGCGCTTCGACCGCACCCGTTCAACCCGCGATCTGGGCTCAGCCTTTGAACCGTTCGTCGCCGCTGCCGCCGCAGAACGGGGTAAACTCGTCCTGCCCGGCAAACCCGTGCAAACCGGTCGCCAAATCGGCCCCGCAGAAGTCGAACGAATTGCCAAACGCTGCGGTCTGGCTGGCCCCTTCCTCCTCCAAACCGAAGATTTGTTCCGTGGCAGCGTGGCCGCCACCCCCAACGAAATGTCCGTCGGGCTGGCTACCCTCGGCAATCGCGGCAAGCGTCCCAAATCATTCCTGATTCTCGACATCCGCGATGCCGACGGTAAATCACTCTACTCTGCCACCCCTGAACTCAGCCCCGCCATCAGCCCAAACGCTGCCCTAGATGCCACCAGCGTCATGCGCCGCCATGCCGGTACCCGCTGTTTTACAGGTGCCACCGGCTCCGAACGTGACGCTTGGACGCTGCGCCTCGGGCCCGGCGGCGCCACCGCCATCTGGATCGGCTTTGACGACCCCATCGTCATCGCCAGCGAGCGCCGCCTCAAGTCGCTGCTCGATGAATTCGTCGAGCGCCTCGGGAATGAATAAACCATCGATCAAACCGCTTTGACACCGCAGCGCTTCTCCCACATACTTCCCGCATGCAAGCCATTCAGTTCGAACAAGCCGTCGCTGCCATCCTGCAACGCGACAAGCGCTTCGACCCTCACGCGTACTTCTTTCTCAAGGATGCGCTGGACTTTACCCTCAAGCGCATCGCCGAGGGCAATGGCGGACAGGCCCGCCACGTCAGCGGCCCCGAGCTTGTCACGGGTTTGCGGGATCTGGCCTTGGAGCAATTTGGGCCGATGGCCGCCACCCTGATGAGCGAGTGGGGCGTGCGTCAATGCGGCGACATCGGCGACATGGTCTTCCATCTCATCGAGGAACAGATTTTCGGCAAGCAGGAGAGTGACCGACCTGAAGACTTTTCAGGCAACTTCGATTTGGAGGAATCCCTGCGCATTCCCTTTATCCCCGTGTCCCGCCGCAACCCCTCCTCTACCCCTACACCAGCACCCAGCAGCCCCGCCAACCCCCGCACGACGCAAAATTTGAAAAATTCCTGAATTTGCGCGTGCCCTCCGGCGGCGTTTGCCTATACTCGCCCAGACCCTAGCATGCAAATCGCCCATTGTTGCCTACTCCCACGCTTTTGCGTGCTCGTTGTTGTGTCCGCGTGGGGGCTCGTGCCACTGCGCGCCGCCGAGCCGCCAGCCCGATCCTCCCTTGCCCAACGGGAACTCGAAAAGCGCCGCGCCGCTATCGAAGAAGCCCAGGAATTGCTCACTAAAGGTGACCAATCCTATCAGGCAGGACGCTACGCCGAAGCCGTTACCGCCTTCTCCGGTGCCCGAGAGCTCATCCCGGACTCGCCGATCACCGCCGAACTGCGCACCGCTGCCACCCAACGCTTCGCTCAAGCGTCCGTCGCCCAAGCGGCCGCCCTCGCCCGTAACGGCGATGTGGCCGCCGCAAAATCCGCCGTCGATGCCGTGCTCAAGCCCAACGTGGCTCCCGATGACGCGGCCTCCCTCGCTATGCGCAACCAGCTCGATGATGCGCAGCGCACCAACCCGACCCTCACCAAAGAGCACACCAGCTCCGTCGATGCCGTCCGCAAACAGCTCTACACCGCCGAGGGGGCCTACAATCTCGGCGAGTTCGACGCCGCTAAAAAGCACTACGAAAGTGTCCTGCGCATCGATCCCACCAACACCGCCGCCCGCCGTGGCATGGAACAGGTCGCTGCCGCCCGATCATCCTATCATAAATCCGCCTCCGATCAGACCCGTGCCGAGATGCTCAGCGAGGTGGCCGCCGCTTGGCAAACCGCTGTGCCTGACCCAACGCTGGATGTAGCAGGACTTGAGCCGGGCGTGCCCGCCGCGCGAACCGGTGCCATCGTGCCCGTCGCCAACAAACTCGACCGGATCATCCTTCCCTCCATCATTCTTGACGGTGCCTCCCTCCAAGATGCCATCGATCTGCTCCGTGTCCGTGCCGCTGAGCTCGACACCACCGAAGTGGACCCCGCCCGCCGCGGCATCAATTTCAACGTTGATATTGGCGATGAAGCCTCTGAAACCGGCAAGCAGATCCGCGCCATCCGCTTCAATCTGCGCCTTGCTAACGTTCCGATGAGTCAAGTGCTGCGCTACATCAATGGGCAAACCCGCACGACCTACACGACCGATGATTTCACAGTGATCATCCGTCCGCGCGGCTCGGAATCCAAGGAAATGTTCACCCGTTCCTATCGGGTTCGGCCGGACTTTCTTTCCAGCATGGGTGCCAGCGGTGATGCTGCGGCCAAGGCGGCCGACCCGTTTGCTGCAAAGACACCCCCAAGTTTGCTAACAGAACGCCGGGGAGCCCTCGAAGTACTCCGCGACCAAGGCATCGAGTTTCCGCAAGGTGCCACCGCCACCTTCAATCCGGCCAATGCCACCCTCACCGTCAACCATACCGCCACCGCCCATGACGTCATCGCCCAGATTGTCGATGCTGCCACCAAGACTGAGCAGGTGATGGTTTGTGTTCGCGTCACCATGATCAGCGTCAAAAATACCCGCCTCAAGGAGCTCGGTTTCGACTGGTTGCTCAGCCCGACAGGCGTCGGCGGGGCCGGCTGGATTCCGGGTACCAAGAACCTCAATATTAGCGGCGGCACCATAGGTAACGCCAGAGCCATCGCAGACTTCGTTGCTACATCCGGCCAACCCAGCGGCGCTCCAATGACCTCTGGCAATCGCAGCGGCGAGGACGCCGCCTACAAGGACTCGATTGATTACCTCATCAATAATAACGACAAACTCGCTCAAGCGACAGCCACCACACCCACCCAGAGCGCCCCCGGCATCTTTGGCATCACCAAGGTCCTCACCAATAGCTCGGTGCAAATGCTCATGCGCGGACTGAATCAGAAAAAGGGCGTCGATATCATGACCTCGGCCGCTACCGTCACCCGCAGCGGCCAGGCAGCCAGCGTGCGCTCAGTGCGCGAAATGCTTTATCCGACGCAGTACGAGCCCCCAAAATTGCCGCAGGCGAATAATAACGTAAACATCAACATCGGGCCTAATGGGGCGATCACTCTCGGTGGCAGCGCCCCCCCGAGAATTGCCACCCCGTCGCATCCCACTGAGTTTAAATCCCGCGAGATTGGCATGACCCTCGAAGTCACTCCGACCGCTGATGAATCCAAACACTATGTTGAAGTGGCTCTCAACCCATCGCTGGTCGATTTCGATGGCTTCGTCAATTACGGCAGCCCCATCTTTGCCCCGCCGGAACCCAACGCCCTCGGCATCCTCAACCCCTTGGCCCAGCGCGAACTCGTCACCGACAACCGCATTCTCATGCCGGTGTTCACCACCCATCATGTGGCCACCAGCCTCAGCGTTGCTGACGGTGCCACCATCGTCATCGGCGGTCTGCTTCAGGAGCGAATTCAACACATTGACGACCACACACCTATCTTTGGTTCGCTGCCAGTGGTCGGTCGCCTCTTTGCTTCTGAGTCCTACCAACCGATTTCCACGGCCGTGGTATTTTTGGTCAATATCCAACTCGTCGATCCCACCGGTAAACCCTTCGCTAAAAACTGATTCGACCGTCGACACTCACATAACTCCCACTCATACCAAACCTCCTGCCCATGCCTCCCGCACCGAGTGAACCGGAAAAGTACTCGATCGATGAAATGATGGAGCGGCTAAAGGGGCAGTCTTCAGAAAATCCCGCCGCCGGCGAGCTGGTCACCCGCCCCGATGGCTCCCAGGCACTGCGGGTGCGCAAACGCAAACGTCGCAGCGAGCAGCCCAAACGCGAAGAGGCCAAACGCACAAAGCGCATTCGTACGCTGCAAGTAGCCGCCGCTCTCGTTCTGCTCTTGCTCACTGGGTTGGTCATGGCCGGTGCCTATGTGTACGCCAATACCGCCCCTTACAGCAAAGCCGTCACTGCCGCCATTGCCAGCAGCACGGGTGCCAACGTCGAAATGAAGCAATTCCGCGTCAGTCCCGCCAGCGCCAATGTCGAATCCATCACTCTCGAATGGCCCGAGGGCTCGGCTCTCAAAGGTTTGCACCTCAGCGGCGTGTCGGCAAATATCTCGCCGCTAAGTATTTTCGGAACCCAGTTGTCTGGTGACGAAGTCGCCGCCCGCGAAGGCAGTCTGTGGCTGCTACCCCCTCCCGCCGATACCCCGGCCCTCAACCAATCGTCACCTTCTGGCACAGCCCCCGTCCAGTTCTCCCGCATCTCAGCACCAAAATTCAATATCGTCTTCGGCGAACCCAGCCTGCCCGCACTCAAAATCCTCGCCACCGAAGCCTCACTGCGCATCGATAAGTCAAATAGTCAGACGACGTTCCACCTCTATCACGGCAACCTCCAACTCACCGGTTGGCCAAGCTATAAAATCGATCGCGCCGTTCTGGAATTCCGTCCATCCGAAACCAAGCTGGTCGTGCTGCGTATCACCGATTCCCAAGTCAAACACGGGATTTTTGACCTAACCGGTAAATTTCAACCGTTTGGCAGCACCTCACCCACCACTCTCACGGCGGAACTCGCAAACTTTGATTTCGCCGAACTCCTCGGCTCGGAATTCGGCGAACTCATCGGTTCGAAAATCGACTCCCGTCCGGATGCGGCTCCCAACTCGCTGACGTTTCTGCCGGACTCGCCCGCAGCCGCCGAACTCAAGTTGGCCTTCAAGAGCACCTTGTCAACCAAAGTGAGCATCAAGGGCTTTCCGTTCCTTTCCTCACTGGTTCGAACGCTCAATGATAAATGGTATGAAAATCCATCCTTCGTCGGAGATTTTACCGGCATCATCCATCGCAAAAGCTCTAACATAGAACTCCACGAATTACAGCTGGAAAGTAAATCCCGCATGGCAATCCATGCCGAGTTGATCAGCAACGCCGACAAATCCCTCTCTGGTACCATGGAAATCGGTATCCCCGAATCCATCGCTCACCTCGCTCGAAATTCGAAAATTAACTCCATGCTCTCAGAGCCCCACGACGGCTACCGCTGGCTCTCTTTGAAAATCGGCGGCTCCTTGCTCCACCCCAGCGATAATTTTTCCGCACTCTATGCTGCCGCCAAGGAATCCGACGTCGATGCCGATGAACCTAGCGCCGACAAGCCTGATAAAGCGCTCATTCCTGACGGCGATCCGCAGAAAGCCTTTGATGACATCACCCGTCCCAAGGACCCCTGAAACCAGCTTCGTAGCGGGCTGGCTTCAGTGAATTTTTCTAGCGTATTTGCAAATATCCGTTCTATATTGTTGCATCGGTGGGACACTTGTAAACCCGTTCTCATCGGCCTCAACCATAACAACCAACGCCATGCAAACCGCTAACGTCAATTTATCAATCACCATCACTGTCCGTCATGAGGAAGTGACTGATTCCCTACGCGACTATGTCACCAAGAAAATCGAGGGTCTCCACCTCGATTATCCGCGAATTATTGGTGCCAAGGCCGTTCTCGATGTCCAAAAGAACCGCCATATCGCCGAATTCATCCTCTTCTGCGCCAACCACATCACCATTGAGGCCCACACCGAAGGCAGCGACATGTATGCCGCCATTGATGAAACCATCGAGAAAATTGCCCGCCGCATGCGCAAGCACAAGACGCGCCTGCTCAAAAAACACCGCCCCCATCGCAACGAATCCATCCGCCACCTCGACGAGCGGGTCTTCACCACGGCCGTGCTCGACCATCCGGAAGATTCGGATGTGGATCCTGAGCCCTACATCATTCACCCCGATCATTACTCAATTCGCACGATGTACAAGGAAGACGCCATCATGCAACTCGAACTCTCTGAGCGCCCGTTCGTCCTCTACAAAAGCGCCCGCCGCGGCTGCCTGACCCTCGTCTATCGCCGCAAGGATGGGGAATTCGCCGCCATCGATATCAAAGACACCGAGTGAAATTCACTCAGGAAAGGGGCAGGTACCCCAATTGCCTGCCTGACATGGACGACCGGCTTTCCAGCCGGTCGTTTCATTGGCGGACAGGCGGGATCCCCAATGCGGTTCAATTTCCCTTCAAGGAGAGTGGCCATCCTGCCCACATCTTGCCCATGAGATGCGCAAGAGAACGCCGCCAAGACGGCTGGATTGCTCTGCGCATGGCAAATGGCGACGGGGACGCTGCCACTCCTTGAGTGCGCTCTCGCCACTGCGTGGCCAAGCCTGTCCAGCGCTGCTCGGAAATTTACCACTTGCCGGGTGGCCGGTCCTGCCGTACTTCCCCACGCATGAAACGCCGCACCGCCACTTGTCTCGCCCTGAGCATTGTCATGTTGGCCGGTTGCCGGGAAAAACCGGCCGTTGTGGTCACGGAGACCCGGGCGCTATCCAGTCGCGATGGCCAGGTGAAGTTGTTTGCCACCAGCGATGAGCGCTTTGGTCGTACCCGGCGCAGCCCGGTGGCGGGCGACACGCCAGCGGGATGGACGGTGGCACCGGCCAACGAGTTCCGGCTATTGAACTACCGTTGCGGAGCCAGCGGTACCGGCGAGGTCTGGGTTTCCAGTGCCTCCGGGACCTTGGCCGATAACGTCAATCGATGGCTCCGGCAGTTTGGAGCGCCAGCCCTCGACGAGGCCGGTATCCAAGCGCTGCGGCGCGTCCCAATCCTCGGCAGCAGCGGCGTTTGGGTGGAGGCCGAGGGCGAATACGTCGGCGGCATGGGGGCTGCGCCCAAAGCTGGCTGCGGCCTCGCCGGCGTGATTGCCGAGATGGATGGGCAACTTCTCACTGTGAAAATGGTGGCTCCGGCCGCCGAGGTCCGCGCCGAAATCCCGGCTCTGGAAGCCTTTGTTAAAAGCCTGCACCCGCTCGCGGCCGCCCAATGACCCGCCCACAATCGCCCATGGAACAAGCCAATCCCCCAGCCGCCACAAAGCCGCGGATCTCCCTAGCCGCCCGCCTGTTGGCATGGCTTTCCGGGCTCGGCCTCGCCACCGTCCTGCTCCTGCTCATTGGTCTGCTTACCTGGCTGGCAACCCTCGAACAAATTGATAGCGGCCTGTATCACACGCTGCGCAAGTATTTCGATTGGCGGGCCTGGTATATCATACCGGAAATTGGCGGAACGACGGTGCTACTGCCGCTGCCCGGCGGCTATTGGGTCTGTGCCTTATTGGCGCTCAACCTCACTCTCGGAGGGCTGTTGCGCTGGCGCAGGGATTGGCAGCGGGTCGGCGTGTTTATCGCCCACATGGGAATTATCTATCTGCTCGTCGCGGGTGCCGTCGCCCATCATTTCTCCCAACGTGGCCACATGCGAATCGCCGATGGAGCCACTAGCAACACCGCCGAAGACTATTTTGAACACGTCGTTGAAGTGGCCGAAATTAAGGATGGCAAACCGGATGTCATCCAGGTGATTGGGGGTCAGTATCTAACTGATCTGACGGGTTCCGCAAGCCGCAGCGTCAGCCTGTCGAAAATGCCCATCAAGCTGGAATTTTCCGGCTGGTTGCGCAATGCCGAGCCTACGCCGGTTGATGAAAACACGTCGCATGCAGGTGCCACAGCCTGTGACGGTTACTACCTCATGCCCAAGCCGGACAAGGTGGAGGCCGAGGCTAACACGCCCGGTTGTGTGGTGCAGGTTGATCTTGGTGAAGGTGGCAAACCCGAGACATTCCTGCTTTCCAGCGCGGCGTTGGAGCCCGTCACGTTGCGCCATGGTGAGCGCATCTTCACCATGGTACTGCGCAAGCGGCTCTGGCTCATGCCATTTGCGGTGCGGCTGGATAAATTCACGGCGGACTTTCATCCGGGGACCATGAAGCCCTCAAAGTTTGTGAGTGAAATCACCCGCATCGAGGACGGCAGGCAAGCCAAAGCTGTCATCCAAATGAACGAGCCGATGCGCTATGCCAACCTCACATTTTACCAAGCAAGTTATGATCAGTTAGGCCAGGGGCCCACGGCCAAGATGGCTTCGGTGTTGGAGGTTGTGAGCAATCCAGCAGACAAATGGCCGCAATACAGTTTGTACGTCGTCGCTTTCGGTTTGCTGGTGCATTTCGTTGCCAAGCTCGCTGGTTTCATTCTCGCTCGTTCCCGCCATAACCCACATGTCTGATTCGTCATCCAACACCGGGCGCAAGCTCGCCGCAGCCCTGGTTCTTGCCGGATTGGCTGCGGTTTTTTACAACTTGGTGTCTGTAACCCGCCCGCCCCCCGGCGAGTTGCGAACGATCAAAGACTACAGCCCATGGTCGGCGGCCAGCATCGCGGTGGCTGAATCCCTGCCCGTCCAGGACGGCGGCCGCGTCAAACCACTGGCCACCTATGCCGGCTTCAACATGCTGGCCATTTTCGGCAGTCGCTCAATGACGGTCGCCGGCAATGATGGCAAAGCACAAACTCTCAACCCAACCGCATGGTTGTTAGACACGCTGTTCCGCCCGCAGTTTGCCATTCAGCATCCGACGTTCCGCGTTGATAATTCCGCCGTGCTGGAGGCAGTCGGCGTCAAACCCCGCGGTAAGCGAGACCGCTACAGTTATGCCGAACTTGAGCCGGGATTGGAAAAACTCATTGAACTTGCAGATGGTTACGAGTCGATCGACCCGAAGCATCGAGATGCCCTGCAACAACAGATATTGGATTTGGCGTACAACGTGCGGGACTTTCAGAGTTTGCTAGGACAGTTTGCCTTTGCCCGTTCGGGAGTTGCAATTGGCAGCGGGGATGAACCGCAACGCTTGAACGTCAGCACAGTGATGGATAAGGCACCGAGGATCCGGGATGATCTAGCCGCAGCGCGACGCGACGGCAAAGCGGGCCGCGGACCAGCTGAATACCTCTACCAAGAGACAACTCAAGTCGCCGGCCTGGCGATGCGTGGTATGAATATATTTCCACCGGCTGAGGCCAGTGATCGCTCTTGGCAAAACTCAGGCCAGAGGATCATGGGTGTGTTGAACGGAGTGACCCATTCGCCTGGGCCAGCCATCCAAGATATCATGGCACTCGAACAATCGGTCCATGCCCTCGATACCGGCGATGCCGCTTTCGTGAAAGAATTCACCAGCTTGTGCAACGATCTTGCCCAACGCGCTGCGGCACGCGGCGAAGGGCGCCACCTCGCCTTGGAAGCTTCCTATAACAGGGCCGATTGGTTTTTTAACGCGTTCCTATTGTTCTTCGTCGGTGCTTTGTGCGCTGTGGCGATGTGGATGTTAGGTACCGGTCGTTCCGGCCGCATCCTGGCAGGCATCACTCTCGGTTGGACACTCAGTGGCCTGGTGTTGTGCGTCATCGCTATCGTCGAGCGTTGCCTCATCATGCAACGGGCACCGGTGGGCAACCTCTACGATACGATCATTTTCATCAGCGCCGCGTGTGTTTTGCTAGCCTTGATCATCGAGGGCATCACCCGCCGCCGATTCGCACTGGGCCTCGCACCGATCCTCGGCACCCTGCTTGTTTTCTTATCCAGGCGCTACGAAATGGGCGATCCCAAGGACCACCTCGATCCGCTCGTCGCCGTGCTCGCGTCTAATTTCTGGCTCACCATCCACGTCATCACCATCACCCTTGGCTATGCGGCCGGGCTGTTGTGCGCACTGCTCTCAACCCTCTATATCTTGATGCGCGGTCTGCGTCTGGATCGGGCTGATGGCGAATTGCGCCGGGCTTTGACGCTCGCAGTTTATGGCATGGTTTGTTTGACGTTATTCCTATCTCTAGTCGGAACCGTGTTAGGTGGGATTTGGGCCAACGACTCCTGGGGCCGCTTCTGGGGCTGGGATCCGAAGGAAAATGGCGCCCTGCTCATCGTCATCTGGACGCTCGTCATCCTGCATGCCCGCCTCGGAGGATTCATCAAGGAATGGGGCTTGCATTTGGCATCGG
This sequence comes from Akkermansiaceae bacterium, assembly GCA_903827375.1. Lineage (GTDB taxonomy): Bacteria > Verrucomicrobiota > Verrucomicrobiia > Verrucomicrobiales > Akkermansiaceae > Luteolibacter. The sequence continues at coordinate 18,172 of CAIKHZ010000304.1, forward strand.
TGTTCACCGCCTGCGTCGTGGTATTTTCGTGGTGGCATGTCAACTTCCTCGGCGTGGGCCTGCATAACTATGGATTCACCTCCGGCAAGGATGTTCTGTGGACGTTCTATCAGGCCATGCTCGGCCTGATGCTCTTCGGCGGCACTGCCAAGTGGCTGGAAAGTCGCAAGTGAGCCTGCTGGTTCACCCGATCATCTAACCCGAGTTGCACCCCCCTGGAAATTTTCGATCTAACAATCACTTCCTATGCGAACCATGCTCAAAGTCGGCTGCATTTATGGCATCAGCGGTTTGTTGTGCATCGTTGGCATAGGCTCCGTGGCTGGTGCTGCGGACGTGGCTTTCGACTGGCCGGGGTTTCGCGGTCCGCATGGCGATAGCGTCACGCAGGAAAGCGGGTGGAAGCCTGCGGCCCTTGCACCAAGTCCGAAGATCCAGTGGCGGGTCGAGGTAGGTGAGGGGTACTCCGGCAGTTGCATCAGTGGCCCGCACCTCTATACCATGGGAGCTCACGATGATACAGACACGGTTTGCTGTTTGGACGTTGAGACTGGCAAGGAAATTTGGCGCTATGACTATTCATGCCAGACCGGTCCCTATCCAGGGCCGCGTGCCACACCCCTGTTTCTCAACGGCTCTATCCATACCGTCAGCCGCAATGGCCAGGTCTTTTGTTTCGATGCCGCCACTGGCAAGGTCAAGTGGCAGCGGGACCTGATCAAGGACGCCAATGCCAAACCACCGACGTGGGGACTGGGCACATCCATTATCCATGACGGCGACACGTTGTTTCTCAATGTTGGCCAATATGGCTTGGCGATGCATGCCACTGACGGGCAAATCCTCTGGCAAAGCCCAAAAGAGCGATGTGGCTATGCTTCGCCCGTACTCTATGATGCCGATGGCCAACGCTGCCTGATCTTTTTCGGCCAGAACACCTGCTATGGCGTGAAAGCGCAATCTGGCAGCTTGCTCTGGAGCTATCCCTGGCATACCGGACAGGACGAGAATACCGCAGATCCGGTTTTCTGGCGTGGGCATGTCTTTATTTCCAGCGTCTATAGCAATGGAAGTTCGGTGATCAACATTGCTAACAATAAGCCCGCCGAGGTCTGGCTTAACCAGCAACTCTTGAACAAATTTGCCACCTCGGTGCTGTTCGGCGGTCATCTTTATGGTGTGCATGGCAACACTGGCAATGGCGACGATGGCGGTGGCATATTGCGTTGCTTGGACTTTATGACCGGCACAACGATCTGGGAACATGCACTGGGACGCATCGCATCACTTATCATTGCCGACGGGAAATTGGTGATCCTTACCGAAGCTGGCAAGCTCCACATCGCCATGGCCTCGCCTGACGGTTATCACGAGTTGGCGCAAGGGATCATCTTCAGCGCACTTGTGGACCGGGAAAAAACCACCAAGGGCAAGTTTTGGACCCCGCCGGTGTTGTGCCGGGGTCTGGTATTCTGCCGAAATGATCAGGGCGTGCTGATCTGTGTGAGCCTTCGATGAGGGGGTGATCAAAGACTTCTCACACCTGATATGCATCGATCCGAACTTTTTCCTTGAAAATCGGCTCCATTACTATCTCTGGCGCAGCGGCCGGAAGCACGCTGTCACGGCCTGCTGCGAGACGCAGCAGGCACGGCATATGACGATGAAAGAATCCGCGCTGACACGCGTTTGAAGCGTCATCCAAACTAGCCGATCCATCCAATGAACATTCACCTGATCAAGAGCAGCGGACTGTCCGCAATGTTGTTAGCACAGCTATCGCCACTCGCTGCCGCCGATCCGCCAGTGGCTGCGAGCCCGGTCAAATATGAAGCCAGCGTGGAATCGCTCAAGCAGGCGGCTGTCCCCGAATGGTTCATCGACGGCAAGCTGGGAATTTTCATGCATTGGGGGCCGGAAAGTATTCCCGGAGTGGCGTCCACTTGGTATGCGCGCTGGATGTATGAAGAAGGCAGCGAGGGCTACAAGTATCACTGCGCCACCTACGGCCATCCATCGAAATTTGGCTACAAGGACATTTGCCAACTTTTCAAAGCCGCCAAATTTGATCAGGCGCAGGCCGACCGTCTGGTCAAACTCTACAAGCAGGCCGGTGCCCGCTATGTGGTTCCGGTGGCTGCCCACCATGACAATTTTGACATGTGGGATTCCAAATTCCAGCCGCGCTGGAATTCCATTGCCACCGCCGGCAAGGATATTTGCGGGATGTGGCAAAAGGCTACCGTGGCTAACGGCCTGCATTTTGGCGTGGCCTCCCACGTTGCCAGAAGTTTCCGCTGGCTCCAAACGTCCCACGGTGCCGATAAAACCGGCCCGCTGGCCGGAGTCCCCTACGATGGCCAGGACCCGAAATTCGCCGATCTCTACGGCATCCCTTGGAATAACTCGGATCCGGGATACGAAGGCCCGCAAGACGTCGGCCCTCCCGCTTTTGAGAAAAATTTTGTCGATCGAATGCTGGATTTGATAGATAAGTACCACCCCGACCTCTACTACACTGACGGTGGCCCGCCCTTCAAAAATGCAGGCTATACGATCGTCTCGCACCTCTACAACCAGAGCCTCCAAACCAACGGCGGCAAGTTGCAGGCCGTGGCCAATTTCAAGGGCGGCTGCCCGATCGGCGCCGAGAATTTCGAGTTTGAGTTTCCAGCAACCCTCCAAAAAAATTGTTGGCAAACGGACAAAACCATGGGCGCTGAGTGGTACTGGCTGCGCAACCGCCAGAAGGATTACAAAAAGGGTCTTGAGATCGTCCACACTCTCATTGACGTCGTCAGCAAGAATGGCAACCTGCTGCTGAATGTGCCCCTAACAGGTGATGGTGAGCTCGAAGAGGAAGTCGTCACGATGCTCAAGGTCATGGCACATGACTTTAACCTGATCGGCGAAGCCATCTTCGAAACCCGCACATGGGAGGAATTCGGCGAGGGCCATAAGAATTTCAACACCATCGATCACGGCTCGGCCGCCGATATTCGCTTCACCCGCAACAAGCCTAACACTGTTCTCTACGCCACCACCCTCGGCTGGCCTGGCGACGGCGCAGTGGTCAAAATCAAAACCCTGGGCAAGTCCCGCATCGACCTCAAAACCCTGCAGGGTGTCTCGTTGTTAGGCACCACCGGAAATCTCAAGTTCAGCCAGGATGCCGACTCTCTGCAGATCACTTTGCCGGCCAAGCCCCCCTATGAATGCAACGCCTATCCGCTCAAGCTGGTGTTCTCCGCCCAAATCCCCAAGCTCAAGCCTGCCGCCAAGCTGCTATGGCAAGCGCAGGCCCGTGAATTTGATGCCAGCGAAGGCCCCAGCCCCACAGAATCCGGCGTTTTGATGCTCGAGGTTCCCGCCACCAGTGACGCCGCCAAGGCCGGCCTCAAAAAAGACGATGTGATCCTCTCCTGCAATGCCAAAAAATCCCCGACGGTCGCCGATCTCCGTTCGATGGCCGATCACGCAGCCGGCAGAATGCTGGCCCTAACTGTTAAGCGGCAGCAGCAACAGTGGGTCATGAATCTAACCGATTACTCTTATGTGGTTAGAGAAAATGTATGGAAGCCTGAGTTCAAATTCATTCCGTTCGCCGTTGCCTCAGCCGTGATGCCTGCAAGGGTGTCTATCGATGGAGCCGCACCGGGCAAAGGGGCTCTCGAACTTCTCACGGATGGTAAAATTGACTGCAACCGCGGGCCGACCTTTGCCAATGGCATTGATACAGGCAAATACCGGTTTGATCTGGGTGCGGCGAAGGGTCTTGCACAAGTCAATACCTATGCGTCTGGCAACACTCATGCCCGGCAATCGTTCACGCTCTACGGCAGCAATGCCACCTCAGATCCGGGCTGGAATATCGCCGACTCATCTGCTTTCACTCCTATCATCACCGTGGATTCCCGAGGCGAAAGGACCGAATACGAAGCCACCAGCATCCGCCGCAGCGCCGCCAAACCGCTCGGAACCTTCCGCTGGCTCGTCTGGGCCGTCACCCCCACCATGGGCGAAATCGGCGGCCAAAACACAACATTTGAAGAAATTCAGGTGATCCCGGTTGAGGGGGCGGCAAAGTGAGCTATCACGGTGGGGAGCGCCGGCGTCCTGCCGGCTGGTTGCGGCATCCTGCCGCAATCCAAAGCGCAGGTGCAGCCCCCAGCGAAAGCCGCTCGCTCCAGCAAGGGTCATTTCGTGACGACGGACTTAAGCTTTTCACGCACTTCTTATACGCATACACTCGTTGATGTCATCACGAAAAATGCCAGTCCACAATGAATCGAACCATCCATGACCCCTGCCCCATCGACGAGGGCAAGCTCGTGATCAAAGCCGTGCGCGACAACCAGGTCGTCCTGCAGACCGGCACCCAGCAACGCAGCAGCATCCGGTTCCGCATGGCCTGCGAATTGGTCCGCAACGGCCGCATCGGCAAGCTCAAGCAAGTTGTCGTCTATCTGCCGGCCGGGCGCCGCGAGGGGCCGTTCGCCAGCCAACCCGTGCCGGCCGAACTCGATTGGGATTTTTGGCAGGGCCAGGCACCCAAAAATGACTATCTGAGCAACGACCACATGGGCAATCTTTTCGATTGCATGCGATCGCGCAAGGATCCAATCTGTGCGGTGAAGATTGGCCACCGATCCGCCACCGTCCGTCATCTGGGCGCAATCTCACTGCGCACCGGGCTCAACCTCCAATGGAATCCGGACCAGGAGAAATTCACCGGCGAACACGCTGCCGAAGGCAACGCCCATGTTGCCCGCGAAATGCGCAACCCCTACGACTACAGCTTCGTGAACTGAGCAAATTTCTGCCTGGTTTCCGAGTTCCAAATTTGTCAGTAAATGAGCATGCAGCACCTCTTTCCAGCACTACTGGGCTTGTTAGCGGTACCTGCCGCATTGGTCGCAGGCGAGTTCACTATCGATTTTTCCAAGCCTAACGGCCTCATTCGGCCTCTGCACGGGGTGAACATGGGGCCGCTCTGCTATCGGGGAATGGTCGATCTAACAGACTTTCACCGGCAGCTCAAGTTACCGCTTACCCGCCTCCATGACGTGGTTTGGGTGAACTACGACGCCGTGGATGTCAGCACGATTTTTCGCGAGTTTCGCAACGATCCCACGCGATCTGACAGCTATGATTTTGCGGCGACGGACGATTACATTGCCTCAATCGTCAAGACTGGTTCGCCCATTATCTATCGGCTTGGCGAAAGCATTGAGCACACAGCGCGAAAATACCGGGTCCATCCCCCACAGGACTTTGGCAAATGGGCGGACGTCTGCCTCCACATCATCGACCATTACAACGAAGGCTGGGCCGATGGCTTTCGGCACAACATACGGTATTGGGAGATCTGGAACGAGCCGGAAAACCAGCCCGCCATGTGGACGGGATCCGACGAAGAATATTTCCAACTCTATGAGGTCACTGCCAAAGCCATCAAAGAGCGTTGGCCTGATTTGAAGGTCGGCGGTCCATCGCTGGGTTACACCGGAGAATTTGAGGGAGATGGATTCAAACCTGGCGAGTTCCTACTGCGTTTTCTGCGCCGCTGCCGGGAGCACCACGTCCCCTTGGATTTTTTTTCGTGGCATCGCTATGCCAAAGATCCGTCCGAACTTGCCCGCCGGGCCGCCGCCATCCGGCGAGTGCTCGACGATGAGGGGTTTGCAAAAACCGAAAGCCATTTGAACGAGTGGAACTACCTCCCTAACGACGACTGGCGTCCCCTGATGAAGGAGGGCCAAGGCCTGCTGCGTGAGCAATGCGCCGCCGAAATGACCGGTCCCAAAGGTGCTGCCTACGCCGCATGGGCACTTATGTCCCTGCAGGATGCCCCACTGGACGCCGCCAACTTCTACACAGCGGAAATCCAGATGTTCGGCATGTTCAATATCCATGGCACGCCTCACAAGAACTTCTATGCATTCAAGGCATTCCGCACATTGATAGACACACCCAGACGAGTCAAAACACCGCCTTGCCAGGCCGGTGCCATCGCTTTGTGCGCGGGGTTGGACGAAGGAAATACCCACGCGGCTGTCCTGCTTAGCAACTTTAACACTCAAGATGGCGACACCGGCTTGACGCCTAGCCAATTGCCGTGGAGCGGACCAACCAAATATGATCTATATGTCGTGGACGCAGATCGGGACTTGCAACTGGCAGGTCAGGGGACCTTGGGTCCCAATGGCCGTCTGCAAATTAACGAACTCAAGCCCCCCGCCGTCGTCCTGGTAAATCTCTCACCCCAATGAATCCATCCAAAGGGACCGGACTTTGCCGCCTCCACCCCAGATTCCTTGAAATGCCAAAGATGCTGTCGTTAGGTTAATTTGAAGAAGAGCAGAAGCCAGAAGAGAGGAAGACAGAAGACTGGAACAAGAAGCGCAATACGCAGTCCGGTGGCTCTTCTTTGTCCTGTCTTGCAGCGAAGCGGTCTTCTGTTTTGCGTCTTGGGTCTTCGGTAAAGCCTCGCCGATTCGTTAAATAAGTAACATTTTGTCCTTGACTAGCCAAAATCTCATGGCATCAAGGGCTTGTGCAATTGCGTTTGGCTAGCTGCTGGCCGTATCACACCTGTTTCCGCTTCAAGCGGTGGCACCGGCAAGAAGATACCCGATGCTGCTGAAGAACACCCGATCCGCCAACGCCCGAATGCAAAACGCCTGCCAAAACAAGCTGAGAATTTCCGACGAAAGAAAGTTGCACGACCCGACATCAGGTGCTTGTGTGGGTTTCAAACTCTGGAAGCCAACCCGTCCAATCCCAAAAATGATCAAATCTATTCACTTCTTCCTATTCGGCACGTTGCTCACGATGAGTTGCGCCCAAGCACAATTCGCCTTTGAAAAGGGGGATCGAGTGTGCGTCATTGGCAACTCGCTAGCTGACCGGATGCAACACGACGGATGGATGGAAACCTTGATCCAACGGGAAAATCCTCAACTGCAATTGAGCTTCCGCGACCTCGCGGTCTGCGGCGACGAGGTCGCCAAACGCCCGCGCTCGGAAAATGTGCCTAACACCGAGGCCCTCCTCGCCCAGTGCAAGGCGGATGTGATCCTGTGCTTCTTCGGCTACAACGAGTCGTTCCAAGGCCAACCCGGCCTCGAGAAATTCAAGAGCGACTACTCGGCAATGATTGACAACTACAAGGCGAAAAACTTCAACGGGAAAGGCACCCTGCGCTTTGTGCTGTTTTCGCCTATCGCCAATGAGAACCTGCATAACAAGTTGCTGCCGGATGGCTCTGCGAACAATTACCGGCTAGCCCTCTACGCCACCGCAGTCAAGGAAGTGGCTGCGGCCAAAAGCGCCACCTACGTCGATTTGTTTCAGCCCACACTTGAACTTTATGCCAAAGCCAAGGCACCGCTGACCCTCAACGGCAGCCATCTGTCCGCCGCCGGCAACCGCGAACTCGCCACGGTTATCGCCGCCGCCCTCCTTAAGAAAAACGTTAGCTCATCCCCTGCGGATGACAAGCTGCGCCAAGTTGTCAATGCCAAGAGTACGTATTGGCTCAATTCCTATCGTGCTTCGGACAGCAATGACATTTGGGGAAACCGTTCCGGATTGCGCTTTGAGAACCATCAAAGCAACGGCGAGGTGCTCCAGCACGAATTGAAGATGTGGCAGCAACTTGCGAGCAATCGCGACCAGCAAATCTGGGCAGTCGCCGCCTCCAAACCGTACAAGGCCGATGACAGCAATCTGCCCGCCCCACTCAAGGTGGTATCTAACATGAGCCATAAGACCGAGCAATCCATTCCCTACATCGATGGGCAGGCTGGCATTGCCAAAATGACAGTTGCTCCCGGGTTCAAGGTCAACCTCTTCGCCGATGAAAAGCGATTCCCCGAACTCGCCAACCCCGTCCAAATGTCGGTGGACCCTCAAGGGCGCCTGTGGGTCGCAGCCTGGGGCAGCTATCCAAACTGGGAACCCGGCAAGGAATTGAACGACCGCCTGCTCATCCTAACCGACGAACACCACACCGGCGTGGCTACCAAATGCACCACTTTTGCGAAGGTGCAGAACCCAACGGGTTTTGAATTTTGGAATGGCGGTGTGCTGGTGGCCTCCGGTCATGACATTCTGTTTCTAAAGGATACCAAAGGTGATGGTGTGGCCGACGTGCGCGAAGTTTATATGCAAGGCGTCGATAACGCGGATACCCACCATGCCGCCAACAACTTCCGCTTCGGTCCCGATGGCGGGCTCTACTGGCAACGCGGCGTGTTCATCATGGAAAACGTCGAAACCCCCTGGGCCAAGGCATTTGAGGCCAGTCGCGACGGGATGTATCGCTTTGATCCGGCAAGTTTCACGTTTGGCTTTCATGCCCCCAATGGTCCTAACTCCCACGGCATGGCCTTCGATTACTGGGGTTTCCATTATGCCACCGATGGCACATCCGGCAATGCATTCCAAGTCGTGCCTGATCAAAAGGGTTTCAAAATGCGCGAGCTTCTCCAAAAACAGGTGCGCCCCGTGCCCTCCAGCGCCATCGTTTCCAGCAGCCAGTTCCCCGACGAGAACCAAGGAAATTTCCTCATCTGCAATTCCATCGGCTTTCTCGGCATCAAGCAGTACAAACTCAATCGCGACGCCAATTCAGGATTGGTCAACGGCACCCCAGTGGCCGATCTGATATCTTCCACTGATCCAAACTTCCGCCCGACAGATGCCAAATTTGGCGATGATGGCGCACTCTATGTCTCCGACTGGCAGAACGCCATCATCGGCCACATGCAGCATAATATCCGCGACCCCGAACGCGATAAGAGCCATGGACGCGTCTATCGAATCACCGCCGAAGGACGTCCGCTCCAGGCCCACGTCAACATCGCCGGCCAACCGGTGGCAGCATTGCTAGAGAACCTCAAGCATCCGGTGGACGGTGTGCGTTACCGCACGCAAATTGAATTGACGAAGCATCAGCCTGCCGAGGTTCTCGCTGCGTGCAAGGTGTGGATGAAGCAATTCGACCCGAAAAACCCCGCTCACGCCCATCACCTGCTAGAGGCGCTGTGGTTGCACCAACGGTTGGATGATCGGGACATGACCCTGCTCAAAGCCCTCCAGGAATCCCCGGAACCTTTTGCCCGCAATGCCGCTAAAACCGTCGCTCATTTCTGGAGCGGCAACGCCATCGACCAGCAATCGCGGCCATTCACCTTGGAAGCCGAGGTCAAGAGCGTGGCACCGAAGGTGCGTCCTGACGGCACCTTGGAAGTGCAGTTGCTCACCGTCAAGGAGGCCCTCAAGTATGATCAGACGAGCATTGATGCCAAGCCGGGCCAAGCGGTGGAGATCACATTCATCAATGTTGACCTGATGCCCCACAACGTCGTGATTACCCAACCGGGAGCCGCGGACGAGGTATGCACTGCAGCGCTGGCGATGGCCGGGGCCGGTTTTGCCAAGGATTTCATTCCGGAATCCACCAAGATTCTGGCACACTCAAAATTGTTGGACCACGGCAAGCGTGAGACCCTCAAGTTCACCCTGCCAAGTGTGCCCGGCGACTATCAATTCGTCTGCACCTTCCCCGGCCATGGCACTGTCATGCGCGGCATCATCAAGGTGAAATAACAAAGAATAACCGCTACGCTGCCGCTTAGGCCGGACACGTAGCGTGGCGGGTTCCGCCCGTTCCCGCCGCACTCGAAAGGTGCGGCGGCCTGCATCTACCTCAGCGGGCCGGAGCCGCTGCCTTAAGCTTGGCGATGGTTTCGTCAAGGCGGTGCCGGGCATTTATTAGATCGGTATTGAGGGTGCGTATGCGTTCATCGCGCTGGTTGACGGCGTCCTGCCAAGTTTTGAGCTGTTCCTCCAGGGTGTCAATTTGTTGTTCATCGATGGCTAGTTCGGCATTGAGATCGGCGAGTTGGGTGTCGCGTTGGGCCAGTGCTTGGCCGCTGGCGGCGAGCGCATTTTCCAGAGAATCGATAGACTCCTTGAGCATCGCTTGCTCGTGCTCCAACGTATCGGCGCGTTCCCTGGCGGCGGCCGTTTCGTCCTGAGCGGCAAGCACGCTGCGCTCCAATTCCTGAATGCGGACGTCAAGGTCGCGCTCTTTGTGCCACTCCACAACCAGCAGCAGCCCCAGAATCCCGCAGCCCGCCGCATTCACCCACGTCAATGCCCGACCGTTCACGGGCTTGCCTCCTTGGTCTCAAAGCCGACTTTTTCGATACCGGCGGCACGCACCGAATCGAGCACGGCGAGCATTTGTTTGTAGCGAGCCTCCTCATCGCCCGATATGAGCACCCGCGCATCGGCCGGCAGGTTTTCGCGCTTGAGCCTCGCCGTGATTTCCGAAGGCGTCACCACTTGCCTGTCCCAGGTAATCACCCCATGAGCATCCACCGCGATTTGCACCAGCGGCGTCTGGCTCTGCGCCACAGCACTGCCGGCCTCCGGCAAGCGCAGCGGCACCCGGTACAATTGGGTCATGCTCAGGCTCACCAGCATGAATGCGGCGAGCAGGAAGAACATGATGTCGATCAAAGGCACCACCTCGATGCGGGCCTCATCGCCCTCATCATCGCTCGAAGAGCTATGAAGTTTTACTGGCATAGACGTCTAGCGAGGTGGCCGAAGCCCTGCGGCAAACCCTTCCAAATCGTGACCGTGCTCCTTGGCCGACTTTACCAACAACTCCGTGTGGTTGATCCAACGCTCCAGCGATCCCCTCAGCACCGACACCCGCTTGCGGAAAAAATTGTACGGCAGCAGGCAGCAGATTGCGATTCCGATGCCGCAGGCGGTGGCTATAAGCGCCTCGGCAATCCCCCCAGATACCTTGGAGGCCGCCAATTGCTCAGCCCCCACGAAGGAAAACGAACGCATGATTCCAACGACTGTTCCAAACAGCCCGAGCAAAGGGGCGAGAGTGATGAGAGTGCTGAGGACCCACATGCGGGCCTCGGATTTTTCGATGAGGTGAGTGGCGTGCAATTGCATGGCGGCGAGCATCGAGGTGTGAGCATGGGTCATGCCTTCACGCAAATTGAGCAAATACGGATCATTGGTGCCCTGGCCGAGTTGCCAGGCTGTGGCGAAATCACCGGTGCCAATGGCCTCACGGGCCTGGTTCTGGTCGGCACTGCGGATCCGGGATTGCAGGCGAAGCCACCAGATGACGCGGTCGAGCAACACGCAGAGGGCTAGGAATGAAGTGGCAACGATGGGCCACATGACCCAGCCCCCTTTGAAAAATGTTTCGACAACGATATTGGCAATCACTGAAAAAGACTATTTGAGTTTGAAATCGATTTGGCGCTGGAGTTTCATCACGGAGCCTGGGGGAAACGTCCAGCGGCGGACAGTGTCCAGCGCCTCGTTGTCCAGCAGAGGCCAGCGCGATGGGTCCTTGGCGTAGGCGGAGAGCACTCGTCCGTCGGTACCTACGGTGAACTCGATGAGCACCGAGCCGCTCTGTCCCTTGCTGCGAGCTTGCGCTGGATAGACCGGTGGTGGCATTTTTCCGGCAGCCATGCGGGCCGCACGCGCTGCCGCCCGGGCATCGCCAGAGGCATTTTCGCTGGCTTGGACCGCCACTTTGACGCTTCGTTGCGTTGGAGTGGCAGCTGATTTGCTTGGATCTGTTGAAATCGACGGCGTGGCGGGCACCGATACTTCCGGCACTTCCGGCAAGGGCGGAAAGTCAGCAATTTGTGGGATTTGCGGCGGCTTGGGCAAGGCGTCAGGAGGCGGAATATCCGCTGGCTCGCGCACCGGGTCACTCACGGTGGCACTCGCCTCAGGCGCACCAAGGGAAATCTCCGGTACACTCAGCAAGGCCGCCGTTTCTCCTGCCCGTGACGATTTTGCCGGAACATGCCAGATTGGCAGCAGCCATGCAACACCGTCCAAGCCCGCCAGTCCCAACCAAAGGGCTAGCGTGGCGATATTGATGGCGTAAACCAGGGAACTCATGGGCGGCTGACGCCACAAACTGCCAAATCCATTCCCCATTGACAACCCCACAGCCAAAATTCGCATACCCCCATCGCCAGAACCCCGTGTTCGACCTCAAGATAGGCACGGGGTCGAGCTTCTCACAGAAAACCTGCCCCGGCAGCCGCGCTGACTGGATAGATTTCAGGCAGGATCGCTGTGGCAGCGAAATAATGGGAGCGCACAGCGGCGGCGAACTCGTCGAGTTGGTCCACCTGCACCAGAGCGACCATGCAGCCGCCGAAGCCGGCACCGGCCTGACGGGCACCGAGCACACCCGGGGCGGCGAGCATGGCGGCCATCATCGTGTGCATCGCCGGCGATGTGATTTCGTAGAGATGGGATGCGCCGTGGAACGATGCGGCTGTGAGTTCGGCGATGGCGGGATGGTCACCGGCACTAAGAGCCGCCGCCAAAGCGGCGACGCGAGCGTGTTCCTCGATGATGAACCGGCAGCGTTTGGCCACGATCGGCGGCAGTTCGTGTTCGCGGGAGATATAGGCCTCATGGGTAAGCTCGCACAAGGCGGACGCACCTAGCAGCCTTGCGCCGTTTTCGCACTGGGCGCGGCGCTCGCCATATTCAGACCCGGCGAGCTGGCGTTGTGATTTGGTATCGCAGATGACCACTCCAATGCCCTCAGCGATGGTCACCGGTTGGCTGGTGAGGTTGTGGCAATCCAAGAGCAGAGCGCATCCTTGGCGGCCCATGCAGGAGGTAAATTGGTCGAGGATGCCACAGTTGACGCCAACGAAGTGGTTTTCTGCGCGTTGGCAGAGTAGCGCTTTTTCCACTGGATCGAGGGACCAAGCGCCAAGCGTCTCAAAGACAGTGGCTGCCGCACATTCAAGCGCTGCGGAAGAACTCAAGCCGCTGCGCAAGGGCACCGTGCTGTGGATCACTCCGTCGAACCCGCACAGCGGCAATCCAGCTTCCTGCAAGACCACAGCCACGCCATGGATGTAATCAATCCACGGATGCTCCGGGCATTTTTCATTGGAATCCAATGCAAATGAGGCATCAGCTCCGAGGTTGAGCGAATGAAGACGGACCTCACTTGATGAATTGGGCCGGGCGGCAATCCAGGTGTCGCGACCAATCGGGAGTGTTAGAACAGCACCCAGGTTGTAATCCGTGTGGCTGCCCATCAAATCGACCCGTCCCGGCGCGCGGCACCAAACGGACGGCAACCCGCCAAAACAGCTGGAAAAGGCTTGGGCAACAAGGTCGCGGCGTTGAGTGTCGAATGTCATATATCTAGCAAAATGCGATTAACGGGGAAAGGCGCTGAGCATGGCGAGGATATTTTCCACAGGAATGTCCGACTGCATGCGGTGGGATGGCCCGAGGATGAGGCCGCTGCCATCGGGAGCGAGGTCGCGGATGCAGGCTGCAGTGGCGGCGCGCACAGCGTCGGGCGAAGCAACGGGCAGGACGGTTTGGGTGGAGATGCCGCCATAGAAACTCAGATTCCGGCCAAACTCCCGGTACAGCCGGGCGTGATCCAGCACCTCAGGCTGCACCGGGTTGAGGCAGGTCAGGCCGATGTCCACGAGGTCGGGCAAAATCGGCCAAATGTCGCCGTCGGAGTGGAGGATAACGGGCAAACCGGCGTCACGGAACACGGCGAACATTTGAGCTAGGCGCGGCTTGATGAGCTCCCGCCACACGCTTGGGGCAAAGAGCAGGCTTTTTTGGGCCCCGTAATCATCGCCGAAGTAGCCGCCGTCAACCCCGAGGCCCACAAAACGCTTTGACAACGCAACCTGAATGAGGGTGATCCGATCTAGCAATTCTGCAGCCGCTTCCGGCTCGCAAACCAAGTCCATCAGGAATTGATCAAACCCGCGCAGCGACCATGCACGCTCAAACAAGGCGAAACCGAAGTTAGGCACCACGAAATGGCGGCCCGCATCACCTGCAATTGCCGCCACAGCTTTATCTAATAAACCCGGAGCATCCGGATCGGGCCAGATAAAGGTTGCCGGATCGCAATCGTCGGCCAGCGGTGCCGTTGCGTGCCAGTAGCCCTCCGTTTCGGTGCCCCAACCGGCACCCCACCAATCGAAAGCCACGCGGCCGTCATCACTGAGGCGTTGGGTATGATCCACATCGACGCGCAGAAGATGGTTGTCGAGGTGGTCACCGAGTTCGGCTGAGGTGCAGCGGAAATGCTCGGCAAGTTTGGCCGCGATTGCACCGGTGTAGTTCGTCTGTACCGGCAAGCGGTCCACCGGTTGACGCCACAAAGCGTGGCACATGCGTTGTTTCGGAGTTAGCATCTGATGCAAGGTCAACTGTGAATAACTGCCATTCCAGCCCCGGGACGGCGGGCTCTAGGATGGATCGGCTAGAAAGGATTCTGACAGAACCCGGGGCAAGGTGCCACCGCTCAGTTGTCCAATCCCGATGTTGTATTGACAATGTTAGGGTGGAATTGCACTTGCTCTCTAGCGGGGCAAGTGAGCAAATGGGGTTGCGCCAGAGGACAAGCCGCTGCTCGGATCAACCGCCATGCCAAGGAGCCGAAAGACCGACGAAGCCACCACGGACGGACCGCGCCATGTGTGTGGAGCCGCATGCTGTGCCACCGCCCGCTTCGAGGAGGTGCCAGCCGCTGCGGATGCCTCGATGGGGGTGGTTTCATATGATCAGCCGCGTTTTGAACGGGGTTGGCACTACCATCCAGAGGTGGAACTGACACTCATCTTGGAAAGTTCCGGGCAGCGTTTCGTGGGGGATCATATCGGCAACTTTGAACCGGGCGATCTTGTTTTGTTAGGTAGCAATGTGCCCCACGTCTGGCGCAGCGACCTGTTGGCGTTGCCGCGTCGTCAGCGGGCGCGATCCATCTACGTGCACTTCCGGAGTGCTTGGTTAGAGAATTTGGCCGGGGACTTGCACGAGTTGCAGGACATCGGGGGCTTGCTGGAGCAGTCGGCACGGGGCTTGTGTTTTAGCGGGCCCGAGAGTGGGCATGCGGCGCGGGAGATGGAGAGATTGCCCGGCTTGTCGGGGATGCGGCGCTTGCTGGTCATGTTGGAATTGCTGCAATCCCTGGCCGAAGCAGGCGGCGGCGTTCCCTTGTCGAGCGCCGGGTTTTCACCCGTTCTCGACCATCGGACCGGTGAGCGCATCCGCAGGATCCACAGTCATGTCTATCAAAATTTCCGAAGTGGCATATCTCACCAGGATTTGGCGCGTTTGGCAGGGCTCAGTCCGGCGGCTCTATCAAAATTTTTCCGACGGAGCACAGGGCGGACGATCACGCAATTTATCAACGAGGTGCGGGTGGGAGAGGCCGCCCGTCTGCTGATTGACAGTGACGGCAATATCTCACAAATCGCGTATGCGTCGGGCTTTGAGAGTTTGGCACATTTCAACGCGACCTTCCGTCATCTCAAGCAGGTCAATCCCACCCGATTCCGCGAGCTGCACCGCATGGAGTGATTCGAACACACCACTTTTCTGCCACACTCAGGGGTCGAGAAACTTTCCCGGATTGAGAATGTTGTGGGGATCGAGAGCGTGTTTGAGGCGGCGGTGGACGTTGAGCGCCACCTCGCCGAGGGCCGCGTTGATCCAGGGTTTTTTGGCCAAGCCCACCCCGTGCTCACCGGTAATGGCGCCGCCGTGGTCAAGAACCCAGGCGAAAAGCCGGTCCAGCGCAACATGGGCTGCAGCCCTAACCGCCTCATCGGCATAGTCGCCGACCATCAGGTTGGTGTGGATGTTGCCGTCGCCGGCATGGCCGAAACAGGCGATGGGGATGCCGGTCTCGGCTTCTAATAATTTTGCAAATTCGACCAATTCGACCAAGCGGGAGCGAGGGACGACGATATCCTCGTTAAGTTTGGTTAGGCCGGTATCGCGAAGTGCGTAGGAGAACTCGCGGCGGAGTTGCCAGATGCGTTCGCAGGAGGGTTCGTCCGGAGCGCGGTCGATCATGGTGGCACCCAGAGATGCGAGCAGGGGCTGGAGCTCGTCGAGCTCGGCTTGGACGGCGCCGGGGCGGCCGTCGATTTCCACGATCAGATAGGCATCGCCTTGTGGAAAAACATCCGGGCCAAGGCGACGGCGGGCGGCGGCGAGGGTGAAGGCGTCGGTGATTTCGAGGGCAGACGGCAGATGGCCCGCGTTTAGGATGGCTTGGACGGCTGCGGCGGCCAGTGGGAAATCCGGGAAAATAGCCGCTAACATACCGCGACTGGCCGGTCGTGGGATAAGCCGCAAGGTGGCCTCGGTGACGACCCCGAGCATCCCTTCGGATCCGGTGAACAGCCCGATGAGGTCAAAACCAGTCTTGTTTTTGTGCAACCGGCCACCGCTGCGCAGGATGCGGCCGTCAGCAAGCACCACCTCCAGGCCCAAGACATAGGCGCGGGTCACGCCATATTTCAGGCAGCGCGGGCCGCCAGCGTTGGTGGCGATGTTGCCACCGATCGAGCATTCCTTGAGCGACGCCGGGTCTGGTGGGTATTCCCAGCCGAGTTCGCGGACGGCCTCCTGCAAGGCGTGGGTGATGACGCCAGGTTGGACGACGGCGACGCCATCTTGCGGATGGATGCCCAGAATACGGTTCATGCGGGCGGTGGACAGGACGATGCCACCCTGGATCGGCACGCAACCGCCAACATAGCCAACCCCAGCACCCCGCGTGGTCACCGCCAAGCGCCGGGCGTGGGCGTAAGCCAGCACAGTGGCCACTTCCGCCGTGCTTTCTGGAAAGACCACCCAATCCGGCAAATGAGAGGCCGACCATTTGTCGCCCGAGTGTCCGGCGAGCACCTCTGCCGTGCTAGACACCTTATCCGCGCCGATGAGTTCGGCGAGCTGCCCGGCGATGGTCGTCACGAGTAGATGTTTTTGTAATACTCGTCGGCCATCCGGTCAGCATCAAAAAATGGCACCACTTGGTTCATGGAATTGAGCACCACACGATACCAGTCGTCCGGTTTCTCATAATAGAGTGGCAGCACCGTGTCGTTGAGGATCTGATAGATTTCAAGCATGTCGTGGCGGTCTCGGTCTTGCGGGCTGAGTTGGGGATCGGCGGGCGGCACAATGAAGGAATTTTGCTTGTTGCGAGCGAATTCACAGACCCAGCCATCGTTGGTTGATAGATTCACGGAACCATTCATGGCGGCGGACATGCCGGAGGTGCCTGAAGCCTCGCGGGTGACCACTGGGTTGTTGAGCCAAATGTCCGAGCCATTTTTCAATAGGCGCGACAAACCCAGTTCGTATCCAACCAGCACGGAGGCATTGGGAGTGTCCATGGTTAGGTGGATGAGGTGGTTGAAGGTGTCGATGGCCCCGCTGTCAAACGGATAGGGTTTGCCGGCCCACAGAATCTGGATCGGACGCTGGGCATTTCCGATGAGAGCGCGGAACAAGTCGGCGTCCCGCACGATCAGGTCGGGGCGCTTGTAACCGGCGAAGCGGCGTGCCCAGACGAGGGTGAGCACATCGGGGTTGAAGTGCTTGCCGGTTTGATCGGCCACGAGTTCGAAGAGTTCCACCTTGAGCTGGCGTTTGCGCTCGCGAAGCGCGTCGAGATCCCCAGCTTGACGGGCGGCTTCGAGCGGCTTGTCTGCCCAGAATTTTTTATTTTGGGCGTTGGTGACGTGGGTGATTGTGCAGATATTGGGATACTTGCTCCACATTTGGCGGGACACTTCGCCATGAAGCTTTGAAACACCGTTGGCCGAATGACTGAGGCGAAGCGCTGCAAGCGAATGATTGAACACATCCCCCTCCAGGCCCGTGATGGCACGCAATTCACCCTCCGGTACGTCACCGAAAAATGAGAAATCCCGCAGCAACTTGAAATCATGGGTCTCATTGCCAGCTTCCTCCGGGGTGTGGGTGGTGAACACGAAACGGCGCTTGACCTCCTCGATTTTTCGATAGCGTTCATAAACGCGGAACGCGGCGGACAGGCCGTGGGCTTCATTGAGGTGCCAGACGTCCGGATCGACGCCGAGTTCCTCGAGCAAGCGCGCCCCGCCGGCACCGAGGATGATGTATTGGGCGATGCGCCGAAGGTAGTCGTTGTCGTAGAGTCGGTGGGTCAGGGCCCGCGATAGGGTGTCATTTTCCTCGATATCGGTGCTGAGGAAAAACATGGGCACTGTGCCAAACTCGTCGCCGGGCAGGAACATCGCCTTAACCCACACCGGGTGACCGTGGATCGGCACGGTGAAGCGAATCCCGGTGTCCTTGAGGAATGAGTAACGTTTTTTGCGGAACTGAATGGCCAGCTCCTGATCTTCGCCGCGGGATTGATCGTAGTAGCCATAAGTCCAGAGGATGCCGATGCCGCAGAGGTTTTGGCGCAAATCAGCCGCAGAGCGCATGTGTGATCCAGCCAGAAATCCCAGCCCTCCCGAGTACACCTTGAAACTCTGGCCTATGGCAAATTCACAGGAAAAATACGCCACACTCTTCGCGTACTGCGGCGCTATCTTGTAACTGTGGGCAAACGGTTTGGGTAAAAATGATTTTGGCATGTTGAATTTATTAGGGTTAAAGGTTGGAAATGGGTGAAAATCAGACCATGCAGATAGCGTGCCAGAACGGAGGGCGTCGCTCAATGGGTCCAGTCGAGGACAACTTTCCCTGATTGTCCCGAAATCATGGTGGCAAAGGCTTGTTCAAAATCGCGGAAACCAAAGCGATGGGTGATGACCGGGGCGATATTCAGTCCTGCGCGGATCATGCTGCTCATTTTGTACCAGGTTTCAAACATCTCGCGGCCGTAAATCCCCTTGAGGACGAGGCCCTTGAAAATGACTTTGTCCCAATCGATGGCGACTTTTTCCGGAAAAATGCCCAGCAGTGAGATCTTGGCACCGTTGGAGCTGTGCTCGAGAATGTCGCTCAACCCGGACGGATGCCCGGACATTTCCAAGCACACGTCGAACCCTTCCTGCATCCCCAACTCCCGCTTCACATCAACCAACGACTCCGTGGTCACATTGACCACCCGCGTGGCACCTAACGTTTTGGCGAGTTCCAGACGATACGGGTTCACATCGGTGATGACAATGTGGCGGGCTCCGGCAAATTTACAAATGGCCGCTGCCATGCAGCCGATCGGCCCGGCTCCGGTGATAAGCACATCCTCGGCCACCAAATCCCAGGATAAGGCAGTGTGAACGGCATTGCCGAGCGGATCAAAGGTGGAGATGACCTCCTCGGGAATGTTCGCATTGACCTTGTAAACATTCCGATACGGGATCGACAGGTACTCGGCAAATGCCCCCGGCCGGTTGACGCCCACGCCCAGCGTGTTCGGGCAGAGGTGGCGACGGCCAGCCAGGCAATTGCGGCAACGACCGCAGACGATGTGGCCCTCGCCGGACACCCATTCGCCCGGCTGCACCTCGGTGACCCCGGAGCCCACCGCCTCAACCACCCCACAAAACTCGTGGCCCACATGCATTCCCAGCGGAATCGTGCGCTGCGCCCAGGAGTCCCACTTCCAAATGTGCACGTCCGTCCCGCAAATCGACGTCTTACGAATCTTGATCAACACGTCCATCGGACCCACTTCCGGGTCCGGGACGTCTTCCAACCACAATCCAGGTTCTGCCTTGGCCTTGACGAGTGCTTTCATTTTGCTGCCCCGCAACCCTGCCTCAACCCACACCCCCCGCGATAGAAAAAATTTTTCCGGGATGAAAAAATCCGGGTTGGTCACGGTATCCACAGGCTCGGGCCTGCAAACGTTTCAAGGTGAGGTTTTGGGTGTGGTGGCACTGATGATGACCTTGCGGGCCGCCTCGCGATGGATGCGCAACACCCCGGATGCTCCATGGAACTCGCCGTAGCTCCACGCCGAGGCGGGCAGTTCCTTGCCGTCGGCAGTGAGGCTCACCGGCTTGAAGCTCAGGCGAAGTTCCTCGTTTCCCGCTGCCTCAAACGCCGTGTAGGTGACCTGACCAGGCTCATATTTCACTTGCCTGATGATGGAATCCGTCCCGATGAGATGGTCCGCATCCGCCGGGGCCATCTCCGGCAGCTCGGCCATCCCATCCTGAATGTGACACAAGTAGTCAAAATACGAGTCAGTGAACCACGGACAGGTGTAGCCAATCCCGACGTAGTTTACCGCACATTGGTCCTTCGAATGCTTGCTGAAAAACGAATAAATCGATAGGGCAAAGGCGGCACGAGCTTCCTCCCGCCAACCTGCATCCTGTGAGACGGAGAACCACTCAGCAGCGATCGAGGCATAGCGGGCCGTATGGCTGCCCATTTCCAAAAAGCAGATATCCTGTTCCTTGATGCTGGTGGCACCAAAGCGTTTGGTTTTACCGAAGCGGTCCCTGACCAGGGCTAACAACTCAGGCACATGACGCTTATAGTCTGGATCCATTTCCGGGTGGCGAAGCATGAAGCGCGCCGTCTCCATCGGGATCTGTTGATTGAGGTTGCTGTGGTTGCTTACCATATCCTCGTAGTAGCCCGACCACTTCTGGTTCTTCATCGGATAGTCGAGGATCCACTTCCAGAGTGCATCGCGAGCGGCGGGATACTTCCCGGCGCCGGTCTCGCCAAGGCGGATCAACTCGTCGAACAATATGACCGGGCAGATCATTGCGGCGGTGTAGTTGTCCACGACTTCCCCGGTTTTCCGATTGACTCGGAAGGGCAGCGGAGACTTGTTTTCATCACCGGGCTGCAGGTGGGAGGCGAGGGTTGCCGCAATTCCGCACGCCGCCTTCAAATACTTATCCTCACCCGTGAATTTGTAGAATTTCAGATAGGCGACGCCCACCAGACTCATCTTGTCGGGCTCGCTGCGCTCATCGGTGTATTCCCCGTCCGGGCTGTCATCCTGAGTGCTCGGCACGTTCGGCCACGCCCAGTCCGTCGGCGAGTGGTAAAATAACACACGCTCCACGATCCGCCTCACCGGTGGAATGGCCTGCTCATCGCCAGTATAGGCAAAATACCGCGCCAAACTCTCCATCGCCCAGTACGCATGGCTTCCCTGGCAATTCTGGTTGGCCAAATACTCACCCTTGGGGCTCAACTTCGAGGTCACAAGATACCACGGATCGTCACCAAATTTGGTCGGAACCGTGGGACAACTCTCGATGAAGTTCATGCTCCACTTGAGCACATTGTCATAACTCGTCCACGCCTGAAGACGGCCCTGCCCGTCTAGCACTACCTCGTGGTCGCGCAGTTTGTCCGCTCCGCTGGCGCTCATCGCGCAAAGGGCAAGCGCCGACATCAAAAATGCTAGGGGGCGTTGAATATTTCTCAGTGTGGTCATGCATGTGCCGACGGCGGGGCAGAAACTGCCAGATGCCCCGGAAAGAGTCAAACCGTTTCAGATTGGCATTGTAAAGCTCCTGAAACGATGGCTCGCACCGCAGGTCGGGAAAGTTCCTCAGCCACATGTATTTGCTCTTCTTGAGGGTGTCGTCGCCAGCGCTCATCAATTTCCGGTGCTCCTCTTTGCGGACCTCATCCACCGCCTTGTTGTGGTGGGCGCTCACATGGAACTTGTCATGCACAATACCTTCAGTCAATATCACGCCGGGATGGATCCGCATTACAGCGGTGGGATTCCAAATCTCGCCTTTTGCAGGGCCGAAAAAGCGGCTGGTGGGCATAGTTGGGACAACGTTGGACAGATCTGGTACAGGGCACTGACAGGTTTTCCGCCTAGTTCTAACATGCTGATGAGCCAGTTTGCTAACCGCACGCGGAGTCTAGCCCAAAGCATGTTTCCCGGTGTGATACGAATCTCTGCAAAATCAAGGGCTGAAGCCTCAGGATAAGAAACTCGGGTTAGGGAATCCGACTTGTTCGCTCCGTTGTCGAAAACGGGGGCGAACACTGAGTTCTGTTGATAGAAGCCCGGGTCATGGATGCGACATGACGGCAGTCCGATCGGGCCACCGTCATGTCGCGAAGCCTGGACAAACCGCAGTTTTTCCGCAACTTCAGGGATTGGAACTTGCTGGATGCTTTGGCATGATTGTGGCCAAATCCTGAGTTCTCACGGTTTGCGTCGCCATCCGTTCGCCAAGCCAATATTCTCAGTCTAGCAGTAGGGCAGATAGCATCCACCCTGTCGTGGACAACCCTACAGGCTACGGGTGCGGATTTCCTCCTTGATGGCTGCGATGAAGTCGGACAGCGATTTGGTAGTTAGATCCTCGTTGTCGCGGTGGCGCACGGAGACGCTGCCGTCCTCCACTTCGCGGGCACCGAGGACGAGCATGTAGGGGACGCGGTCGAGGCGGGCGAGACGGATTTTGGCACCGATTTTGTCATTACTTCGGTCCACGGTGACGCGGATGCCAGCGTCTGCGAGCTGTGCGGCGGATGTTTCGGCGGCATCGAGGGTTTTTTCCGAGATGGGGATGACGCGTACCTGCTCCGGGGCCAGCCAGGTTGGGAATTTTCCTTCGAAATGCTCGATGAGCAGGCCGGTGAAGCGCTCCAGCGAGCCGAACGGCGCGCGGTGAATCATCACCGGGCGGTGCGTCTGATTGTCTGCCCCGACGTACGTTAGATCAAAGCGAACGGGCAGGTTGTAATCGACTTGGACGGTGCCTAACTGCCACTCGCGGCCAATGATGTCCTTGACGACAAAATCGATTTTGGGGCCGTAGAAGGCGGCCTCGCCGGGTTCTTCGGTGTATTCGACGCCGAGTGTTTGGACGGCGTCGCGCAGTGAGGCTTCCGCCTTGTCCCAATTCTCGGCGTCGCCGACGTATTTGTCAGAGTCAGGATCGCGGAGCGACAGGCGGACGCGATAATCATGCATGCCGAGGGTGCCGAGGACTTTTTTAACCAGATCGAGGCAACCGGCGACTTCGGCAGCCACTTGGTCGGGCGTGCAGAACAAGTGGGCGTCGTCCTGAGTGAAGCCTCGCACGCGGGTCATTCCGCCGAGTTCGCCGGATTGCTCCCAGCGATAAACGGTGCCAAACTCAGCCAGACGCACCGGCAGGTCGCGGTACGAGTGTGGATCGCTCGCATAAATTTTGATGTGGTGCGGGCAATTCATCGGTTTGAGCAGGTAGCCTTCGAAGGCCCCGCTGGCCAAGCCGTTGAGCAACTCGCCGCAGGTGGCATTTTCGTCGGCGAGGCGTTCCAGCACGTCGCGTTCGGCGATGGGTGGGTACTGGCTTTCCTGATAGTAAGGGAAATGGCCGGACGTCCGATAGAGGTCGAGCTTGCCGATGTGCGGGGTGAATACCTGCGAGTATCCCTGCTTGTCGAGTTGCTCAGTGATGAATTCCTGGAGCGCGCGGCGGACCAGCGCGCCTTTTGGCTTCCACAAAATGAGCCCTTGGCCGACGGCTTCATCGATGTGGAAGAGCCCCAGTTCCTTGCCTAGGCGCCGGTGGTCGCGTTTCTTGGCTTCTTCCAGACGGGTCAGGTGGTCCTGCAGTTCGGTGGAATTCTTGAAACAGGTGCCGTACAGTCGTTGCAGGGATTCGCGATCCTTGTCGCCTTTGTAATACGAGCTGGCGATGCTCATCAGCTTGAAGGCCTTGCAATTGCCAGTGCGGCCGACGTGCGGACCGGCACACAAGTCCCAGAAATCCCCGTTCTTGAAGATCGATATCTCCTCGTCTTCCGGGATCGAGGCAAGCAAATCCAACTTGAAAATACTCACCATAGCCCGCTCGCTCACTGCCCCGAGCCGGCCGCTTTGGGCCAGTCCCAGCGCGTCATCGCGGGAAATGGAGACCCGCTCGAACGGGTCGTTATCCTTCACCACCCGCTTCATCTCCTCTTCGATGCGGGGAAAATCCTCCGGCGTGATCCGGTGGGCCAAGTCCATATCGTAGTAAAACCCGTTTTCCACGGGCGGGCCGGCGGCGAGTTGGACGTCGGGCCAGAGGCGGCAGATGGCGGTGGCCATGACGTGGGCGCAGGAATGGCGCAGCCGTTCCAAATCGGTCATTTGCTGGCGTTCGTCGAGGGTTTTGCGTTCGTTCATGGCGGTACTTGCGTTGGAAATCGTTGGTTGTGTGCGTTGAAGGGAAGAATCGGGGGCGGCGGGATGTTGAGGTGGCTTCGTGGAGCTGCACCGCGCTCTGGCAGCGCCGCCGGAGAGTGTAGGAGGCAGATGGCCGCTTGGTCAACTGCGGACGTGGTGAGTATGGGGCAGGGCGTGGCGGCATACGCTCCGAACCCTCCCCGGAGTCGCCCCTTTCGAGGTGGCTAATACTTGACATTGCCGTGCCAACGGCAACAGTTCAGCTATGCGCTACCTTGATCCCAAGAACGATCTTGTGTTCAAAAAACTCTTCAGCCGCCCTAGGCTTCTGAAGAGTTTTCTCAACGCTCTGCTGCCGCTCGTCGAGCCCGTCGAGTCGCTCGAATACCTGCCCACCGAGTTGGTACCGGAAATCCCGGGCATGAAGCACTCAATTGTCGATGTGCGCTGCGTGGACCGTGCTGGGCGACACTTTATCGTGGAAATGCAGATGTTTTGGACGGACAGCTTCAAGAGCCGGGTGTTATTCAACGCCTCCAAGGCCTTCGTCCGGCAGGCCGACCGGGCGGAAAAATACACCGCGCTGCAGCCGGTGTTTTCGCTCAATTTGGTCAACCAGATATTTGAGCGGGCCTCCCCTGAGTTTTACCATCATTACGCGATCGTGGAACTTGAGCACACGCAGCGGCGGATGGAGGGGTTGGAATTCGTGTTTGTGGAACTGCCGAAGTTCCAGCCGCAAGCCATCGCCAGTGACCGAATGCGCAAACTCTGGCTGCGCTTCATGACCGAAATCGGCGGGGCAGATGACGCAACTCCTGCTCCTGAGTTGCTAGAATCGCCGGAAACCCGCGAGGCGCTCGAATGTGTGGCGGAGAGTGCCTTCTCCCGTGCGGAACTCGAAACCTACGACCGCTACTGGGACAGTATCCGCTGCGAACTGACGCTGCTGGACAGCTCGTTTCAGCAGGGCGAGAAAAAGGGCAAGTTGGAGGGCAAGTTGGAGGGCAAGTTGGAGGGCAAGTTGGAGGGCAAGTTGGAGGGCAAGTTGGAGGGCAAGTTGGAGGGCAAGTTGGAGGGCAAGTTGGAAGGCAAGTTGGACGGGAAGTTGGAGGTGGCGCTTGCGCTGAAACGTGCCGGCCTGCTCAGCGCCGAACAAATCGCCATGGTTTCTGGTCTAACACTGGAGCAAGTGCGGGCACTATAGATTCCTTGAAATACCCAAGTTTTGAACCCTCGACCCACCGTGGACCTGCGGGGCTGCTATTGAAAAACCGTCAGATCGAGTGCCTGTACCAGAGTTTCGACAACGACGTCTGCGCCGTGGGATGTTAGCTCTGCGGTGGAGAAGCGGCCGGTGGCCACGGCGAGGCAGCGGGCACCGAAGGCATGGGCGCAGGCAATGTCTTTGGGGGTATCGCCGATGACCAAGGTCTGATCTGCGGTGAATGAGTGGCCGACATATGCCGCCGCCCGTTCCAGTGCAATCGGACCGAGGTTGTTGCGCTCGGCGTGGTGCTCACCATAGGCCCCAAAGCCAAAATATCCGTCCAGTTTGAAATGCCGCAACTTGGCGGCGGCCCCGGCTGCCGTGTTGCCGGTGAGCAAGCCGAGCGTCGATCCAGGTCGGCTTGCCAAGGCCGACAGAATCTCCGGCACGCCGGGGAGTACCCGGCCAGTGACTTGGCCATGGGCCAAATGCCAGTTGAGCCTAACATGATAAGCCGCAAAAAATTCCTCGATTTGTTGGCGCTCCGGAGGGATGCCGAAATGGGCGTGGAGGCACTCAGCGATCCCCCGGTCCGTGCTGCCCGCTAAATCCAAAGGCGGCCCCACCTCCCCAAAAACCTCCAGCGCCGCCTCGTGCAACGCTTTCATCCCGACGCCGCCGGTGTCAATGAGAGTGCCGTCTATGTCAAACAGATAGAGCATGGGGTGGGGGACACGCTCAATTGCAAGCAGGACTCGCGACAGAGAGTTTGAACGAACGACAAGATCCCTTGTTTTTCAAGGACTCTACTGACTCGCATCCATGGACGGAGGTTCCGGGGCGGTTTCCTCGCTTGTCGCTTCGGCCACTTCATCCGGCACTTCCTCGTCCTCTGCGGTTTCGTCTTCCTCAAAGTCGTCTTCTTCCATGAGTTCACCATGAAATAAGTGGAATTTGCGCTTGCGCTGGTGTTGGGGCAGTGGCGAGAGGATCATGGCCACCGCACGGCCATTGAGGCGCGGCGGTTGATCGACTTGGGCCATCGTCTTGAGGTCCTCGATGATGCGGTTGAGAGCGACAAATCCAAGGTCCTTGTGGGCGTTTTCGCGACCCTTGAATTGCAGTACGAAGCGCACCTTGTGGTTGCCGTCAAGAAAGCCTTCGGCACGCCCGAGCTTGATATTGTAGTCGTGCTGACCGGTGACGACCCGGAATTTGACTTCCTTCATCCGGGTGGCGCTCTTGGACTTTTGCTTTTTGAGCTTGGCCTGCTCGTACTTGTATTTCCCGTAGTCGATGATCTTGCAGACAGGTGGGTCCACCTGCCCGGCAATTTCGACGAGGTCGAGGCCCATGGCCATGGCTCTGGCCATGGCATCACGGGAGCTCATTACGCCGAGTTGCTCCCCGGTGGCGAGGATGACACGGACTTTGGGGGCGCGGATTCGGTCGTTGATCCGCGTCATGTCGCGGAAACGACCCCTGTTTTGGTCTCTTTGTGGCTTAGCTATGGCGATGTCCTCCAGTGGGTGAATGCGACGCAGCGGGGTGCAAGCGAACAAAGCCGCCACACGATACCCGTGCGAAGAGGGGCTGCGAAACGATGAGCCAAACGCCGGGTCATGGATGGGTACCGACGAGCGCTAACCGCTTATTGCAAGCGGTCGCGGCAGTTTTTAATAAGGATCGTTTCTGAAAAATCATGAGGTGGCTGGATGCCGGGGGCTGGCTCATCAATGATGGACGACACCTGTTCGTCCGCCACTCATAGGCTGCCTGAAGCCGAGGAATACGGCAAAACCGCAGCCGGGGCAAGCTCGAATTTGCAGGGCAACCCATTTTGGCAATTTTCGGATCAGAGAGCCCTAGACCAAGGAAAGGGGTCGTGTGCCTCGGTGGCAGCGGGAGTAATGCGCGGTTTCCGGCTTGAATTTTGCTCGCGATGCCGGAATACTGCGGGCCACATGACCCACGCAGTTCAGCATACGCTCGCCGGCACGGCCACCCTTGAAGGCACGTCACTCCACACGGGAGAGAGGGTTTCGCTCTCCATCAGCCCGGCACCAGAGGGCCACGGCTTGAAGTTTCGCCGCGTTGATCTGCCCGACCAGCCGTTTATCAGCGCGGATGTGGAAAAGGTCCAAACTGTTGAGCGCGCCACCACCCTGGCTGAGGGCTCCGTCAAGGTTCATACCGTCGAACACGTGATCTCCGCGCTCTGTGGCATGGGCATCGACAATGCCCTCATCGAAATGAATGCCAACGAGCCTCCCATCGGCGATGGCTCGTCGCGGCCGTTTGTGGAACTCATCAAACAGGCGGGAATTTCGGCCCAAAGTGCGCCCAGCAAGGTTTGGGAAATTCGCGAGCCAATGCATTTGGAAACCGGAGACGGCACCCTTATCACCATTGTTCCGAGCAAGTCATTTCGGGTATCGGTCACCAACGTCGGCCCGGAGGGTCGTTTCACCCAGTATTTTTCCACTGAGGTGACTCCAGCCACTTATGAAAAGGAGATCTGTGGGGCGCGCACATTCGTGTACTACGAGGATGTCAAACCATTGCTAGACAAGGGATTGATCAAAGGAGGCTCGCTGGAGAGTGCCATTGTCATTCGTGGCAACGAAGTCATGTCCAAGGAGGCGCTGCGCTTCACCAATGAGTTTGCGCGTCACAAGGCGCTTGACCTGATCGGCGATCTGATGCTCTCGGGCATCCGCATTCTGGGCCACGTCATGGCGATCAAACCAGGCCATGGCCCCAACACCAAAATGGCGGCCAGGCTCAAGGCTGAGTATTCGAGGATGCGTTCGATGGTGCCCGCCCCCATCACCATTCCCAGCGGCGAAAGTGTGATGGATATCAACGAAGTGCTCAAAATCCTCCCACACCGCTACCCATTCCTCATGGTCGATCGCATCGTCGGTTTCGAGGGCGATAGCAAATGCACCGGCGTCAAAAACGTCACCATCAACGAACCCTACTTTGTCGGCCACTTCCCCGGCCACCCGATCATGCCGGGAGTTCTCCAACTCGAAGCCATGGCCCAAGTATCTTCGGTGCTGATGCTGCGGAAACCGGAAAACATTGGCAAGATCGGCTACTTCATGAGCGCCGACAACGTCAAGTGGCGCCGTCCTGTGCTCCCCGGGGATACCCTCATCATCGAGGGGGAGATCATCAAGATGCGTGGATCTATCGGCCAGACCCGTTGCCGCTGCATGGTCAACGGAGATACGGTCTCGGAAGCTGACCTTAAATTCGGCCTCATCGACCGCTGAGCGGGTGGCTCGAAAGAACCAGCGGCCCTGCGGCGTAGTGGCCCTCACATGAACCACGCCCGTCTTTTGATGCGAAATTGCCTGCGTTGTGGGCTATCATTGATGTTGTTGGCCGGCCACGCTCTGGCGGGAGGCTCCAGTGATTTCCGGGATGTGCCGCTGGAATTGGATGGCGTCAACGCCAGGGTCCCCAAGATCCTGGCAGAGGGGGCCAACAAGAGCGAGATCGTTGTCGGCTCGATCAGCAGAGGCGTCCCCAGCGCGGGCATTCTGCAAACAGGCGACGTGCTGCTCGGTGTGAATGGGAAGGTTTTTGAAAGTGATGCGATGGCGCTGTTCAACCATGCCGTGGCGGAGGCAAAAAAATCCACCGCTGCCACCAATCTCCACCTGATTCACAGCCGCGCGGGAGTCGTTCGCAACCTCGATTTCAATATCAACCCGCCACCACCGGATCTCACCAAGGATGGCAAGAAAACCGACACTCCAAGCTGGAATCTCGGTCCCACCGGCATGAAGGGATGGATATTTACCCGCGATTTCGATACCTCTGAAGCGCGGCAAATTTTGATAACAGAAGTCGCGAAAGGCTCACCTGCCGACGGCTTGGTGGCGGTGGGCGATGTGATCGTCGGCATCGAAATCGTTGGCATCTGTGCCGGGCCTTTTGAATCGGATGCGCGGGTGGCGTTCGGCAAGGCGATCACTGCGGCCGAAACCACCGAAGGCAAGGGCCAACTCAGGCTTCAGGTGTGGAGCAAGGGCGTCACCAAGCCCGTGACCGTCCCGCTCAAGGTGATGGGCAGTTACTCAGAGACCTCGCCCTTCAATCAGTGCCCTAAAGCCAAGCTGATCGTCGAACAAGGCTGCAGCGCCATTCTTAAACGTGGGTTGCAGTGTGGCGACTATTCTCCGGACAATTGGGACCCGTCCATTCCAGACAACGTCAACGCCCTGGCACTTCTGGCCAGCGGCAAT
Organism: Akkermansiaceae bacterium; assembly: GCA_903827375.1. Lineage (GTDB taxonomy): Bacteria > Verrucomicrobiota > Verrucomicrobiia > Verrucomicrobiales > Akkermansiaceae > Luteolibacter. Next base: position 47,606 of record CAIKHZ010000304.1, read on the forward strand.
CCGGCATATCTCCCGGCAATCAAGGCTTATGCTAACAAACTTGGGCCGCCGCAAATGAACCTTGTCCTCAAGGAAGGAATGTACGCATGGACTTGGAGTTATGCCAATCTTTTTCTAACTGAATACTATCTTGCCACCAAGGATGAATCCGTGCTGCCCGCCATCCGTGAGGTCAGCAAGAAAATCGCCATGGGCCAAAGTGCGGTCGGCACCTACGGTCACGGTTTCCGCGTGGCGGGCAACAACGGCACTCTTGGCGGCTACGGTGCGATCAATCAGGCGGGCCTGATTTGCTGGATGTCGATGGCGCTGGCACAAAAATGCGGGGTTGACGACCCGGTGCTGCGGGCGGCGGTGGAAAAATCTCGTACGTTTTACAGTTTTTACATAGGCAAGGGATCGATTCCCTATGGTGACCACCCGCCCTACTGGCTCCACGATGACAATGGCAAGAGTGGCGCGGCAGCCGTGACCTTCGACATTTTGGGAGATGCGGCGGGTACGCGGTTCTTCTCGCGGATGTCAACGGCCGCCTACGGCGAAAAGGAACTCGGCCATACCGGTAACTACCTCGGCTACCTGTGGGGCGCGCTTTCCGCCAACCGCGCCGGCCCCGCGGCCCTCGCTGCCTTCCTCAAGGAACAGCGCTGGTATTACGATCTGGCACGCCGCTGGGACGGCTCGTTCTTCACCACCGCCCGCGATAACTATGACTTTGATATGACCGGTCTGTTCGTCCTGCATCAAGCCGTGCCGCTGCAAAAGATCTATATCACCGGCAAAGGCACACACCCGGATAACTTTGTGAGTGGTCCTGCCTTGCAACAAATTCTCGAAGGTGGGCGCGATTTTAACCTCGGCCCATTCGACTATGCCTATATCTTCAAGAGCAAGGAGCCATTGTTGAAGGCCCTCACCAATGGGTCGCCTACTGTGCGCCAGCGTGCTGCCAAGCAAGTGGCCAAGCTCAAGGATGACGTGACGCCCCAGCTTATCACGCTGTTGGCCAGCAAGGATCTCAACGCCCGTTATGGGGCCTGCCTGGCTCTGCAATACATGGAAGGCCGCGCCGCCGCCGCCACTGACTGCCTCATCAACCAACTCTCCGAAGCCGATATGTGGCTGAGGGTGCGCGCCGCCTTCGCCCTCACCGGCATCGGCCGCCCCGCGCTCAAGGCGGTGCCCCAGTTGCTCAAAATGTCCGTCGTCATCAACCCCGCCGACCCCCGAGGACTTGAGGCGAAGTACCTGTCCTACGCCTTGTTTCGCGCCGACTTTATCGACCAAATTCCGCCCCAGCCCGGTCTGGTTGCCAATTCGTTGGATGGCATCGACCGCGAGTTGATCTATCCGGTCCTGCGGCGCATGCTTGCCAGTGACGACGGCATTGGCACCTTCGCGGTGCGCTCGATGTTCAAAACCCTGAGCACAGACGAGCTGAAATCACTGGAGCCGGAGATCATCAAGGTGGCTAACGACACCGCCCCGAGCGGCGAAATGTATGCCCAGGAAATCCGCGTGGACGCGCTTAAGTTTCTAGCGAAAAACAAGATCATCAAGGGTCTGCCGGTGTTTATCGAATATGCCAAGACGCAGAACGGTTGGGGCCAGCGGACCCGCGACATCCTCCCGCTGCTCAAGGAGTACGGCCCTGCCGCCTCCGAAATATTGCCGCAACTCAAAGCCCTGTCCGCCAGTTGGAAAGCCCAGGAAAAAGCAGCCAACCAAACCAAGGACACCCGTTCAGCTACGGCCGACGAGGTCATCAAATCCATCGAGGAAGCCAAGGATATCAACCCAAACAGTCCCCACCAACAGCCCAATCCATGAAAATTTCCCGCACCCACCTGCTGTGCTTGGCCGCCCTGGCCGCGATGAGTTCCTGCGCCCAGGCAGCCGAAGCCCCGAAGACGCCGCCTGATTTGCGAACTCAGCGCGACGGCGTGAATCTCAGCGAAACTTGGAATCTGGGCGCGACGGGAATGCGCGGCTGGATTTACACCCGTCCTGCATCCAATCTCGATAGCCAGCAAGGACGAATCACCGCTGCCAGCCGCCAAATCCTCGTCACCGACGTCGGACCCAAAACTCCGGCCGATGGCCTGATGAAAGTCGATGATATCATTCTCGGGGTCGGCGGCAAGCCGTTCAGTGATGATGCCCGCAAGACACTGGCCAAGGCCATCACCGAAGCGGAAAAGACCGCCAGCCAAGGTCGTCTCGATCTAACGGTCTGGCGCGAGGGCAAGACTCGCGAGGTCCGGCTGAAGTTGAAGGTTTTGGGAAGTTACAGCGCCACCGCCCCTTACAACTGCCCGAAGAGCCAGTTGATTCTCGCCGAGGCCTGCAAGGCGCTTGAGAAGGAACCTCTAAGTAAAAGCCGATTTGGTTCAATCAACGCGCTGGCGCTGCTGGCTACCGGCAATCCGCAATACCTGCCGAAGGTGCGCGACTATGCCCGCTCGACAGCCCCCGCAGATCTCCATCTGAAGGGATGCAGCTCGTGGATGTGGGGCTACGATAGTTTGCTGCTCTGCGAGTATTATCTTCTAACGAACGATAAGCAGGTGTTGCCTGCCATCCAGCAATACACCATCGCCCTCGCCAAGGGCCAGGGGATGTACGGCACCTTTGGTCACGGCGGTGCCGAACCCACGCCCGATGGCCAACTTCACGGCTCGATTCCGCCCTATGGCCCGGTCAACGCCGCAGGACTCATCGCCAACATTGCCATCGTGATGGGCAAGAAGTGCGGCGTGAGCGATCCCGAGATTGATCCGGCTATCGAACGCTCTGCCAAGTTTTTCGGATACTTTGTCGATAAAGGGTCGGTTCCCTATGGCGAGCACATGCCGTGGGCCAGTCATGACAACAATGGCAAGAATGCGATGGCGGCTGTGATGTATGGCGTCCAGGGCAATCGCGTCGCGCAAACTCAATTCTATGCCAAAATGGTCACTGCATCCTTTCAGAGCCGCGAATACGGGCACACGGGCCAAGGGTTCAGCTATCTGTGGGGTGCATTGGGTGCTAGCATGGGCGGCCCGGCAGCCGCCGCCGCCTTTGTCAGGGAGGCCTCCTGGCACCTCGACCTGATGCGGCGCTGCGATGGCTCGTTCACCTATGATGGTGGGGAACAGCACGGGCCCGGCCAGAAAAAGCCCGATGAGAACACCTATTTCGCCCATCCCAGTTACTATGGCATCAGTCCCACCGCCACTTATGTTCTAACGTATTCGCTGCCCCTTAAGAAACTTTGCATCACCGGCAGGGACGAGAATCCAGCAAATTTCCTGAGCCAACAAGACGTCGCTCAAGCCGTCGTGTCCGGCAAGTTCGACGTTGCACGGACCAACAAAACCCCGCAGGAGCTGGTGGCGGCGTTCGCCGACTGGTCGCCCATCGCTCGCGGTTGGGCAGCCGAGGAACTCGCCAAGCGGCCCGAGGCCCAATCCATGGTGCCCGCATTGATAGCCATGGCCGAGGGCGCGGATGCGCACCAGCGGCAAGGTGCTTGTGAGGCGCTGGGTTGCATCAAGGACCCGGCGGCGTTGCCGGTGCTGGTTCGCTTGCTAACCCATCAGGACCGTTGGCTGCGGGTCAAGGCCGCCAACGCCTTAAAAAAAATGGGGGATGCCGCCAAGCCGGTGCTGCCCGGGATGTTGCAGGCCGTGGTGGCCACCGCCGAGCCTTTGCAACCGATTGTGTGGGACGACCCGATCCAGCTCACGCACGGAGAACTGGCTGCCACGCTGTTTGGCAATGTAATGAAGAACTCCATCGAGGGTGTGGATCGCAAGTGGCTCTATCCGGCGATTCAGGCAGTGGCTCTCAATGCCGACGGCATGGCGCGTGCCACCCTGCGCAAGACGTTTGAGAAGTTGCTGACATTGGAAGACGTTGAGGCACTGGGGCCTGATTTAGTCGCTGCCGTTAGAACGCCGAGTCCGGCGGACAAGATGTTTGCCAATGAGATCCGCATGGGCGCTTACAAGGCACTCGCTAAGTATCACTACAAGGAGGGCATCGCCGCCGCCGTTATCTTTGCCAAAACTCAGGGCGGGCACGGCAGCCAGAAACGCACCGGTGAGATTATGAAGGAGTTGATCCCCTACGGCACGGCCGCCCGCGAAGTGTTGCCGGGACTTAAGGAATTGATCGCGCAATTCAATACCGAATGCGCTGAAGGTCGATTCCCCAAGGGGGCGATTAACCAGGTTCGCATCGACTCAGTTGAAGAAGCTATCAAGGCCATTGAAGCTGCCACCACCCAACCGGAATTGCGAAGCATCACAGCGAAGTAAGAATTGCACATGAAACTAACCATTATCTCAATCACCTCACTCGGCTTGTTGGCCGGCGCACTTGCGACGGCTGCAGACGTGCCAGCCCTGCCACGGCCCAAACTGCAAATCATCAATGGAAGCAACGAGACCGTCGATGTTTTCTGGCTCAAGTCTGCCACCGAACGCATATCTAACGGATCGATCGCGGCGGGGCAGGAAACGATCCTAACCACCACCCTGGGTCATTGTTTTGAAGTGGTGGGGCGTGATGACAAAGCGGTGGCCAAGGTTACCAGCGAGGTTCCGGTGCAGGGGTACCGCTTCGATCCGCTGGGCAAGGACGGAGTGCCTGCGTTCTACACGCAATCCGTGAGCGCCAATGGTTTTCCCATCGTCAGCTCTGCCAAAGTCAACCCATACGCACTCAAGGAAGCCGCCTATCTGGTGAACCAAATGCTTGCCAAACGGCCCGACGTGCGCGATGCCATGATCAAGAGTGGGGCGCGGCTGTGTGTCATGGCATATAACGAATACACGACGGATTTGCCGGAGTTTGTGCGGATGTGCGACGAGAAGGAGCCGGGGTTCGAGGACCTGCCGGCCAAGGACTTTTGGGATGCGAGGGCTCGCGGCCTCGGTGGCAGCGATACCGACCCGTTCTGCGTGTGTGCCGAGGAGAATGTCCTTTGCTACCCGGGCGACCCATATGCCAAAGAATGCATACTCATCCACGAGTTTGCCCATAATATTCATCTGCGTGGTATGATGAACGTGGACCCGACGTTCGACGCACGTCTGCAAGCCACCTACGCTGCGGCGATGAAGGCCGGCCTGTGGAAGGGCAAGTATGCTGCGGTGAACCATTGCGAGTACTTTGCCGTCGGCGTGGCCGGTTGGTATGGGCACGATCGGGTGAATGATCACGATCACAATCATGTGCATACCCGTGAAACATTGTTAGAATATGATCCTGCCCTCGCTGCGCTCTGCCGCGAGGTGTTCGGCGATACGGTGGTGCAACACACCAAGCCGGCGACCCGCCTCAACGGCCATCTGGCTGGCTACGATCCGGCGGCGGCGCCGACCTTTGAGTGGCCGCAGCGCCTGCGCCAGGCCCAGGCGCAGATTCATGCCAAGGCGGTGGCGCGGGAAAAAGCGGCTAACCCGGACAGCCACCACGAAATCAGGAATATTCAAGGCTGGAACGTCCACCTCAGCCGCGAATTGCTGACCACTGAGGCCAAGGCCACAGCACGCGCCCTTGAGCTGTTGGAAGCGCAGCTAGCGGAAATCGTGCGGGTGGTGCCGGCCCCTGCTGTTGCTGAGTTGCGCAAGGTTGCGCTGTGGGTTTCGCCCGAGTATCCTCAGATTCCACCGCGTGCCGAATATCATTCTGAAGGCACTTGGTTAAGCGAGAACGGACGCAACCCGGCTATGGCACGGGGCGTCGAGTTCACCAACGTGCGCATCTTCGAGGCCGAAACCCGCCGGATGCCCAACTTCGTCTTGCATGAACTCGCCCATGCCTACCACGACCGCGTGCTCGGCGGCCAACCAGCTATCGGCGAAATCGCCGCCGCCTACCAAAAAGCCAAGGCCAGCGGCAAGTATGACCGCGTCGAACGCCAGGATTCCGAGGGCCGCAAGCGCATGGACCGTGCCTATGCACTAACCAATCCGTTTGAGTACTTCGCGGAATCCACCGAAGCGTATTTCGGCCACAATGATTTTTTTCCATACACCCATGCCGAATTGCAACAGCACGACCCAGAGATGTGCGCATTGCTAGGCAAATTATGGGGGGTAGCAGTTAGTAAGTAAACGCCCTCGTTTTTGACGAAGGTGCGTGCCATCTTCATTCCCTGAAGTGCCGGCGCAATAGTAGCTGTCGTTCGGCATCTGAGATATATTGTGGCGGCGCTCTGTGAGCGCCGATGCCGATTGAAATAGCCCTTGTCGAGGCAGCGGGTTTCAACAGCGGTTCATTGTCAACGGCGGTCATAGACTCGCCGCTACAAGGGTACCAAGATGCTTGTACGACTCCTGAGCCTGACCGCAATTTCAGGGAATAGAACTTGTTCGGCTCAGTGGCTTTCTTGAGGTCGGGCGCTAGTCGCTCACATCTCGCGCCACAGTGGCCCACACGCGTAGTGATAATTCAAACGCAGGCTAGGGATCAACTCAACAGGCGATCGATGACATCCTGCGCACAGTAGGATGTCTTGCCAGGCTCTAGAAAGCGTGCCACGGCCACCGCATTGTCACCGCCAGTTAGAAGAGGTTTTTCGGTGCTGCCGTCAGCGACGAGCTGGCCTAGGCCGAGGGTGGAGATGAGGCCGTTGCAGACGCATTGGCGGCCGACTGTTTCCTCCAAGCTGCCGTCCTTGCGGAGGTAGTCGTTGATCGGTTCGCTGGGGCAGCGGTAGCCGACGCCGCCATCGGGCTTGCGGTAGAGGTGTCGTAGGTAACCCAAGTCGCAGATGCGGGTGCGGTCTTCGCCACAGATGGGAATGGAGGTTTCTGGGCCGCCCTGAATGATTTTGAAAGGAAAACCGGTGGGCGAGGCCACTGGATCGGTAAACACGCGCAACACGCCGCGGCGGCTGCCGTCGAGAACTTTTTGCTTCAGTTCAGGAGCAATGCCGGATTCCTCACAAAATGCGAAGGCGGTGCCGACTTGGATGCCGACCGCACCGAGCGCTTGGGCCTCGGCGATTTTACCGCGCTCGCCAAAGGAACCGGCTAGCCAGTAGGGGAGGCCGAGGCTGGCGATTTTCTGCAAATCAGGGAGATCCCGTTCGCCGTAGATGGGTTCGCCGGCAGCATCAATCTGCATGGTCCCGCGTGGCGGGGCATTGTGGCCGCCGGCCGTCCATCCTTCGACGATGAAGCCATCGACGCGACCGGAAGATTTGCGAGCCAACGCGATGGCGAGTGTGGCGGAAGAGACGATGGCCAGGAACTTGGGTCGATCTAAGCGTTGGTCCAAGGATTTCAGATAGGGCGAGGGATCAAACTCAGTGAAAAACTCTTCAGCCCCAGTCGTCCCGTGGACATCAATCTTGAGACGCGTCGCCTGGCCTTGCGCTAGTTGGTCCAAAATCCCCGGCACGGCCCGCGGAATTCCAGCCCCCATCAGCACGTAATCCACACCCGCAAGCATCGCGCCAAACAATGACGGAATCGTCGGAAGCTGGATCTTTTCCAATAAATTGATACCGACCAAGCCGCGGTGGCCGTATTTGGCGAGGTTGACTTCGACAAAATTGGCCAAGACCGTCAGATCGACCAGATCTTGGGATGGCTTGAGGGCGTGCATCGGCACCCCAAGAAACTTTTTGGCGACCGACTTGCCGCCTTCAATGAAATAGCGCTTCCAGACGCGTTCAACGATGGCCGGAAAGGGGAAGCGCGCCGCTGCCTCTGCCATGTGGCCGCCAGGATCACCGCATTGGAGGCGCCGCGTTAAAAGCAAATCCAGAGCCGTGCCACTCACTACGCCCAATTGTCCAGCCTGCGAAACGGCACGGGCCAATCGCCAATTCGACACCCCCACCCCCATTCCTCCTTGAATTATTATCGGTTGCACCGTCATGCGTGGTTCAAGCTTGGGGCAGCAAGCCTGTAAAGCAACCCATTTTTCTAATCATCTTTTGCAAATCAGCATTTTTTCGATTCGTGGGGAATTTCCTGCGGTCCTCGGCGTCATTTTTGCTGATACAAGCCTGAGGATCAGGTTTGGGATGAGGGTGCGGATAGCGGGACAGGGTGAAGATGATTTGGGGCAGACTCGGTATTGGCGCTGGGATCATCTCGTGCTACATGTTGTCCGCCCTGCTCCTCTACGTCCACATTCCCTTTTGCCATCGCATTTGCCCGTATTGCTCGTTTTACAAGCACACGCCGGGTGCCACTCCGATTGGCGGCTTCTTGGAGGCGCTCGCCCGTGAGGCCCGGCAGCGCATTCCGGCGGGTGGTTCAGCGGCCCGCACGCTCTACTTGGGTGGAGGCACGCCGAGTATGTTATCGCCCGGACACTTGCGCAACTTGTTCACCGGGTTGCGGGCTGTGGTGGACTTTGAGGCGCTGGAGGAAGTGACGCTGGAAGCCAATCCAGCTACCTTCGACGCGGCCAAGGCGCGCTTGTTCCGGGAGTTAGGGGTGACCCGGGTGTCGCTCGGGATCCAATCGTTCGATGACCAGGTGCTGGCAACCCTGGGCCGCGAGCACACAGCAGCCCAAGCCCGGGAGTCCGTAGCGATTCTTCGCCGCGCCGATATTCCAGCGGTGAACATCGACCTGATGTTCTCCATTCCAGGCCAGTCCAAGGCAAGCTGGCAAGATACCCTTGAGCAGGCGCTGGCACTTGGCCCAGAACACATTTCCGCCTACAACCTCAGCTACGAAGAGGATACCGCCTTTTTTGAATCCCTGCGCCGTGGCGAAATGCGCGACGACGAAGACTACAATGCCGAATTCTTCCACTTGGCCGACAACCTCCTAACCCAAGCCGGGTTTGAGCACTACGAAACGTCTAACTATGCCCGGCCAGGCCAACGATCATCGCACAATTGCGGTTACTGGCGCGGCGAGGACTATCTCGGCTTGGGGCCTTCCGCTGTCTCCACGATGGATCATATCCGATCGAAAAACGTGGCAGATACCTCCAGCTATATTGCCCAAATCCAGGCGCTCGGGCATGCCCTGGCCGATGCTGAATCACTCGATCCGGAGGCGCGTCGTTTGGAGCGCATCGCTTTGGGCTTGCGAACCTCTGAAGGAATTTCGCAGGATTTGCTCACAGCCGACGCGCTGAGCCGCGCCAAGCACCTTGCCGAAGCGGGCTTATTGCAGTTTGCAGGGGATCGGCTCCTTCTCATTCACCACGGTCGTGCGTTGGTCGATCCGATCGCCGCGGAATTGGTGTAGTCCCAGGTTTGGGGTGATTTTTGGGTTGATTGTTCAGAGGCCCGAGCCATGCTCCCGCCGCCGCAATTTATCAGCCCAATTTTTCCCCTCATGTCACTCGTCACTCAAGTGCGCCAGGCCGGCGTTGTCGGCGCTGGCGGAGGCGGTTTTCCCGCCCACGTTAAGCTCGTCGCCAAGGCCGACACCGTGATAGCCAACGGTGCGGAGTGCGAACCGTTGCTCCACAAGGATGCTGCGGTGCTCCAACACCGCGCTGCCGAGGTGGTGCGCGGCATCCTGTTGTCCGCCGAGGCGGTTGGTGCCGCCGACGTGGTCATCGCCATCAAAGGCAAGAAGAAATACGCGGTGGCTGCAGTGGAGGCCGCCTGTGCCGGCACCCGGGTGCGGGTTCATTTGTTAGAAGACTACTATCCCGCTGGCGACGAGTATGATTTGGTTCACTCCGTCACAGGCCGGCTTATTCCGCCTGCTGGCTTGCCGATTCACGTCGGCGTGGTGGTGCAGAACGTCGAAACTCTGGCCAACATTGCCGCCGCCGCTGACGGCCGCCCGGTCATTCGCAAAACCATCACCATTGCCGGGGCGGTACGCCAACCTGCCACCTTTGAGGTACCCATCGGCATTTCTCTGCGCGAGTGCATCGCGGCGGCCGGCGGTGCCACGGTGGCCGATCCGGTGCTCAATATCGGCGGCATGATGATGGGAGAGGCCACTTCCGATCTCGACCGGCCGGTCACCAAAACCACAGCCGGGGTGATTGTGCTGCCGCGTGACCACGATGTGATGGAACGCAAGTTCAAGTCCCCGCAGGTGCAGGCCGCCATCGGCAAGTCCGCTTGTGACCAGTGCCGCTATTGCACCGAGTTCTGCCCGCGGTTTTTGTTGGGCTACGCCGTAGAACCCCACCAGGTGATGCGCTCGCTGGGCTTCACCGCCACCGGTTCCGAGCGCTTCAGCGAGTGGGCCGGCCTCTGCTGCTCCTGCGGCCTGTGCACCCTCTACGCCTGCCCCGAACAACTTTATCCAAAAGAAGCCTGCGACGACTCGAAAGCCGTCTTGCGCGCCAAAGGTTGGAAATGGACCGGTGCCACTAGCGTCGAAGCCCACCCGATGCATGACGGTCGCCGAGTGCCCGTCAAGAGCCTGATGAAACGCCTCGGCATTGATGGCTACGATCACCCGGCTCCGCTGCAAGAAGGAGTTCTAACCACCAACCGGGCGGTCCTCCCGCTCAAGCAGCACGCCGGTGCGCCAGCCCTGGCCAAGGTTGACGTTGGCCAGAGCGTTGCCGCCGGCCAGATCATCGCCGAACCCGCGCCCGACGCCCTCGGTGCCATCATCCACGCGCCTTTCGGCGCCACCGTCGAAGCCGTCACTGCCACTGCCATCATCCTCCGTATAACATGAAAGACCGCGCCCTTGGACTCATCGAACTCACCAGCATCGCCGGCGGCTTTCTCGTCGCCGACACCATGCTCAAGGCATCGAACGTGAAGCTGTTGCTCTCTCGCTCGATTTGCTCCGGCAAATACATGGTGCTCATCGGTGGCGACGTGGCTGCCGTCGGTGCCGCCGTGCATGCTGGCTGCACCGCCGCCAAAGGCTGCCTCATCGACCAATTTGTCATTCCCAGCGTCCACCCCGACGTATTTGCGGCCCTTGCCCGATCGAGGCCGGTCGAGCCAAGCGGTGCCTTGGGCATTTTAGAATCCTTCAACGTCGCCAACCTGATCGAAGCCGCAGATGCCGCAGTCAAAGCGGCCAATGTCACCTTGTTGGAAATCCGCCTGGCCATGGCCCTCGGTGGCAAGGCCTTCGCCACTTTCACGGGTGATGTGTCCTCGGTGCAAGCCGCCGTGGATGCCGGCCGCGCCGTCATTGCCGGGGCTGGTTTGTTGGTCAACGCCGTGGTCATCGCCCGCCCTCACCCCGACGTCTATCGCGAGTTGATTTGATTTAACAAATCCTCTCCGCTCAGGTTTCCGGCAGATGATTCTCGATGGCGCTGGCTTGGGCGAGGGCCTTGGCGGCGGCTTTTTGATGGGCTGCCGCATCGTCGGTCAGGTCTTCGGCGGTGAGGAATTGGGCGACCTTTTCCTGTTTCGCGGCGAAGGCCCTGAGATCTTGGATGCGTTGCAGTTGCTCGGCAGTCAGGGCGGGACGGGCTTGGGCGGCAGTGCCGCTGAGCGGGCGGGTGGCCCGGGTGTTGAGCGTGAGCAGCCCACTGGCGACGAGTTGTTGGATGGCCGACCATGTGCTTTCGTCCAGGAGGTGAAGGGCTGGAGTGTTGCCGCGCCAATCGATCTCGCGGTGGAGGGCTTCGAGGGCTGTCTGGCGCTCGCGGTTGCGGAGCACGGCCACCACCACGGGCGTGCTTTGGCCCGGCAGGATGACTTCCTCGCAATGCACCAGGTGTGTCCCAACCAGTTGGGCGGCACGCTGGGCAAAAGCCAGCGCCGGATCGGCGGGCTGAGGTTTGGGCACCGACGCGCCGTCGGGGACGATGCTGAGGATTTGCTGCAGACGGGCTAGATTCGCCTCGCGACCGCGTTTGAGTTTGGCTTCATTGAGAGATTTCTCGGTGCCGTCGAGGACCCCCTCCGCGAGAGTCATTTTGCTGGCCAAGGTTGCCAGCATGGCATGCTCGATGGTGTCCTCCGCAATGAGATTGACGACGGTGACGGCGCGGCGCTGATGCTTGCGCCAAGCACGGGCGATGCGTTGCTCGAGGCGGGCCGGATTCCATGGCAGGTCACAGTTGATGACGACGCTGGCGTTTTGGAGGTTGAGGCCCACACCGCCGGAATCGGTGCTGATGAAAAGCCGGCAATCCGGGTCGTTGCGGAAGGCGAGGATCTCACCGCGACGGCGTTGTTGCGGGACGCTGCCCGTGTGCCATGCGTAACCGATGCAGTTCTTGTCGGCCCAGCCACGCACCTTTTTCAACATCCCTTCCCATTCGGAAAAAATCAGAACCTTCACGTCCGGGTCGGATAGGCACTCGTCTAGTACCCGGGCAAGCTCGTCGAGCTTGGGGCAGTCCTGGCAGTCGTGGTTCTTGATGATCGATGGCGTGTCACAAATCATCCGCATCATGCCTAACAATATCATGAGCAAGTCCTGCTCCTTCTTGGTTAGTGGGCGGCGGAGGGACTTTTGAACGAGTTGGGAAACCTTCTGCTTGTAGTCGTCATACTCGGCACGCATGGCCGGTGTGAGTTTCACGAAGTGGTTGCGGTCGCTGCGGTCGGGAATCTCGGTCTCGACGTGGTGTTTGCGTCGGCGCAACAGCACGGGGCGTACCCGCTCACGCAAGGCTGACAGATTTTTGTAGTCGGATGGGCGGCCTTTCTCGTCGAATTGATAGAAATCGCGGTTGAAGCGGAACAGGGAACCTAGCAACTCAGGATCGAGAAAATCGACGATCGAGTAGAGTTCGTCGATGCGGTTTTCGATAGGCGTGCCGGTGAGCACAAAGGCGTAACGACTCACAAGGCGCTTGACGGCCTGGGCGGTTTTGGTGGCCCAATTTTTGATCCGCTGGGCTTCATCCAGAATGACAATGTCTGGCTTGAGCCGCTCGTTGATGTCCAGGCTGTCGGTGACTACTTGTTCGTAGTTGACGATTGTGAAGAATGGTTGGCTAGTATCCGTATAGTATTTGGCGCGGACGCTGCGGGGGCCGAAGATCAGGCGCTGGGTGAGGGTGGTGAATTTTTGGATTTGTTCCTCCCACTCGGTTTTGAGCGAGGCGGGGGTGACGACGAGGACCCGGTGGGCCTTGCCGAGGTGGTGGAGAAGGGCGCAGGCTGCGATGGCTTGGATGGTTTTGCCAAGGCCCATTTCGTCGGCGAGCAGCACGCGTTCGCCGAAGGCGAGGTGGAGCATGCCCTCGCGTTGATAGGGATAGAGTGGGCAGAGGGTGACGTGTTCGGGGTGGTGGCCGTTGATGACGCCGCTCTCGTAGTCGCGCCGCAGGATCAGGCGTTCTCCGGCGCGGTGGCGGGATTCAAGGAATGGAGCGACGTCTTGTGAGATGCGGATTTTGCTGTGGCGGCGGAGTTTTTCCAGGGCGGCTTCGGGCTCGACGAGGAGAAGACCGGTGCTATCGAAGAGCGCTTGCAACGAAGGCGTTAGATTGGTTCGGTTGCGTTCGATGCGCAGGGTGTTTTCGGCTGGGACGACGTCGATGCGGTTGGAGCCAAGCTGTTCGGCGGCACGGACGTCGCCCTTGTGGCGGCGCTTTAGCCAGATGAGTGTTGCCTCAACGTGCTTGCAAGTGCCGAGGCCGCTGATGCGGAAATCAGGGCAGGAGCAGGAAAAAGCCCGTTCGTTTAGATCGCGAATTTCGACCTGATAGATCATGCCGCTCGGCGAGTTCACGCGGAACTGCGAGAACACCGGGTGTTGCGGATCGAGATTGATGATGGCGTGCTTCTCGTCCCGAGCACGCTGGACGCGACGGAGGATCTCATCCTTGTCGGTGGTACGCCAGTCATTGGCCGGGGGCAGCGGAATCTCGGTGGATTTTCGCTTCTTGGATGGTTTAGCGGGCATGGCGGGCGTGGATGGATGCGTCATGATCACTCATGCATGATCCATGGAATCTTTAGTTTCAACACCTCTTCTGAGAACGAGCTGAATTTTGCGATTTGTCAGGCCGAAAAGCTGGAGCTACGGTGAGTTTTTTGGGGATTTTGGAGCTGCAGGTTTTTTGTGCATTTTGCGTTCCATCGCATCCTCTTGTGCCTGATTGCGGGCGACGATCGCGGATTTGGCGGCGGAATCCATTTCCGCAAGGGTACCAAAATCTTTCTTGCTTCGGCGCAATATCACGGTCTGCAAGAAGCCGGAATGCGACCCGTCATTGGAAGCAAAGAACGTGGCGTCGCTCTGCAAAACAATGAGTTGTGCCTGTTCATCGGCCCGCACTGTGGCAATGTTGTTTTCCTGCTCCACCCACTCGCCGTCTTTTTGATAGGCCATTTCGTAAATGACTTCGTGGTTCTTGGGCTCCACCACAACGGCCTCTTTGGTGTGCAATTTGCTCAGCACACTGCCGTTGCAACGCATGGCGATGTAGTGCGGGCTGAGGTTGTGAATGCGCATGCGGCCAAAGGGCAGCTTTGACGGGTCGTCGTCGATGACGTAGGCGAGATAGGTGCCGGAGGCCGCCGGGGCCAACAACACGGTGACGTGGCTGGAATCGCTAGGCAGGAGGGCCAAGGCGACGAGATTGGGATTGTCTTTGCGTTTGGCGGGGATGGCCGCGTTGAGTAGCGCGGCGGAATCGGCCGTGGCGGCGGGATTGGGCGCTGCTGCCGGGGCGGCTGAAGTTGCGGGGGGGGGCGGGGTTGCTGGATCTTCCGGGTCGGCGGGTGCTTCTGGAGCGGCCGGGGTTGCTGCGGCGGCCGGGGCCGCCGGGGCGGTGGCGGAATTCCGTGAGATTTCTAGGATGTTAGGTCCCACATAGGTCACGGGTTTGGAATAGCGGAAGGCGAGTGCGGTGACAGGTACGCCGGCCTTGCCGGATTTGATGGACAGGCCGGGGATGGTTTCGCCCCAGGAGACCACGTCGATTTTCATGGCAACCTGCTGGGTGGCCTTTTGGGCGAAAGCCGGGGAGGCGAAGCACAGGCAGGCGAGGGCGGGAAGGAGGGTGGAATGTATGTTAGATCTCATTTGAGGAAAGCCAGCGGAAGGAGACGATTTGGAATTTACGGCCGAAGAGTTTGTTGAGGGCGGTGAGGGTGGTGGCGCGATCGGTGGGGGGATTTGTTGGATCGATGTACTGGGGCAGGCGTTGGACGACGGCTTCGCACCAAGCTTTGGCGAGGACGGTCTTGCCGTCTTGGGAGAGGGCTTCGCCGTAGGTACGGATGCGGAACGTATCGGAGCGGGCGGCGATGGACGGGCCGATGACTTGGAGGACATCTGCTTGGGTGAGCCAGCCGGGGATGCCGGTGGAGCGGAAGCCCTGCTCCGGGACGAGCTTGGAGTCGGTGAGCATATTCCGGTCGGCCCAAAGGCTTGCGGCGCTGCCCGGATTCAAATCCTTGGATTGAGTTCCCCACACCGGGACCCCGTCCTCTGTATCGGTGTAGTCGGTGGTGGGGCGGTTGCCCCACATGTCGGCCTTGGGTGTGTTGCCGTCCATCTGGATCTTTAGCTTGTCATCATTGACGACAATTTTGCTTAGTGCGGATTTTTTGCCGTCTGGGGAGATGTTCGCACCGCTCAAGTCGATGGCGCTTTGGAGGGCACCGGAGCGGCTCATGGCTGGGGCAGCGGCGTTGCTAGAGGAAATATCCATGAGGGCGCGGTTCACGAAATGGGAGAGGGAGACGAACGGCCCGCGCAGGCGTACCTGCTTGACGAGTTCCTCGGCGAGGGCGTCGATTTGCGGATTGGTCAGGCGGCGGAAGCCGGAAAACGAGTCGTCAGCGGTACCGGTTGGTGGATTGGCACTGGGGCTGCGTTGTTCGAGACTGCGTGGGAAGAGCGCGTCATTGGCGGCGGCGGAGGATGTGTCTGCCGGGTGTTTCAGGAAGCGGTTGCCGGCCAGCAGTGCTTTCCACGCATCCTTGCTGGTGGAGTTGATGTTGAAGGCCCCGTTGATCATCAAATAGCTGGCGGCCTCTGCCGGATCGGTGAGACTGCTGGGGTTGGACGGCGGGTTGACGATGGCGATGCTCGGATTCAAAGGCACGGACGACGAGCTGGAGGTGTCGCCGATGGTTGAAAAGTAAAAGGTGTCCCACAGGGCGGCGTTGAGCAGATAGGAGATATCATAGTAGTTGGCAGTGGTTTTGTCCGACGTCGGGTTGTTGCCGCCAGTGATGACGTAGTTGACGCGTGACTGGATGACGCGTTTGCGTTTCACAAAGGGGGTGGCGTAGGAATTGCCGACGGCATTGCCGGGCTGCTGGCTGATGGAGACGTTGCTGTCGTCAGCTGTTAGGTCTAGGTGTTGGAGTTGGGCGAGGGAGACGAAGGTTTTGGGGATGGTGAAGAGGACGGCTTTTTTGGTATTGCCGACCGATGCGCGGCCCCATGCTAGAGGGGTGACGGCGAGGTTGCGAGTGAAGTCCGTGCCGGTGTCGCCACCTGGAGCGACGAACGGCAGGCCGGCCAAACTATCGCTGCTTTGCATGAAATAGGGTGGCGGATCGTAGCTGGTGATGAATTTGGCAAAGCGAACGGCTCGCACATTGAAGTCGGCGAAGGTGCGCAAGGTGGAATTGCGCGTACCCATCAAATCCGGGGTGGGTAGCAGCGATGCGTAGTCCGCGCCGGGCAGGCTCATCTGGAAGCTAAACAGATGGAGCGGGAATGGCTGGGGCATGGTGGTGGCGGTGCTGGCATCGACGCCTCGCCTGACTGAAGCATAGAAGGCGTTGTCCAGCTCGAAGCGTTCGAGCCGGCGCAGTAGAGAGGAACTGCCTGCGAGGCGCAGTTCGGCGGTGGGTTGGCTGGCGTCCCAGCTTTCGCGCACGTCGAGGGCTTTGCCACCGCTGTTGGGGGTGGGTTCGCCCAACATGAGGCAATTGGAGAAATTTGACGGTGCGCTCGAGGCGAACGGGGCGAGCGTGACGGTCACTTGGCTCAGGTCGTTATCGGGGCGGTTTACCGGGCCGCTCATGGTGTAGGCGCGGGCTTCACCTGGGGCGAGTTCGCCTTTGGGGATGGTAAAAATGGCGTTGTTGAAGACGCCGGGCTCACCGGTTCGGCCGAGGAAGCGGGTCGGACCGCTGGCATCCCAAATTCGGGATGAGTAGCCGGTTTGGGTGGATGTTTCATCGATGAGTTGGAGGTTCAGATTGGACTTCCATTCGAGCGTGTAGGCATACGGATTGGCCAGCGAGACGGCAATTTTGGCGCAGGGGTTGAGGCGGTAGTTGGAGGAATCGATCATGATCATTTTAACGCCCATGAGCAGGCGCAAATCGACGATGATGGGGGCGATGGTGGCATCACTATTGTTAGATGAAGCCCCCTTGACGGTGAGTTTGCTGTTGGAGTCGAGGGCTTTGGCCTGAGAGTAAACCGACTTTAGCACATCCCACTTCGGTCCCTTGAAGTTGGAGGAAATTTTTTGCTCGCTGTCGGTGATTTTCGGAATGATGTTGCCGCCCTGTTTGGGCGCGTTGGTGAAGGTCGATTTGTTGGTGGAGGGAAATCCTTGGTTCAGATATGCGGTTAGGTCGAGCCGCAGGCCGCCTTGCAGGGAATCGGCCAGCACTCCGAAGCCATCGGTGGTGGCGGCGTGAAACAGGGCCACTGGCGTGCCGGCCGAGGACGCCAGCGTGGGGTCGAGGAGCTTGGCTTCCGGCAGGGTCACCACTCGTTCCAGCTTGGCATGGCGTGCTGAGTCGGCAGGCGTGGGATAGGCGGTGAGTGGGGGGACCACCTCCCAGCCCGCCCGCTGGTTGGCTAGGTATGGGTAGTTGACCGCATCCTTGGGGGTGCTCTGAGCCATGCGGTTAAAGCGGGCCTTCACGCCTTCGTCGCCAATCCACCATGCATAGCGGCCGCGGATTTCGCCTCCGAGCGGATTTGGAGTGGTCACGCCTACCAGAGGCGCGGACACATAGTTGTCGATGGTCACTGGGGTGGGGGCACCGACGGTGGCGCTGCCGACGAGGACCACGGCGGTGGATTTGTCGTTGACGGTGCCGTTGGGCGAGAGGGCAGCCACGGGGGAGGCAGGGGTGAAGGATTGGGGGGTGGAGACGTCCAGTTCGTTGCCGCTGATGAGCCATTGGACGCCGGTGGCGCTGGGGGTTCTGGTGTAAATCAGGGTCGCCGGAGCACTGGCCGTGACGGTATTCCAGACGCCGGTCCAATAGCGTGTGCCGGGTTTGAGAACCGACAGCCCATTGGCTATACTGTTGAGGGATTTGTCATTGCGCGGGGCTTTGCCGTCAATCAGCCGCACGCCGCCGGTGTCGCCCGCAAAATCCGCCGGTGCCGTCACCCGTTGATCCATGCCAGCCGTCTTCTGAAGTTGCCCCAAGGCGATGATCAGCGCGACCCGGGCATTGCTTCGCGCCATGGCCATGGCATTGCCCTGTGAGGCCGTGCGCAGTGCCACCGTCGAGAGTGACAACAAGCCGACGACGATGAGCGTGAGAAGCACCATCAGGGCAAGCGTGATGATCAAAGCAAAGCCGCGGGGTTTCACTGGCTTGCTATTTTTTGGCAATGAGAACGGACGAATGGGCTTATTGACGTTCATAAGAATGCTTTGTGAATACAGTTTGACGATCATCCCCGTGATTGCAACCCAAAAAATTCAGAGAGTGTCGGAAAATTCCGGGCATTTTTCCAAGTCCAAAACACTCCTCGGCCAGCGTACTCTGTGGGGCGGGTGCGTCAAGCTGAGGGTTGCCTTTGCCGGGTGGTTGATGACGATTTCCCTGTTTCACAGCGGCATCTCAAATTCAACTGGATTGGCCGGGGGCGCCTTGAGCAAGAATTTACCGCCACCCGCCCATTGCACTTGCGCTGGCCACCGCGCATTCTAGCATCCCAGCCGTGCCTAGCCACCCCGCCCCATGAACTGTATTTTTGTCGAAAAAAAGGCCGAATTCAACGCCGAGTCCCGCCACCTCCTGCATGACCTCCGCGAATCGCTTGGCCTGCCCGGATTGACCGGCGTCCGGCTCGTCCAGCGCTACGCCATGGAGGGCCTTAGTGCCGCAGAATTCGCCGCGGCAGTGCGCTTGGTCCTATCTGAGCCACAAATCGACTCTGCCAGCGACTCTCTGGTCCTGGCAGAAAATGAATCCACCTTCGCCGTGGAATACTTGCCGGGCCAATTCGACCAGCGGGCCGACTCCGCCGCCCAGTGCGTGCAAATCCTCACCGGCAAGGACCGCCCGCTGGTTGCCTCCGCCAAGGTGGTCATACTTGCTGGTTCGCTCAGCCTGCATGAGTTGGCCCGCGTCAAAGCTTATGTCATCAACGCGGTGGATTCCCACGAGGTCCCGGTGGCGGAGGGCTGCGAACGCCGGGCCGCCACTGCGCCTCGGGATGTCGCCGTTCTAACCGGATTTACCGGACACGCCCCGGCCGCACTGGCCAGCCTCCGCGCCGATTTGGGTTTGGCCATGTCGGCGGCGGATCTCGCATTTTGCCAGGCGTATTTTCGCGATGAGGAGCAGCGCGATCCGAGTCTGACGGAAATCCGGCTGCTCGACACTTATTGGTCCGACCACTGCCGCCATACCACTTTTCTAACAAAGATAGGAGATATCACCTTCGACCCCGGATGCGAAGCGACCGAGCGCGCCTGGCAGACCTATCTGGCCACCCGTGAGATGCTAGGCAGGGCAGACAAACCGGTCACGTTGATGGACATCGCGCTCATCGGCATGCGTGAACTCAAGCATACCGGCGAACTCGATAACTTGGAGGTTTCCGAGGAAGTCAACGCCGCCTGCATCGTCGTGCCCGTCGATATTTCAAATTTGAATTCGCCACTTTCAAATCCAATCCGCGAGGACTGGTTGGTGATGTTCAAGAACGAGACGCACAACCATCCCACTGAAATCGAACCCTTCGGCGGTGCGGCCACTTGCCTCGGCGGTTGCATCCGCGACCCACTCTCCGGCCGATCCTATGTCTATCAGGCAATGCGGGTGACCGGTGCCGGTGATCCGCTCACGCCCTTTTCCAACACCCTCCCAGGCAAACTCCCGCAAAAGAAAATCTGTCAGACAGCAGCCCGCGGCTATTCGTCTTATGGCAACCAGATTGGCCTCGCCACCGGCCAGGTCGCCGAAGTCTATCATCCCGGCTACGTCGCCAAACGCATGGAAATCGGCGCGGTGGTAGCGGCCGCCCCGCGATCACAGGTATTTCGTGGCAGCCCGGCCGCCGGCGATGTCATCCTGCTCATCGGCGGGCGCACGGGTCGCGACGGCGTCGGTGGTGCCACCGGATCGTCCAAGGAACACACCGATACCGCGTTGGAAAATTCCGCCGAAGTCCAAAAAGGCGACGCTCCCACCGAGCGCAAAATCCAGCGCTTGTTCCGCAATCCAGAACTGGCCCGCAAAATCAAAGTTTGCAACGACTTCGGTGCAGGCGGGGTGGCCGTGGCCATCGGCGAAATCGCCCCTTCCCTCGCCATCAACCTCGACGCCGTCCCCAAAAAATACGATGGCCTCGACGGCACCGAACTGGCCATTTCCGAGTCCCAGGAGCGCATGGCCGTCTGCGTTGACGCCTCACAAATCGAGTTCTTCACCCACGCCGCCGACTCCGAAAACCTCGAATGCACCCACGTCGCCACCGTCACGGAAAGTGGCCGCCTGGTGATGACTTGGCGCGGTAAGACAATCGTCAATTTGTCGCGTGCATTCCTCGACACCAACGGCGTGCAGCAATTTGCCGCCGCCCACGTCAAAGCCCCTTTGGGAAATCTTCTATCATCTATCCAAAATCCTCCATCCACTATCGGGATTCTCCGGGATCTGAACAACTGTTCACAAAAAGGCCTCGGCGAAATGTTCGATGGCTCGGTCGGTGCCGGCACCGTGCTGTGGCCCTTTGGCGGCCGCCATCAGCTCACGCCACCCGATGCCATGGTGGCCAAGCTGCCGTTGTTGGAAGGCGACACCAACGTCTGCACTTACATGAGTTGGGGCTTCAATCCCTATATCTCCTCATGGTCACCGTTCCATGGTGCCGTCTATGCAATCACTGAAGCCGTCTGCAAGGCCGTCGCTGCCGGCGCAAGGTTGCCAGATATCCGACTCACACTGCAGGAATATTTCCCCAAACTCGGCATCGATCCCGCCCGCTGGGGCTTGCCATTCGCGGCTTTGTTAGGCGCGTTCCATGCCCAGCACGCGCTGCGTCTGGCGGCCATCGGCGGCAAGGACTCGATGTCCGGCTCGTTCAACGAACTGGATGTGCCACCGACCTTGGTGGCCTTTGCTCTGGCACCGGGCCAAGCATCGTTGGCACTTTCGCCTGAGTTCAAGCAAGCTGGATCCACTATTTCTCTAGTTGAAATCTCTCGAGATGGAGATGATCTGCCGGATTTCGAGCAACTCAGGCAAGTCGCCGAGCAGCTCTATCAGCTAAATACCGCCGGTAAACTCCTCGCGCTGCACCACGTCGGCCAGCCCGGTCTCGCCGCCGCCCTAGCCAAAATGGCCTTCGGAAACGCCATCGGCTTCGCAGAGGGCAGACCAAGCGTCCCACATGTCTCGGAAGACGGGCGTTCCGCCGTTCTTGATCTTTTCACCCCCCGCTATTTTGCTTTCCTCATCGAGCACATCGAACCACTTCCGCCCACCCTCAACGCCCAGCAGCTAGGCCACAGCACCGCAGCCCAAACCCTCGTCTTCTCCCAAGAAACCCATGATTTAGCCGATCTGCGGACCGCTTGGACCGCTACCCTCGAGCCCGTCTATCCGACGAAAGCAGAGATGGCGAAGATAGTGGATCGTGGGTCGTTCATAATGGATAGTGGATCGAAGAACGTTATCGAACCGTCCAAGATACACCATCCACGATTCACGACCTCACGTCCTCGGGTCGTGATCCCTGCCTTTCCAGGCACCAATTCCGAATACGATTCCGCCAAGGCGTTCCGCGAGGCCGGTGCCGAGGCTGATATCCTGGTCTTCCGCAATCTAAGCACCTCGCACATCGATGAAAGCCTGCGCGCCCTCGCGGCGCAGATCGACCGCTCGCAAATCCTGATGTTCCCCGGCGGCTTCAGCGCCGGCGACGAACCGGACGGCTCCGCCAAATTTATCGCCACCGTCATCCGCAACCCCCGCGTGGCGGATGCCATCATGGATTTACTCCTCAACCGCGACGGCCTCATCCTCGGTATCTGCAACGGCTTCCAGGCCCTAATCAAAACCGGTCTCGTGCCATTCGGTCGGATCATGGATAGTGGATCACTGATCACCGAGACACCGAACCACCAAAGCACCGAACCACCGGCCACCGCACCCACCCTCGTCCACAACGATATCGGTCGCCATATCTCCTGTTATGTCAACACCCGGGTTGTCAGCACGCTCTCCCCATGGCTGGCCAACACCCGCGTTGGCGACCTCCATACGGTCCCAATGTCCCACGGCGAAGGCAAGTTCTATGCATCCGCAGCGATGATTGCACAACTCGCCGCCGCCAGCCAGATTGCCACTCAATACTGCGACGCCAGCGGCCTGCCCTCGATGGATATCTCCATCAATCCAAATGGCTCGTTGGCCGCCATCGAAGGCATCACCTCGCCCTGCGGACGGGTCTTCGGCAAGATGGCCCATTCCGAACGCGCCTCCACACAGGTCGCCAAAAACATCCCCGGCAACAAGCACCAACCGATCTTTGCGGCCGGTGTGGCCTATTTCTGAGTCGAAGTGGAGGAGATGATACACCTTTGCATTGCGGCATTAGCCGGAATATCCCGAAAGACAAATGCCCTGAAAAGCTCCCAATTTCATTAGGGGGGGCAAGTCATAAACCATCGGGTACAATGCGAAAATTCATTGGCTTCCAGAGTTGATCGGGTCGGCGCAGAAAGAGCTTCGAGCAGCCAAACTGCCAGCCGATGAGATCAGGGTTCGCTTAAAGATCATCGAGAACGTAGCCGAACTAAAGGCCTATTTCCCCGAGCCGATGGAGGTCGGCCCGAGACCCGAAATCCTAAATTCTGGAAGACGGATCGCTGCTCAACATCACCTCAGTAAACCCCCCTGATGTGCCTGGCGACGGACACCTCGTAAAAGTGGCGCAACTTGGCATGCAACTCAGGTGAGAGCGGTGGCAGGTCAGAGACTCCGGCGTTCGCCACGACCTGATCCGGGCGGCTTGCGCCAGTGATGACGGTGGAGACCGCCGCATGATCCAAGATCCAGCGCTGGGCCAACTGCGCCATGGTCCAAGCTGGCGGGAGGAGGCCCCTGAGCTCGTCGCAAAGGGCGACAGCGGTCTCATACGGGATGCCGGCAAATGTTTCGCCGACGTTGAATGCCGCGCCGTCGCGGTTGTAGTTGCGATGGTCGTTCGGCGGAAATTGAGTGGCTGAGGTGAATTTTCCGGAGAGTACGCCGCTGGCCAAAGGCAAACGCACGATGATGGCAACCCCACGCATTGCGGCCTCATCCAACAGTTGGAACGCTGGTTTCTGGCGCAACACATTGAAGATGATTTGCAGCGAGGCGAGCCCATTTTGTTGCAAGCAGATCGATGCCTGGTCATCGGATTCCACACTGGCTCCAAAGCGCCTGATCTTGCCCTCTTGCTGCAACTGTCTCAGCCAATCAAAAACCTCGCCCTGGCGCAACACTGCCGGAGGTATGCAATGCAACTGGGTAAGGTCCAGCGCCTCCACCCCCAATCGCCGGAGAGACGCCTCGGTGGCGGCCCGCACTGCGGCCTCAGTGTAGCCATTCGGATAGAGAGCCGATGTTCTGCCAAGTTTTGTTGCAACAAAAATCCTGCTGGAAGATTTCTTGAGAAATCTCCCGATCAACTCCTCGCTGCGGCCCGCTCCATAAACATCCGCTGTGTCAAAAAAATTGACTCCGGCATCAATGGCTGCCTCAAGGATTTCAAACGCCTTGTCGTCATCAATCGCACCCCAGTCGGACCCACCGAGCTGCCAGCAGCCAAGACCTATTTCTGAGATAGGGAGAGAAGTAGTAGAGCATGGGAGTGACCGGAGTTTCATGGATTGGGGGAGCGCGCTTGGAGCTCATGGAATTACCATGCCAGCGGGCAAGATGAAAGCCTCTTGTTCCGGAGAATTCATCATCTGCCTCAACGAGCAGCGGCAGAGCGGCGGCGGTTGCCACCGAAGTTGCGGCGTTGGCCACCGCCTCCACCACCGTTAGACGGAGGTCTTGGTGCGTGGTTGCCGCCGGACTTGCCGCGGGAATGCCGCTCGGCCAGGGATTCGATGTGCCATGCGTGATCGTCCCAACGCGGAATGGGCATGCGAATGATCTTTTCAATCTCACGCAAGTACTCCAGTTCGTCCTCCGAACAAAAAGACACCGCGCGGCCGTCGGCACCGGCACGCGCGGTGCGGCCGATCCGGTGCACGTACGCCTCCGGCTCGTTAGGCAGATCGAAGTTAACGACTAGGCCAACGTCCTTGACGTCCACGCCGCGGGCGGCCACATCGGTGGCCACCAACACAGGGGTGAGACCGCGCTTGAAGCGGTCGAGGGCCTTCTCGCGTGCCGCCTGCGACTTGTTGCCGTGGATGGCGTCGGCGGCGAATCCCGCTGCGCACAGGCTTTTTGCTAGTTTGTTAGCCCCGTGCTTGGTCCGGCTGAACACGATGGTAAGTTTTTGTTGGGCAGCGTCGGCTTGGCCGCGGAGCAGTTGGTCGAGCAGCGGGCGCTTGTCCTCACGGGATACGAAACACACCTGTTGGTCGATATTCTCGGCGGTGGTGGTTTCCGGCATGATACTGATATGTGCCGGTTCGCGCAGAATGGTCCGGGCCAGTTCAACAATGTTAGGAGCGAGGGTGGCGGAAAAGAACAAAGACTGGCGCTTGGCGGGCAACATCGACACGATGCGCTTGACGTCGCGCAAAAAGCCCATGTCCAGCATCCGGTCCACCTCGTCGAGGACGAAAAATTCCACCTGGCCGAGGTCGATGTGGCGCTGGTCGATTAAATCTAGCAAACGACCCGGAGTTGCCACCAGCACATCGACGCCGCCGCGCATGGCATTGACTTGTGGCACCTGGCCGACGCCGCCGTACACCAGGGTTTGGCGGAAATTGACGTGTTTGCCATAAGTGGCGAAGCTCTTGCCGACTTGGCCGGCGAGTTCGCGGGTAGGAGCCAGCACGAGGGTGCGGCAGGAGCGCGGGCGGACCTGGCGGGGTTGCAGGTGCAGCGCATGGAGGATCGGCAGGGCGAAGCCGGCAGTCTTGCCGGTGCCTGTCTGGGCGCAGCCTAGCAGATCGCGGCCTTGCAGCAGCAATGGGATGGCTTGGGCCTGGATAGGCGTGGGCACGGAGTATTGGAGTTCGCGCAAAACGCGGTGGAGGGGCGCAGCCAGTGGCAACGCCTCGAATGGAGTCGGGGTCATGTTGGTCTAAATTGCCAGCTCTAACCGGGGATCGGCGGCTGGCGGGGTGATGAGCGATAGGAGAAACCTCAAACAATCTCTCTCATCGATGAAGACCGGACAAGGGCCCGGCCTTTCAAGCGGCCGGGCGGTGGCAGCGTTACCACTGCGCAGGGCTGCTATAAG
>CAIKHZ010000305.1 GCA_903827375.1 Akkermansiaceae bacterium
GCTTTCTGGATATTCCGGCTAATGAGGGGTGATTATCACCGATGGTTGAAGGCTTCTCCCCCTGTAGGATTTCCCAGAAAGTGAGCTTGAAGTGAGCCCTGCGCCAATCAAGCGCACATCATCAATCCTCAATCCTCAATCCAAAATCCTCAATCCAAAATCCAAAATCCAAAATCCAAGATCCTCAATCCTCAATCCAACCTCCATTTTTCAGGAAGGAATCTCGCGAAAAGCTGCCAAGGGCCAAGGTGCAAAGGAAGATGACCATGAATTGAGGGAAACCTCCTTTGCGTCTTTGCGCCTTTGCGCGAGGCATCTTCTCTTCCGCTTCTCTTCTGTCTTCTGTCTTCTCCTATTTCAGCTCTCGGGCTATTCTTCCCTCCCTCTTCCTTTGCGATCTCTTGTGCCTTTTTGCGGCCATATGCATTTCTGCCTCAAGGAGGCGCAAAAATCCGCAAAGGAAGACGACCATGAATTGAGGCCCCCTCCGTTGATGGGATGTAGTCATTCAGCAACCGGCGCTGGGCAAATCGAAATATTTGGTTCGACGTCCATCGCGGAACCCGTGAGTGCCTGCAACACGCACGGGTGGCCGAAGGTCCAAATGGTTCGAAAAGACGGACACCGTCCGGATTCACCGAATGGCCTCTCCGGCCCACGACAAGGCCATCGCCGCCCTACTCGATGACCTAACTCAGCTCGCTTTCCAGCCCCCTGAAACCCATGCCCGCCTGATCTATCAGTTCGTCTGAGCCGCCAAAAGTGCCAAACGATTTTCCGCCGAGGTCAGGAAGTGCGCTCATAGACACGCCGCTAAAATCCGTCTCATAGACACGCCGCTACAGTCCGTTTCAGACGCCTGACTCGGGACGTGTCTAGGGCTGGCCAGCCTCGCGGAGGGCGCGGGCCAGGTCGGTGGCGTTTGTGTCTTGGATCGTGTTATGCATTCCGTCGGCGATTTCCTGGAATTTGATCAAGGCAGGGAAGCGATTGGCGAGTTGGTGGCTCATGGCAACAGGGATGACCTCGTCACTGCTGCCATGGAGGATCAGGAAATGTCCCGGTCCATGGTTGGCCAACTCTGCGAGTCTGGCTGAATTGTCGAAGCGGTGCCAGACGAGAAACCCGAGTGGCAAGCCCGTCACTCGGCGGCTCATGTCCATGGTGCTGGTGAACGGGGCGAGTAGCACGCCGCGTTGGATGTGAAGGTCGGCAGCGGCAATCAAACAGGCGGCAGCCCCGAGACTGTGGCCGAAAACGCGGAGTCGGGATGAGTCCGCAGCAGGCGACCAGCCGAATTCCTGCATGGCTAGGGGCACCAACTGGTTAAAAGTATCGCGGATGGTGGCGGGACTCGGCGAGCCCTGGCACTCGCCATATCCGGGGAAGTCCACCAACAGCCAAGCGTCCTCACGCGGGGCGTGGACGAACAGCCATGCTGACCAATCGAGGGCGAGCGAACCATTGCCCCCACAGACAAGCCAAAGGTTGCGCGGATGGTCCCGCTTGCCTTGCAAAAACGCACGCTGGTGGCCCTGCGCAGTTGTAAAATCAATCACCTTGCCCTGTGCCTCTGCCGCCCAATTGACGGTCCGGCCCACAGGATAGGTGTGTGGGAAATAGATGAGGCGGCTTTGGCAACCGGTGAGCAGGGCGAGTGCGATGGCAAGCCCCAAGCAGCCGAGCGCCAACCACCTCAGGCAGCGGCGGAGCAGGCGTTGGCAAGTGTCGGCGCAGGTGGGCATGAGATGAAAAAGCGGGGAGTTGCGAACGATGCCTTACCACGGACTGATCACCAATCGGGGTTTTGCTGGCGGATGGCCTCGTAGAGGACGATAGCCACGGCGGTGGCAAGGTTGAGGCTGCGGGTGCCACCGGGCCGCATTGGGATGCACAGGGTATGCTCGGCTTCGGCGGCCAGAAGGGGCTCGGGAAGGCCACGGGTTTCACACCCAAACACCAGATAATCCCCTGGCTTGAAGGCTGCCTGCCAAGGCGAACGCGGTGCCTTGGTACTCAGTAGCCAAAAGCGCGCGGCGGGATCGGCAGCTGCTTGCAATTCATCGTATGAATCCCAAACGCGCAGATCCACCTGGGCCCAATAATCCAGACCGGTGCGCCTGACGTATTTGTCGTCGAGGGAAAACCCGAGGGGATGGACGAGATGCAGGGTGGAACCTGTGGCCAGAGCCAAACGTCCGGCGGCCCCAGCGTTGTGAGGAATCTCAGGAGTGACCAGTACAATGTGAAACATGGGCGTGGCTCGCTGCGCATTCACTGAGGATCAAATACCACCCGAAATCCCAGATCGGGCCGACGCTGCAGCAGCTTGTCGGTCCATTCCCGGGCCAACGCGCCGTTGTCCGGTTTGAGGTACGAGCCGCCAATGATGACCCACAGCCGCTGGCCCTGGGGGTTGGCCGGGTTGAGGGCTTGGCGGCGCGTCCATTCCGCCACCGAACCAGCCATCCCGACCAAGCCGCTAGGCGTGCGGTCTGGCGTGTTCTGGGTGACCGGTTGCCAGGGACCCGGGGGCAGGTCCGCTGGGTTTTTCACGCTTTTGCAAAGCGCGGCGAACCATTCCTCTTGAGTCGGCAGGCGTGCGTGTTTCCACTCTGCATAGGCCATGCCGTCCCACCAATCCACGCCCACCACCGGTGAATCCAAGGTGACGGAGCGGCCCTGCCAAGTGGCATTGGCACGCGCCGCTTCGATGAGCGCTGGCCAATCATCGGGAATGTGGCTGGTTTTCTCGGCAGGTTGGTTATCGAAATCAAACAGGGTGCCCCGGCCCTCTCTGACGATCACGTCGAGCGCCTCCAGAAAGGTGGCGTATTGGCCGATGGTCACTTCATGGGCTGAGATGCGAAAGGCGCGGAGGGATTCCTTGGTGCCATCCGGTGTCTGATAGACGCCCTCATCCATGGTCACAGCCTCTGGCAATTGAACGTGGCCGGAGGTCGATGCCGACCGATGGCTGGAGAAAAGCAGGAAGGTAACAGCGCCGATCAAGACGACGGCAGCGGCTGCGACAATCAAGCCGAGCGGTTGCTTGCCTTTAGGGATCATGGCGGCGGTGACGGGGGCTGGATTGTGCAGAGGCTCGGCAAGCTGCAATTCAATCTGTTGGCAATAGCCATGGATGCTCTTCCAGTCCATCGGCGGGCAATCCGGCCCCCCGCGCATCCATGCCAGCAGGGTGAACATGCGGGTGGCTCCCGGCAATCCGTCGGCCACCAACGCGGGCAAACTGCGGCCCAAACAAACGATGTCACGCTGCGATTGGTCTGGCGCGCGGGGACCGGCCTGCGCCAAATTCTCCAAGCGGATCACCCCCTGATCATCGAGATGGACGGCTGCCAGATCGAACAAGGCGGAGGCATGGCCGCGGGCTTCGTGATATAGGTTGGCCTCGGCTATCCGCCGCAAATAGTGCGCCACCTGGGCTGGCTTGAGCGGCTCAGACGCCTTGTACCGGTCCTCAAGGGTGGCTCCAGGCAACAATTCCCTCGCGTAAAAACACAAACCTGGCACAGCCACGGCTTCGTAAACCGAGCCGATCGCAGGATGATCGACCGCCGCCTTGGCCCGAATGTCGGCGAGGAAGATATCGGCCTGCGCGGCACACTCCGGTCGCAATTCTTCGATGAGGACCATCCGCCGCACGGATTCCTGAGCGGCGAGCCATGTGCGGGTCAGCGGCCCTTCGATCAGGCATTCCGTGAGCAGGTATTCTCCGAGGCGGCGTGGTTCTGGGGCGGGTTCCATGGGACGATTGGTGACGGGACATGGGCGGCGCTACTTCAACGCGGCGGCAACACCATCGGCTGGTTCGGATCAAAATTAGGAGGCAGGCTGTCCTTGTCCAAAAATTCCGGCACCCGCGGCGAGTCCGGCGCAGTGGCCACTTTTTGGCGGCTGCGAGCCGCCAAATCCCGCGGCCACGCCTGCACATCGAGCAACTCGCCATTGTAGAGCAGCGACACAACCTGCCCGTAGTAGGTACGCTCGCCGAAGAGGTGTTCGGTGGCCTGATCGAGTTTGGGAATGACGTAGGTCATGCGCAGGGTTTCCTCGCCGTCCACCCACTCGAAACGTTCGGATGTCCATTTTTCCGTCACCCACGACTTATCCTCCAGCGGTACGATCCCATCCCGAGTGCTGCGATTGAAAAATTCCACAGAAAGACTCAGGTCTTTCAACTCAATGTCCACCCCAGGTGCCTTTTGCACCGGAATCGTTAGGACCACCCGTTGCCCGGCGTCATCATGAGGGTCGTTGAAAATCCGCACCCGGCCAAGCGCCAGCTTTCCCAGCAGAACCTCCGATTCGAAGCCATCGCGCAATTTTTCCGCCGCGCGACCATACAGCAGACCGGCCCCAGCGACTCCCATTTGAAATACCTTTTCGTAGTGCTCGGTGGCGATGTCGAACACTCCCATCGCCTCATGCACCAAGCCGAGCTCAAATTGGATGTTCGGTTCTTCCGGCGAGCGCCCGCGGGCTTCCTCTAACTTCACGATGGCCAATCCCATGTCGCCGGCCACTCGCGCCTGACGCGCCTCGGTGAGCAATTGCTCAGAGCGCGGATCAGCCATTGCTGGGGTTGGCAACGGGGTGGGCGGCGGCAGCACGGCGAGCGCCGGCGGAGCCGACACCCCCGCCACAGAAGGCTCGGCTGGCGGGTAGGCGACGACGGCCTCAGTGGAGGCTGCGGGTTTTGCGGGCGCGGGCACCATCACCCATTTGGTCACTTCCTTGACGAGCACGCGGACTTGGCGGGTGGCCTCGAAGCGGGCGGCCAGAGCCATACCGGCGACCAGCAATTGCAAAAACGCGATACCACCGAGGACCCAGCAGGCGATGGGAAAAACCGGCGGGGTTTGGCGGGCAATGCGGGGTTTGGGATGATTGGACACCTGAGAGCGGAAAGTGGCAGCCAATCCGGCCTCTGTCAATCCGCAGCACGCAGGGAAAATCAAGACGGGTGCAGGACAGATTTATTCAAGGTCTGACGATTTCTTGGTTTTGCGTATTTTTTTGTTGCTCTGGTATATGTGAACACATATATTCGCCCCGTATGAAGACCATCCCACTACCCGAACGTGTTGCTCAAATGGCCACCATCACCCGCATGGAGCGCGGCCACATCTCCGTTATCCGAACAGGTCCTGAC
>CAIKHZ010000306.1 GCA_903827375.1 Akkermansiaceae bacterium
GGCGGAGTCGTTCGGAGGGGGCGGCGCGGCGCTGGCGCAGGGTGCCCGGCGCTTGGCTCGGTCACTGCGGGCCTTTGAGCTAGGTGGCGCGGACGAGTGCGACCACAATGGTCCCAAGGAACTTTGGGTTACAGACAATAAGAATGGTGCTGACAATCCGTGTCCATGACCACCTCAGAGCAGACGGATTCCCCGGGACGCAGGTTTGTATCTGCTCAATGCCACTGTGAATGACCCAACCAAGCAAACCGAAGCATGAAACGTCCAAAGTATCCATTCCATCACACGGTGCCGATCAAGGCGGCGATCAGCATGAAACTGATCCTCGCGGGAGCCGTGTGCGCAGGCAGTCTCCCTCCCGGCCTTTCAACCGCTGCTCAAGATCTGCGGGTCGAGTCGGACGCGGCCGCCGCCATCGTCCCCTATGTATCTTCTGATAATCTGGGTGTCCTTTACCAAGACAGCCACAATCGGATCCTTGAGAGATTTGGTTTTTCAGGCGAATTTCAACTGCAATATGCGAGTGGCGAATCCAACCATGGCTCGTTCGGCTCGAAGGATATTCCTGCGAGGAGTCGCTGGGAGGAGATTGATGTTCGCCGCTTGCGTGTGGGCTTTTTGTCTGAGTGGTTCGATGTCTTCAAATTTTATGGAAACATGGACATCAATCCGCAGTTGGATCCTGTTTACAAGGATCTCTACGACCTGGCCCTGACCTATGCCCCCAACGATGCTTTCAACCTGAGCATCGGTAAGAGCAAGGCGCGCTGGTTCACCCAGGAATACAACACCCGTACCCGGGAGTTGATCGTCTTTGAACAGGCTCTCCTCGTCAGCACCTTGGTGCCACAGCAGCTCACCGGTATCTGGATCACCGGCAAAGCCGACCACTGGGTGTACGCGCTCGCCGGCTTTGCCGGCGACAATGAAACTGCGTTCAGCCGCTTCAATCGGGGTGCGGTGATTCAGTCCGAGGTGGGATATGATTTTGCATCTGAACTCAAGGTTGATACGGCACTGGTCAAATTCGATTACCAGAAAAGCTCCAGCCCCGGAAACAGCAACGGCCCAGGAAAATTCAGCAATGCATTCTCCCTCAACACCACCTATCAACAGGGGCGCTTCTATGCCTGTTCAGATATGCTCGGTGCCATTGGTCAAGGCACCCAGGGTGATGCTTGGGGCGTCGAGCTGACACCGACGTATTTTCTTATCGAGCACCAGCTTCAGTTAGTTCTCCGCTATCAGTTTGCTCATGGCGACAACGCCGGCCTTCACCTGCAGAGCCGCTATGAAGGACTGGCCTCAGGCATGATCGCCACCAAGGGCGCGGGCCGCGACTATAACGCCGCCTACTTGGGCCTCAACTACTATATCCACGGTCACAATCTCAAGCTCATGGCGGGTGAGGAATTCAACAGCATGACTGGAGGAAAACAGAATTTCAACGGCTGGACCACCCTCCTGGGGCTGCGTGCCTCTTTCTAATTGCGATCTTAGGGCTTACGAGGCATTTTCCCCCTGGGATGGCAGAGCCGAGGTCTGGGTGGCTCAAGGGGCCCGCGTGGTGCTTGGCGCAACGGCGCGTTTTGCACGGCGCAGCAGCAATTCGTAGCGCTTTTCCAGGGTTTCGGCGTGATCTGCATCGCCGGCAGTCCGATAGAAGCCGCACATCATTTTGTAGATTTCCACTTCGGTGGTGGCGCGGAACCAATTGGTGCTGCCGGTTTCCACGACCCGTTTGAAGGCCCGCTCGATATCGTGGGCCGCTTTGAGTGCCAGCTCCGGATCATCCTTGCAATAGCCGAAATAATCTTGAGCCATCATTTTGAAGCCGGTGATGCTTCCGCCGTAGTCGCGCAGTGCCCGCTCATAGAGGTTGCCGATGTCGCGTTTCGCATTGGGGCCGCCGCGTTGCATGATCAATTCCGCCTCGCGTTTGAGCGACGTGGCGATCAAATCCTTCTGCTCGCCCGCGTCGTGCTCGATTTTCCAGCGATCACGCAGAAATGCGTGTTTGGCCTCTCCCTCCGTTCCGTAGGGAAAGACAAACTGCGATTCGGCAGTGGCGGCGAGTTGTGCCATCCGTGGGTTTTTTTTGAATTCGCGCCGCAAATCCAGCACGAACTTTTTCCAGTCAGCTAGGTTGTTAGGTACTGCTGGGTCGCCGGTGATGGTCGTTTGGCGGCTCATCAGGGCAAACAATGCTTGCCAGGTTTCGACGAAGGAATGGCCGATGCGATTGGCGAGGTGGACGGTGGCGGCGTGGTCCACGGGCATGTTGCTGGCGGCGAAAAAGTCCGCCAACCAGAAATGCCGCCAGACGGCGATGAAGGTGGCATGGGTTTTGTGAGATCGATCATTCCACAACTGGATTTCCTGTTCGCTGGTGGGCTCACCGGTTTGGGGATTTCCGGCGATGCCGTTGGAAGCGCCGCTGATGCGGCCGACTCCGGTGAACCACTGGTCGGGATCGGCTTTGATGCCAGCCCAGGCATGGCCGCCGAGATTGGTTTCGCCGCCGATGGTCATGGCGGGGATTCCTTGAGCGCGGGCGGTGTTGACGCAGAAATACGATTGGTCGCCGCAGATGCCACCCCATTTGAGGATCTCGGCGAACGAGTATTCCTTGTAGGGGTTGTAACCATCGACGGCGCGTTTCATGAGATATTTGATCATCCCGTATGCGTTGCCCCAGCTTTTCCGGTTGAGGCGCATTTTTTCAAGTGACCATTCGAGTTCTGACGTGGGGACAGGAGCGCAAACCACCCAGATGAGGTCGCGGGCGCTTGACTTGTGGACCGGGGCTGCCAGTTTGCATTTTTCGTCCTTTTCGACGTACCAGAGGTAGCGCTTGACGGGATCGACCGCAGATTCGGAAGCAGCCCCTGATTTGCCCGTCACCTGGGAAACTCCCATGGGTTTGTCAAAGACCACGGCACAGGCAACCGCCAACGAAAAGAATTTTTCATAA
Source organism: Akkermansiaceae bacterium (assembly GCA_903827375.1). GTDB lineage: Bacteria > Verrucomicrobiota > Verrucomicrobiia > Verrucomicrobiales > Akkermansiaceae > Luteolibacter. The sequence continues at coordinate 2,975 of CAIKHZ010000306.1, forward strand.
TTTTTCTCATTGAGCGGCCACACGTCCATCAGGAACTTGAGCACCTTGCCGCAATCATTCTTGGGATGGAGGGTGACCAGCAATTCCTCCATCGCCTGGTTGTGGTGCAGCAGCCAGGAGAACATCCCCGCCGTGTAATGATCCGTCACTAGGCGGGTGATTTCGGATTCGGAAAACCAGCCGAGCGTCCTCCAGCGGAGGATCGCTTGATAGAGAACCGGTTCCTTCCATACGGCGTCGAAGCGGCTCAAGTCTCGCCCCTGAGGGATGCCTGCGAGGGCGGCATGGATGGATCGGGCGAGCAGGCTGCGATAGGCGCTCCATGCCTTGCCATCAGTCGCGAGGTCGAGAAGCTCACTATCGCGGCGGAGCGCCGCCTCGCGCTGCGAGTCCATGCCAGTGAGAAGCAGCACTGGTTCGGCGGCCAGGCGCTCCGCCTCGCTGGGTTTGGCTTTGGCGATGACCTTGTCCGGTTCGGGTACTTTCGCAGGGGGCGGTGGGGAAAGCGGGACTGCCGGAGGCACGACCTTGGGTGCTTTGGCTGGAGCCCGTGCCACGACTGGCGGCTTGGGCGTCGCAGTCGGCGGGGGAGGGGGCTGCGGTGCCGGGCTGGCGGCAGGAGGTGCCGGAGGTGGCGCGGGTGTGATTACGTCCAAGACTTCGATGCAAATGAAAAACGCTGCCACGGCGAGGGCACCGACCCAAAAGGCGCTGCGGACGCTCTTCAGAGTGGGGTTACGGAATGCCCGGATCAAGCGCGCCTTGTGTTTGCCAACTGGCATGGGCAGGGGAGCAGCTGGTGATGGCGGACCGCTTCCCGGGATTTGGCCGTCGGCAGGCGGCTTTTCGGGTTGGTGAGCCTGGGCTGCCTCTAGCCGAGGGCGGACAACCGAGGACGTCGGATTGCGGTGAAGGGGGGCGGCGGAACCCTTGGGAATCAGCCCGTCAGCCCCGGCTGGCTGGCCCGATGCTGCCGGTTGGACTGAAAAATTGCGTTTCGACGTTGGCTTCATTCGAGTACCCCTTCCCGTTCAGCGTACCTTTCCATCACGCATTACCAAGCATTTTGAGAAGAATTTCGATTTTTTTCTTGCCATGGGGGAGTGTATCGTCACCTTTCAAGAATAGTTGTTCTTGCATAGCAAATCACCGCAGACAAAAATCCAAAATGAAAATACGCGTCGCTTCCCTATTTTGTAAATCCTTCCATTCGAATGGGCAATTCCAGCTTCAGAACGCAGGCCATCGGTGCGTGAGTGCCGGATGGCTCGGTGCGGCCGCCTTGCTGGCTGTGGGCACACTGCAAGCTGCCACGGTCACAGCCCCCTACAGCGAGGATTTTCAGTCCTACGGTGCCGGTGCATCGTTAGCTAACGAGACCATCGGTTCTACGGGTTCGCCTACGTCGAATACATGGACCACCGTCACCAGTGGTGGCAATACCTATTACCAAAACAATTTGTCCGGGGGCGGCAGCGCCAAGGGACTCGACTCGCTGCAGTTCAGCAACCTCGGTCCAGTGATGGCGGCAGGCACCGGCTTCCAGGTCTCGGTGGAGCTACTGCCACCCACCTCTGTGACCGCTGGCGCTAATGTCACTCAAGGGGTCCGCTTCCTCGCCGCAACGACCGGTACTGTCAACGACGCTTATGCCGTGGATCTAAATATCGGCACCCTCAATGCGGGGCGCTTGCGTCTTGTCGAGTGGACCGGTTCGACTGCTGCCATCTATCCGGACACGGCGCAAGGCAACCAACCGCTAGTGCCGAATTACAGCTCGTCCAAAACCTATCAGCTCAACGTTCTCGGGATGTATGATGGTTTGGGCAGGCTATCGATCACGGCGACGATTTATGACATAGCCGTACCCGCAGATTCGGCCACTTCGACATTTACGACGGGTACCAATGTTCTGTCGCCCGACGCGACCCCCCGCACCGGCAATTTTTTTGGGCTTTACACATCAACGTCCGGGGCCGTTACCGAAGTCACCAACTTCGACAATTTCAGCGTCACCGTCGTCCCTGAACCAAGCGCCTTGGCCCTCGGCTTGGCTGGTTTGATCGGTCTTGCTGGATTCCGGCGCAGGCGTCAGGCACCGTAACCCAACGTTTTTTGATGTTGGGTTTGATATGGTTTGCAATCGGCTGTTGCTGGTTGCTTCTGCACGACGGCCAACGTCCCTCTCTGAGCTATTTCCGGCCAAACCCATGAGAATTTTGCCTCCCAGTCTTTGTTTCAGTTGGATAGTTCGTGGGGCGCTGGTTGCTGCGACTGGCTCCTTGCACGCCGCGTCGGTGGTCACCTATCCGTACAGGGGGGTCACCCAGATTGTCAGGACGGAAACCTCGCCAAGGGCCGAGCACATCAATGTGATGCAAATCGACCTGACGACGCCGGGCATCCGGTTTCTTGTATCCAAAGGCAACAACCCGGTCGATGCGACAAACCGCGAAGTGACCGCAGCGAAAACGCTGGACTACATGACGGCCCAAAACGCGCAGATTGCCATCAACGCGCATTTTTTCCAAGTCAGCGACTCTGGGGCAACCGCGACGAAATGGGTCGTCGGTCTGGCGGCGTCGCAGGGATATGTGTATTCCTCATTTGAGGGGCCAACTCCGGCCGCCGCCAACCCGGTCAACTCGCTGAGCCTGACCCAGGACTACGCGATCATGACCAACGTGCCAGCCCTCAACATTGATGCTCAGAACAAAGCGCAGATTGTGCATTACGATGCAGGCAATGCCGATAAAAAGCACGTGCTGGAGTCGGTAACCCTCTACAATGCCGTGTGCGGGTCGGCCCAGATCGTGACCAACGGAGTCAAGAGTATCCCCACATACACCGGCAACGTCGCAACCGGCTTGATCACCAACGGCACCTACTCGGATGGCAATTCCTGGTACAACGCCGTCAATGCTCGCACCGCCATCGGGCTCTCCGCCGATAACCGCACGCTCACGCTTTTTACCATCGACGCTGCAGGCGGTAGCACCGGCATGACCGTCGGCGAGGTCGCCGATATGCTCAGAACCGACTACCAAGTGTGGAATGCGCTCAATTTGGACGGCGGCGGGTCCACCACCATGGCCTTGCAAGACCCCGTTACAAAAACGCGATCCGTGATTAACTCGTCATCCAATGGCAGCACCCCTCGCATCGTCGCCACTAGCTTGGTCGTTTTTGCGGACCCCCAAATTGCCGTCGAGCAGCCATCAGGTACCAACCTAACCAGTGGTGGGCCAGCCATCGACTGCGGCAGCGCCAACATTGCCGGCAAGCCGACCACGCTCACCTTCACGGTGCGCAGCAGTGGTGCTGCCGACCTCAGCGGGTTGGCCGTGACCAAGACCGGTGCCAACGCCGCCGAGTTCACCGTCAGTGCGCTGGGGGCCACCACTCTGGCAGCCACCACCAGCACCCCTTTCACGGTCACCTTCACTCCTACCGCCGCCGGTACCCGGAGCGCCACAATTCATATCGCCAGCAACGACGCGACCAAGAACCCGTTCGATATTAATCTAACGGGCACCGGGGTGGCCACTTCGGTGCAAGCATGGCGGATGCTTCATTTCGGCAGTTATGATAATAGCGGCGATGGCGCAGACCTCAACGATTACTGCAAGGACGGTCTCCCAAATCTTATCAAATTTGCCCTTGGACTGGATCCTAAATTGAGCGGGGCCGGGCTGCTGCCCAGCCCCCAGCGCAGCGAAAACGGCCTGACCCTTGGTTTCAACCAACCCGCCGGGGTCACTGGCATCACCTACTCGGTGGAAAGCAGCGAGACGATGCTTCCCGACAGTTGGAGCGCGCTCCCCGACACGGGGACCTCACCGCAGCATTCCTTTAGCGTTCCTGTGGGAGGCAAAGGCATGATCTATATGCGCATCAAGGTTACCAGCCCTTAGGTGCTCCGCACACTCGCCATCAACAATGCCCAGCGCCAGGGTCTTTGCGGGGGCTTCGTCGGGATCATCCATCAGGAAGATCACTGCCATCACTGCGGTGCCCGGACATCTGTGCTTGTTGTCTTGTCGTCTCCAGCATCCCGTTCTGTTGAAAAATTATCGCTTGCAGTTGACCGCAGCGGCCTGTGGCCCTATCACCAGCGCGCACAGGTATAAAACATTCTTTTTTCTCTAATGGAACCAACCACCACAGCTTACGGCACATGGAGCGGCGGCCGCTTCATGCACTTCGGAGAAACCCTCAGCGAGGAGCGCTTCTGCGGATGCATCAGCACGGCCTACGAGGCTGGCCTGCGCACCTTCGTCAGTGCTGACGTTTACGGCAACGGCAAGGCGGACGAATTGCTCGGCGTGGCCCTTCAGGGTGTGCCCCGCGATACATACTGCCTGGTTGGTATGATTGGCCATGATTTTTACCAAGGTCAGCGGGAGGGTAGCCGCGGATACCCGCGTTTCACTGACGAGTCCTTGCGCGGAGTTGAGGATTACGCGGGGTATGTGCGGATGGCGACGGATCGCTCGTTGGAACGCTGCGGAACCGATCATTTCGATGTGCTGATGCTGCATAACCCGGACAACACTGGATTTACCAGCGAAGCGGTGTGGCAGGCCATGAGAGCGGTGAAGGACGAAGGTCTGACCACGCAACTGGGAATCGCCCCGGGTCCGGCCAATGGCTTCACCCTGGACCTCCTTGCGTGCTACGAGAATTTCGGTGAACTCATTGACTGGGCGATGCTGATATTGAATCCACTGGAGCCGTGGCCGGTGGGCCTGACGTTGCCGGCTTGCGAGCGCCACGGGGTGAAAGTGCTCACGCGGGTGGTGGACTACGGTGGCGTTTTTCACGGCGATCTGAGTGCCAGCCATGAATTCAGGCCTGGCGATCACCGCACGTTCCGGCCCGAAGGTTGGGTCGCAGGAGCCCTGGCAAAGGTCGAACGGATGCGGCCTTTCGCTGATAAGCACGGGCTGACGTTGTTGGAATTTGCTTCGATTTGGAACCTCAGTCATCCCGCTGTGGCCAGCGTGGTGCCTACATTTATGCAGGAAAGCGGTGCTGCTGCCCGCCCAATCGAAGGGAAAATCCGCGAGTTTGCCCGCCTGCCCGACCTCCGCCTCAGCCCTGAGGAAGTGGAAGCCGTGCGGCTTATCGGCGACAATACCGGATGCATGACCCTGAAGGGGGCCAGCCATCGCCACCTCACCAGTGAGCGGCCCGACGAATGGCCAATGCGCCAGGAATTGCTGGATCTGGCCGCCCGCCAGGGGCTCGGATCCGAATGGTGATGGACTCGGCGTCCCCGCAAGGGGGCTCTCGGTTGCAAACTACCAGTTTTGGTAGTTTGGGACGGAATGAAGTCACTGCGGACTTCCGGAAGAGAACTGCAAGTATCGGATCCTGTGGATTCCGCAGTTTGCATTTCTTGTCGAACGAATTATTTTCAGTCTTCGCGGATTGATCAGTCATTTCGCAATTTGAGCATTGCGAAAGCCGCCTTATTGATCAGAATCCGTTGACAACGTTGGCCTTTGCGGTTCTGGTTTTTGCGTGAGTCGTCCTCCTTTCATTGGTGGCTCACCCATGATCAGTGTAGAGGTTTTTCGCAGTGATCTTTAACTAAAACCCATGCCAGCATCCCATCGGCTCACCATTGCACCCCCGCTTCCGGCAACTGGAGCCGGCCGCGGCTTCGCGCTGGTGATTACTCTCGCCTTGATGGTCCTCCTCACGCTGCTGGTGGTCGGATTGCTCGGGCTCTCCGCCATTTCCCTGCGCAGCTCCCGCCAAGCCCAGGATCTGGCTGTGGCTCAATCCAATGCCCGCTTGGCCATGATGCTCGCCCTTGGCGAAATTCAGACGGCACTCGGCCCGGATAAACGAGTATCGGCAGACGCCTCCGCCGTGATTGCCACCGCCAAGCAAGCCCACTTGACCGGTGCATGGGATTCATGGCGCTGGGATCCCGCCAAATCCTCGGCCCCAGCCTACGGCGAAAAAGGCGCGAAATTCCGCCGCTGGCTGGTATCCACCGCCGATCCCGCCTCGGCGAAAAATTTTGGGTTGCCAGCGGCCGATTCCGTCGGCGAGGGGGTTGAGTTGGTTGGCACGCTGAGCAACCGGGGTGTAGCCAACTCGGTGCGGGCCGCCACCATCGCCATCAGTGAGCCCAAGCGAACTGGGGGTGCCGCTTGGGCGGTTTTCGATGAAAGCGCGAAGGCTGCCATCGACATGGGAGATCCCGCTAAAGCGCCTGTCCTCGGTGAGGAAGTCGCCTCCCGCAACGCGCCTAACCGGTTTCGTGCAGACTCCGTAGATCCGCTCAAGCTTGCCAGTCTGAAAGCCCCTAAAAACCTGGTCACCCTGGAAACTGCGGTGATTCCCGCCGGCCCGACCAAGGCTCCGGAATTACGCAAACGCTTCCACGACTTCACCACTGCCTCGCTTGGATTGCTCACCGACACCGCCAATGGCGGCCTCAAGACGGACCTCACATCGCTGTTTGAGGCACCGTCATTTCCCAGCGCCTCGTTTCCCTCTCTAACACTCTACTCCAGCCCATCGACGGCGGCTCCGCGCTGGAGCTATCTGTACGATCACTACCGCAAGTACAAGGCCGTGACCACGGCCTCTGCCACCGCTGGCACCCCCATCTACACTCCGAGTGTGGCCGAGCTTGCGGTCACGTCCACTGGCATCGACCCGTCGCCGCAAAAGGAGCGCCTCTTGCCGGTCATCGCCAAGATGCAGATTGTTTTCTCAATTGCTTCGCACCACGCCCACATCACCGACCGGGTGGCATTTATGGACACCCAGGGCGTGCCGAAGGGCAACTCGCAGCATGCCGTGCCGCACTTTGTTTACGAGCCGGTCGTTACCCTGTTCAATCCCTACGACGTGGAGCTCGACCTCAGGAAATTGCGCATTCGCATCTGGGACCCGCCCGTCGGCGTGCGCTTCGCTAAAATCAGTCAGGAAAAGGGCATTGGCTGGTATCGGCCTGATGCCTCTGGCGGCGGCGAATTCCAAGGCTTGGCCCGCTTGAACATCGCCAACGAGCACAACCCATCCGCTCGAAGGTCATACACGCTCATTCTAAGCGACGGCACCAGTGAGGCAGCAGCCTCCAGCTTGCACCTGCAACCGGGCGAGGTTAAAGTCTTCTCCAGCCGTGTGGAAAACGCTTGGTGCTGGGGGTTCGAGTGCGCCAATATGTGGGCACCACGCTCGTTCTTCGACTGGAACGCCGGCACTGACTTCGGCAATATCGATAACCGCACGGCCAATCGCATGGGCGTCGAGGCCGTGCCCGGTTGGGACCTGCGTGCCGGGATCCAAACCGACCACATGAGCTACAGCGACGCGCGTCCGGCGGCCACCCTTTATGATTTTGAACGATTGCCTGGTGGCCCCGGCGGTGGTTTCGTTTCGATCCGAATCACTGATGAGATCCAGATTGACATGCAGCCGCAGCGGGCTACCGGGAGTGACACCACGGTGCCGGACTTTCAGGTGGATGTGCTTGCCGGAAACACTGAGGACGTGACCAAGGATATTTTGCGCTCCTATCGCTTCCGCTTCGCCAATCCCGTCGCCGAAATCAGCCAAAATCCAAAAAGCCCCATCATCAGCCGCAAGTTTCGGGTCTCGCAAACCCTTCAGGAATGGAACGATAAGAGCGTTGGTGGCAAAAAGCCCATCGCGATGTTGGAAATGACCGCCCACACCACCCACGACCCTCTCGACGATAGCAAAGCATGGATCTATAACAACCCGGTGATGGAAGGTGCCGAGCAGAAATCCGCCATCGTCGGTGCCGCAAATCAAAGCTATGATGTTCGATTGATTGAGCTCACCGGTTGGTCGAGTTTTCCGATCATCGAGTGGGATGCGACGAAGGGGCCCGGCTTCGGCCGCGGCTATTTTGGCGCGAGCCGTAGCTCGAGTGAAGGGGTGACGAACGTGCCGATGGTCCGTGTGCCAGTGGCACCGGCGGCGTCCCTCGGCGATCTCATCCCCACCAATCTAGTCGCCAGTTCGCTGCTGCCGCGTGTCGTCCACCCGTTTGGCAATTCCCGGGCACATCCCTTGCTGCCAGCCGGCCAAGTCTCTCGAGCTCTCGATAATGCCATGGCCCTCGACCATTCGTACTACCTCAACGACACACTCTGGGACCGCTATTATTTTTCATCCGTGGCAGCCTACTCCAATGGCGTGCTCACCGCCAAACGCAGCCGCCATGACGTCCTCGAAGGTATCCTCGACGGCACTCAACCAGCCCTCAACACCCGCCTCCGACCTGCCGTTACCCCCGGCGATGCAGCCCAGCTCGCCACCCAAATCGATGGCTGGAATGATACCGATCGCTCTAAAAAGCTTGCCAGCCAGCTGGCCGTGAGTGGTCCGTTCAATCTCAACTCAACCTCTGTCGATGCCTGGCGTGCGGTGTTAGCTTCGTTGCGAGACCGCGCTGTCAACGCCTGGAAAAACCGCCCAACCCTCAACCCGGATGCCACCCCCTTCGTCCGCATGGCCCTGCCGCTCACCGGTGCCAATGACACCAGCGCCAACGTCAATGTCCTTGGCCAAATTCGCTGGGCCGGTTACCGCAGCCTCACAGACTATCAGATCGAAACCCTTGCCACTGCCATTGTGGTGGAAATCAAGAAGCGCGGAGCCGAGGACAAGGCCCCGCCTTTGACCCTAGCAGAATTCATCAACCGGCGTCCCGGCTCTGCCGACGGCCTGCATTGTCTCGCAGGCATTTTGCAGACAGCCATCGACAAATCGGGTGTCAACACCGCCAATCATGCCATGGACTCCAAGCTCATTGACGTCGCCAATATCGCCAGTTCCCGCAAGCTCGGTGCCGTCAATCTCACCGCAATGAACGGTTTTACCGGCGAAGGTTCACCTCCCATTCTCACCCAAGGGGACCTGTTAACCGGCTTGGCTCCCATCGCCACAGTGCGCGGCGATACCTTCAAAATCCGTGCTTACGGAGAAGCTACTAACAGTGCGGGTGTGATCCAAGCCCGTGCATGGTGCGAGGCCGTGGTTCAGCGACTGCCCGAGTTTGTAGATTCTGCCGATGCCCCGGAAACGGCCACCACCAGCCTTAGCCGCCCCATGAACCAAGCCTTCGGCCGCCGCTTCCGAATCGTTGCCTTTCGCTGGCTCAACCCCAAGGAATTTTAATATCACATGACCCACCGAGCCCTGCTTTTTATCGTTCCCGCCGTCCTCGCCTCCCTGCTCCAGCCAGCCGCAGCCCAAGAAAAATCCTCGTTCCAAGCCGAAATCCGCTTGCTCGCCTTCCAGCCCGACCAGGCGGTTGACGAGGCCTACGCCCACGATCCCGCAGTGCCCGAGCCAGCCGCAGCTACGGCCCTTGGCATCAAAGTGCCAGTCAAAAGCTATCTGAATCACGAGTTCTCCATCGTGCGTTTGACTGGACAGCGAATCGTTCTGACGACTCAGGCGGAGCACGCTTCGCTCACCCGTCCTGATGAATTATTGGGTGAGGTTGCGTTGCCGGAGGGAGTTCGATCCGCGATCCTGCTGTGCCTGCCGGCGGCCGTTGGTGAGAAGGCCCGCTTCCGGATTCTGGCCATCGACGACTCGAAGCGAGCCTTTCCTGCGGGCACCTTTCGCGTTTCTAACCTAAGCCCGCAACCCGTTCGGATTGTGCTTGAGGAAAAGACCTATCAATTTAATCCAGGTGAAATCAAGCTCATCACGGATCCGCCGGTGCGTGCGGGCAACCAATCCGGCATGAAGGCCTTCGCTTTTCACGACAACATCTGGCAACGCATCGGCTCGGGCATCTGGCCCCATCCCGGCCAAAACCGCGTCGTGCAAGTCCTCTTCACCAACCCCTCAACCGGTCAAGTCCAACTCCGCGCCTACGATGACGTCCCACCCCGCGACCCTGCTGCACCTGTGCGTCCCACTCCGCCAGCCCAGACAGCGCCGCCTGTGAAGACCCCGCCGCCTGGTAAGACCCCGCCGCCTGTGAAGACAGCCCCTCCGTCCACACGGGCTGCCAAGGGCTGAGCCTAGCGACCCTCGGCGTCCATCACCCGGCTTGCGACTTGCCCGTCGGCAAATTTTGTGCGCAACACGTCACCGGGCCGAAGTGCTGCAACCGATCGGGCGATCCGGCCGTCCGGGCCTAGGGTGATGGAAAACCCGCGTTGGAAAGTTGACTCCGGTCCGAGGGTTCGCAGCAGACCCCGTTGATGCACGAGTCGTTCGTGGTGACGCTGCAGGGCTACTTGGGCGAGTCGCTCGAGACGCTGGCGCTGGTTGGCAAGGGATTCGAAGCGGCGTTCGAGCACGCGTGCCGGGTGTTGAGACCGATGGCGGAGTCGCAGTTCGTTGAGGCGAATCGTGAAAGATTCGAGATTTCCGCGCAGAGATTGGGTTAGGGCGGCGCGCAGGGAATCAACCCGCTGCATCGGCTCGCGCATGAGTTTTTCCCCGTCGCGTTGAAGTACGCCGCGCTTGAGGCCGTCGAGCAGCGCTTGCGCCCGAGCCACGCGTTCAGCCATCATCCGGGCCAGACGACGGCGGGTTTGCACCAGGCGCGCCTGCAATTCCGCCCCATCCGGCACCGCCAACTCTGCAGCAGCACTGGGGGTGGGTGCCCTTAGGTCGGCCACAAAGTCGGCTATCGTGAAGTCGATTTCATGGCCCACCGCTGAAATGACCGGCAGCGGACAAGCTGCAATCGCCCGCGCCACAATCTCCTCGTTGAAACACCACAAGTCTTCTAGCGAACCGCCGCCGCGTCCGACAATCAAGAGGTCACAGCGTGGATACCCAAACGACTCAGCACGGCCCAATTTGTCGATGGCTGCCGCAATCTCCCGTTCCGCGCCTCGCCCCTGAACCCGCACCGGCAGTAGCACCGGTTGCACCCATGGCGCGCGGCGCTGCAAAATGTTGAGAATGTCGCGAATCGCCGCACCCGTGTCCGACGTGACAATGCCGATAACCCTGGGAAATGTCGGCAGCGGCCGCTTGCTCGACGTCTCAAACAATCCCTCAGCTTGCAATTTGCGTTTGAGCGCCTCGAATCGAGCCTGCAAGTCGCCAACACCGGCCGGCTCCGCTCTCAGCACAATGAGCTGCAACTGGCAGCGCGCTTCATAGACGCTGGCCTCGGCAAACACTCGCACTTGGGCACCATCCCGCAGTGAGGCGGCCCCCGGTCGTTTGGCGGCTCCAAACATCGCGCATTGAATTTGCGCTCCTTCGTCCTTCAGCGAAAAGTACCAGTGGCCGCTGCCTTGTTTTTTCAAATTAGAGACTTCCCCCTCGACCCACAGTTCACCCACCTTGGATTCCAGAGCATGCTTCATTTGTCGAAGCAATTGCGTCACACTCAGCGCCTTGGGCGCGCTCGGTTGGGGAGGAGAAAACAGGTCCACGCCCGAAACTTCGCAGACCCTCAGCAAAGATCGAGTCGGAAATTTCGGCGACCTCACACTTTCGCAGCAGGCTATGGTTGCCCGGTGACAGGTGAACCGTATGGATCTTGCGCTGAAGAGTTCAATCGCCAGCAGCCAGTCACTGGGTCCATGGTGCCCAGAAAATCAAAATCTAGCTGCCAACTTGTTTGAACACCCCCAAAATACCCGGTTGCACAGCGTCAATCCGGCGTTTAAGCTCCGCGCGTCCTAAGCCCAAGTGAGTTTTTAAAATCGATTGACCTTCAACTATGAATCTACCAAACCCGAATTTTTCGCTGGTGTTTTTGCGTCGGCTTGTTAGTGGCATGGCGCTGGTGTCGCCTCTGGCGGCACCTTTGGAGGCGGCAGATTTTGTCCATGAGGTGGTGCCTATTCTCAAGCAGCACTGTGCGGAGTGCCATACGGACATGAAACAGAAGGGCGGGTTGTCGTTCAATACGGAGGAATCGTTTCGCAAGGGCTCCAAGAACGGGCCGATCCTCGATACCGCGCATCCTGAAAAAAGCCTCATTCTCAAGGTGATCGTCAGCGAGGACGAGGAGGAACGGATGCCGCCCAAAGGCGCTCGCCTTAGCGCCAAGGAAGTCGGGTTGCTCAGGGATTGGGTTGTTAGCGGAGCCAAGTGGGAGCCAGGATTCGCCTTTAAAAAGCCGCCTTACGAGCCTCCACTGCGGCCGCGATCACCGGTGTTGCCCGCAGCTCTGGGCAATCGCAGCAACCCGATCGACCGCATCATCGATCACTACCTCGCTGAGAAAAAATTGCCCAGTCCAGCCCCCTTGGACGACGCCGCTTTTCTGCGCCGCGTCCACATCGACCTTGTCGGCCTGCTGCCGGACGTCGGTGAATTGCGGGCGTTTCTAGCGGATCCGGCGGCGGATAAGCGAGCGCGGGTGGTTGACGCTCTGTTAGCGAACAAGACGGCCTACGCTGAGCACTGGTTGAGTTTCTGGAATGACCTGCTGCGCAACGATTACGTCGGCACTGGTTACATTGACGGTGGGCGCAAGCAGATCAGTGCTTGGCTCTATCAGGCGCTTCGCGACAACATGCCTTATGACGAATTTGTGCGCCAGTTAGTGGCACCGAGCCCAGCCACGGAAGGCTTTGCTAACGGCATCAAATGGCGTGGCAGCATCTCTGCCGGACAGATTCCGGCAATGCAGTACGCTCAGTCAGTCGGCCAAGCGTTTCTTGGCATCAACCTCAAGTGCGCCTCCTGCCACGATTCGTTCATCGATCGCTGGAAATTGAGCGAAACCTACGGTCTGGCAGCAATCTTCTCCGACGAACCCCTCGAAATCGTCCGCTGCGACAAACCCACCGGCAAACCCGCCGTCCCCGGTTGGTTGTTCCCCGAACTCGGCACCGTCGATGTCACCCGCCCCAAGGCCGAGCGTCTCAAGCAACTCGCCGCCCTCATCACCGACCCGAAAAACGGTCGCACCCCGCGCACCATCACAAACCGGCTGTGGCAGCGCCTGATGGGCCGTGGCGTCGTGCATCCGGTTGACGCCATGCAGTCCGCACCGTGGAGCGAGGATTTGTTGGATTTGCTGGGTTCCCATCTGACGGAAAATCACTACGACCTGAAACAAACGCTTCGGCTGATTTGTTTGTCGCAGGCCTATCAATCTAAGGCGGAGTCGTTCTCGGAGTTGCCTCAAGAGGGCCGTTACGTCTATCAGGGGCCGCGACCCAAGCGCCTGACCGCTGAGGAACTCACCGATGCAATCTGGCAGATTTGTGGCAGTGCTCCGGCCAAGTTTGACGCTCCGGTAACCCGCCAGACCAGCGGCGAGGGCGCTGCGGCCAAGCCGCCCATGGTGCGTGCCGCCCTGTTGCAATCGGATTTGTTGATGCGCACGCTGGGCCGCCCCAACCGCGAGCAAATCGTCACCACCCGGCCGCTTGATCTGACGACCCTTGAGGCGATGGACCTCAACAACGGGGCGATTCTCGACAGTCGGCTGGCGGAGGGAGCCCAAGCGCTTGTGGCACGCAAGTTTGCCAGTTCCGCCGCGCTTGTCAGCTATCTGTGGCAGGCAGCGCTTGCTAGAGAACCTGGCGCAGATGAACTGCAGGCCGCCGTCGCTTTGTTGGGCGAAAAGCCCGCAGTGAGCGCCATTCAGGATTTATTGTGGGGCGTGCTGATGCTGCCCGAGTTCCAGATCATCCGTTAATTCATTCACCACCTCCTTCACCCGCCATGCAACCCATCGATCTCGATCCCGCCCAACCGCGCCGGGATTTCCTCAAAAAACTCTCCGCCGCTTCACTCGCGGCGTTGATGGCCCGGGCTCCCCGAGCCGCCGCCGCAGAAGCTGTCCATCAGCCGACCGCCACCGCCGACGCCTGCATCCTGTTGTGGATGGGTGGTGGCATGGCGGCTCCGGATACCTTCGATCCCAAGGCCTATCAGCCGTTCGTGAAGGGCGCTCCGGTGGCCAAAATGCTCTCCACCTTTCCGGCGATCAACACCGCCGTGGATTCTATCAAAATTTGCCAGGGTCTGGAGAACATCGCCAAGGTGATGGACCGGGCGACGCTGATTCGTTCTGCCGTGCAACCCGACCTCGGTTCAATCCTGCATTCCCGCCACCAATACCACTGGCACACCGGCTACGTGCCACCCCAGACGGTCGCCGCACCGCATCTGGGAGCTTGGATGGCAAAGGTGTTAGGCCCGCGCAATCCCGTCATTCCGGCATTCATCAACATCGGCCAGCGTCTCGAAGGTGTTGGTGAGTCCGAGGAACTCAAGGCGTTCACGACCGGCGGTTTTTTTGGTTCGGAATTCGGGCCAATGAGCCTGCCGTTTCCTGAGGATGCCATGCTCGCTGTGCGTCCGCCCAAGGGCATGGATCCTGGTCGATTCGCCAATCGCCAGGCGTTTTTCAAAAAGCTAGTTGATCAGAACCCGCATCGAGATTTGATGTCAGATTACCAGCAGCAATCGATGCTGCGTGCTCTGGAAAACGCCCACCGCTTGCTTTCCTCGCCCGAAGCAAAGGTGTTTGATCTGGGGTTGGAAACCAAGGAAACCCGCGAGGCGTACGGCAACACTCGTTTTGGTCAGGGATGCTTGCTGGCCAGAAACCTAGTGGAACATGGCGCGCGCTTTGTCGAGGTGACCACCGAATATGTGCCATTTTTGCATTGGGACACCCATGCCGATGGTCACTCGGTGATGGAACAGATGCATCGGGAGATCGATTCTCCAATTGCCCGCCTCATCCTTGATCTGGAAGAGCGGAAATTGCTGGACAGGACTCTGGTTGTCATCGCCTCCGAGTTTAGCCGCGATGCCCTGATCGAAGGCGTGCCCGGCTCCAACGCGCAGGACCAGTCCAATGCCAAATCCGACACCCTGGAGGAACCCAAACACTACGGGCTCCACCGGCATTTTACGGGCGGCACCTCGGTGGTCATGTTTGGCGGCGGCATGAAGCGCGGCTTCGTCTATGGCGCCACCGCCGATGAACGGCCACTCATCGCTATCAAAAATCCGGTTTCGATTTCCGACCTACACGCCACCATCTTTACCGCCATGGGCATCAGCCCGAAAACCATGTACGAGATCGAACAGCGGCCATTTTACGCCACTCTGGACGCCAAGGGTGTCGCCATCAAAGACGTCTTCGCGGCCGGTTGAGAGCGGGCTTGGTCGCTTGGCCCGTCAGTCTGAGTCGCCAGTGCCCGTGCCAGCAGGGAAGCGTTTGCGGAAGAGCATGTAGGCGACGAGGCCGACCACAGCGATGTTAGCAAGCAGCGCCAGCATCATGCCCCAAGAGATTTTGAGGTAAAGTTCGTAAATCTCAATGGGCAGATAGATCGTGCCGCTCACCAGCGCCAGCCATTCCGCCCAAGCTCGCTCTTTCCACAAGCCATAGCCCTCGATAAAACGAAATAGCGCGTAAATGAGCGCCAAACCCGCAAAAAACCACAGATTGCCGTCCGTGATGTGGTCCGTCAAATCGATGAATATCTTCGGATATTTCCCAGCGGGATCCAGATTGACGCGGGAGATGAATTCCTCGGCGATGCGGTGGGCGTCTTTGTGCAGGAGTCCGAGCAGCCCACAGCCCACGGCGAGCACCAAACCGCCCTTGACCGCCTCGAACATGGCCACTGCGCGCAGGCTCTTGAGCAAATATCTCGAACTCATGGCTGGGAGGGGATCACAGGTGTGCGGCAGCCGACTGCCAATTGGCGGAAATGGCTGGTGTGGTGCTTGTGAGCAGGGGCAATCTCATGGCTGATTGGCTGACATGTGGTCCTGGCGGTGCTTGCAGTGACTTTCATTTCGGAAACCACTTGCCCCCGAGATTATGCAGCAGGCCCCACTTGCCAAGAATTTTTTGATTTGATTGTTAGCGAGGTTGCGCCCCAGCGCCAAGACGCCACCCCCCATCATTGGGGCAGGTATCGAGCCGTGCGTCACTTCCATATTCCGCAATCCTTCCCTTGGGGACGAATCGGTCCCAGCACCCAGCCCACGTGCAAAAATCCAGCATGGTGCCAGGGCTCTATCTGCCCCTGTCGCCGCCGTATACCTGCCATTTTCGCACAGAGCTCCACCAACCGGCGTTAACCACTGCCAATTGCACCACCGCTACCACCAAGCCAAGCAGAACTTGTTGCAACCAGGATGTCGGTAACTCGCCGAGCACGATGAGCCAGATCAGTAAGACCACAAGCATACCGTGGAGCGTGGCAGTGGTGATCCACACCCTCTTCCCCGTTTTGATATCCTGTCTGAAAAATGCGCTGAGGTAAGCCACCCCCATCCCGCCATCCAGTACGGCACAGATCCAAGGCGATATCACAGCCAATCCTGCCGGTATGTGTGACATTATCGGCTTCAGAATCGGCAATCTTCCTGGCGAAACCCTCATCCACACCAGCAGCAGCGCCACCAACAGGTGGATCAGTCCAATCAGGAAGTTCCACGTTCTAACAAATCTAACTTTGATGCGGATTGCCCTTTCATTCTCGGCAGAGTGATCTCTTCTCATGTTTTGGTTTTTTAGAGTGCTCCGTTCGACCGCAGTGACTCAAAGATTGCCTGCGTGCTAGCTTTGCGAGAGGGCACATAGACGGGAATGGCGCGGGTGACAAGTGAAAAACGTGTATTTGAAGTGTACTGGGATTGGATACCCATGGCAAGGGCATCCCTTGCCTCAGCACTCCAGAAAATTTATCTCTCGGGCTTCCCATCAGCCGCCCGCATGGCCATGATGTGTTTGCTGCCGACCAGATCGCTGTCCGTCTGACTGTAGAACAAGACCACTTCCCGCTGATTTTCGTCGAGTTGCCATCTGGTCGAACGAATCAAGCGGACCTCATCATGGATCGAGGCGTGGATGTTGACGTCTTGTGATTTGCCGTTTGCACCGGCGACATTGGCTTGCTCACCCGGCTTGAGAAGTTTCTTCTGATCCCCAATGCTCACTGCCAGCCTAACCTTGCTGCAATTCACCAGAAAATACGACCCGTAGGGGAAATCGGGCTCGGCAATGGGAATGATCCGATAGCCATTTGCATCTTTGTTAGGCACGAAGACCAATAGATAACTGGTGGCGTCACCGGGAATCGCGGCGCTGGCCACCGGTGGTGAATCCAGAGTGGCAGCAGCCAGGAAGTTCAGGGTGCGGGGGCCAATCACCTCGATGGGCTGTGACACCGTAAACACGTTGAGGGGAATATCCAACCACTTCAATGTCTTGGCGGCGGGCTTGCCACCGGACGCCAGATGGAGGGTGTTCAAGTCCCCCACAATATCTGTGGCGCAGACCGTGATGCTGATCTTTTTGTTGGCCTCTTGGGCGCATAAACCGGCAGGCATATACACGACGAGCGACAACCCGACGAGCACAGAAAGCTGGAAGTATTGCAGAAATGACATGATCAGATTTCGGATGATTGCAACCAACGGAATGACAGCACATTGAGCCGCCGTCCGAAGGTTTTGTTGATTTTGCTGGTGAGGCTTGCAAACGGTGTGTCTGCGCTGTCTTTGGAATCCAGATAGTCTAACATTCGAAACACAGTGGCCTCACACCAGGCCCTGGCGGTCACGTTGCCGTTGCTGTCTCGAGCCTCACCATAACTTCGAATTCGGAATGTATCATCCCGCACACAGAGAATATTGCCGATGCGCTTGAGCAGGTCAGCTTGCGTCACATAACCCGGTATGCCCGTCCAGCGGGATCCCGTCCCTGCGGCAGGGAAGTTGAGCTTCCAAGAGGAAATCTGCGCCTGCGTGATCATGTCTCCACCACTCTTGTAGCGGCCGTTGATAGAATCGTCACTGGCAGTTGGGGAATTGCCATTGTACTCATCCCAATCGATCGCCGCCTGCAAGGCTCCACAGAGACCGGTTTGCCCGCTATCAAGGCGGCGGTTGATGAAATCCGCCATGTCAAGGAAGGGGCCTCTCAGTTTTACCTGTCTAACACATTCGCGGGCAAGCCGGTCGATTTGTTGCTTGGTCAGCAATCGCACGCCCCCCCAGCTTGCCGGGTCGCCGGCATTGGATCCTTCCTTTGGATAGTTAGGAAGGGAAAATCGTGACACGACGACTTTATCTGTGGGGGCAGCGGTAGTTTTGATGGTGCCGGATTCTGGATCGACGTAACGAATCTCAGTATCGCGAAGTCCCGCCAGAATGGTTTTCCATGCGTCAACAGCCGTTGAATTCACATTGAAGGCCCCCTGCACGATGATATGTTTGGCAATGGATTTGTGGGCGGTTGGGGTGGGACTGTTGCCGGAAAACAGAGTTGCCAGCGTTTGGTTGGCGGTCTGGCCGCCGCCGGGACTGGGAAGGTAATGGCTGCCGGGAAGCGGGGCCGTGCCATCAAGGAATTTTCGGGTGATATCCTTGGCGCTTTGTTGCGAGCCAAATGCCAGGCCATGCTGCGAAGTGATGCCCGAGCAAAACCATCGATCCCAGAGGGCGTCATTGTTCAGAAACACGTGATCATAACAATCCCGGATCAACTGCATCTGGATGTGCCCGCCCCGGCCCTGCGCGTCGGGCACATCGGCGAAAATCGCGTTGCCGGCAATTAGCGGACTGGCGAAGGATGAACCAAGCCCGAGTGCATCGTTAGTAGATATCTGCCACAGATGCCTGCCCGTGGCAAAATCCCTGCTATCTCCGGGGTTGAGCCGGAAATGCATGAACCCGGCCAGCGAAGCGGGCGCAACCAATGGAATCTCCGCCATCGGTGCCATGGTTTGCCCCGGATACTGGGAACCTCCCGCCGAAATCGCGCTGGCGATGTAGGACCGATTCGTCTTGGTGTCAAAATCCGGATTCAGTTGGTTTCCCGCGCCCACTTCAATGTGCAGATCATATTGCGCCAGCCCCTTCATGCGCGGCGTCGCCTCTCCGTACATGGCCCGGTTGTTCCACGGCTTGGCATGGATGAAGTTCTTGCTGCGGGCATCGAATGCCGCGTAGTCACCACCCGGATTGCGCAGATCCTGGCCCGATTTTAGGACCAGCTGGAAATTGCCGAAGACGAGGCGGTTGGTGTCGGTGCTGAACGCCAGACGCTTGCCCGGAGCATCTTCAAGGATTTGGATCGGCTTGCCATCTAACACCGGGTTGAGGGCGATCTCATTGTATCGCTGGTCCTCCCCGGTCTCGGCATTGCGCACCGTCCAGTAATTCTGATAGTCGCCGCCATGATCGTTCCTCTTGTCATTCATCCGCATCGCCATCTCCACCCGCGTGCCAGCCGGTAAATTCACCAATCCAGGCAAGGCCACGTCAAATCCACCGTTGGCGGTCGGTGCCTGATACCCCGGGTAAAGCTCCACAAACCGGTAATCAGCCGCCGAGACTGCACTGGCAAGTGCTGAGAAAATACGGGTTTCTCCCGGCTTCAGGACGATCGGCACGGAATGATACGAATCGCCGGGTCCCATCATCGGATAGATGTTGAAAAGCTCGGCACCGCCATCCGCCCTGGCTAACGGCTGCCAGCCATTCGCAGTGGCGTTGATATATGCATTGAACTCTAACGCCCCAGGCGTGATCTGTATCCACAGCCGCGGCGAGGAAAGCGTCACATTGTACGGGTTCCACAAGACCACCACCGGGTCGTAGCCCATCTTGAAGTCGAAGTTCGCCGGGTTCGTGGCATTGGCGGTGCGCCGCAAACTCAGGACCAGCATGGCCCGCGCCACAATCGGGGTTCTTCCCCATCCGTAGTAGTCGAGGTTGGCGCGGTGCCAGTTAAAATTTATGTTAGGCGAAAGTCCGTTCCACCACAGTCCTTTGTGAAAGGGGACGGGGGCGCAGTCTTCCGGGGCTTCCTCGCCAAATCCGCCGGTGCCCGCCGCCAATTGATAGTATTGGTGGAGTTTATACCACGAGGGAAAATTGATGTCCTGCGGATAGAACGGGGCACTCAGATGCCCTTCATTCGCACGGATCGGAACAATCGTGCCGTTGCCGTTGGCGCGGTTGAATGTGCCATAGGCGTCGGGCAGTGTCGGCTGTTCCAACAGAAGGTTCAAATCAGTCTTTAACATCCCGTCCCGCACATTGACTGGCAGTCCGACGCTGAAAGCAGTTAGATCATGATAGTATTTTGCGAGGGCGTGGCGGAACGCGTCATTCTTTCCGGCAAGTCCCAGCGAAGGCAGGCTGATGGACTTTGCTAGGGCTTGTCTATCGGCGGCAGGATATTTTCCCAATCCGTCCAACCAGTCAACACCGGCTGCCGGTTGGTCTGCAAGGCGCTGCGCCACAGCGGCGGTAGTGCCGGTTGGGGCGTTGGTGGCCGTGTAATGGTTTGCCAGAGCCCGCTGGTTGTCACCGCCGACCCACCAGGCGTAGCTGCTGGTTGTCAGGCTGGTTGCCAGGCCGGTTACCGGGACGAGCGGCACCGAGACGTGGTCAGAGGTGTTGGAATTTTCGCCCAGGGTTCCGCTGCCGACGATAACGACTTGGTTCGTGCCACTGGCCGCAGCCATTGGCGCATGGATCGATGTGAGGGATGCCGCATCGGGGTGGGAGACGAGCCAGCGCCGGAACCGGGATTTTCGGCCTTTCTGATAGGTGTTTTCAATTTGTGATCCGTTGAGCCAGGTATTCCAAGAATCCCAGGTCCCCATCCAGTGCGGGTTGGCGAAATCTTGGCTGATAGATCTTGGATCGAATCCCGCCGCGTCCGCTCCGCGCCCTTTGGCGTCATTCGCCAAGATCGCGGCACTGGCCGTGATTCGGCGGTCTGGGCCGCATTCCGCCTGCAATTCGCCAAGTGCGAGCACCAGAGCCATTCTAGCGTTGGCCCTGGCGATGGCCATGGCTTGCCCGTGGCTGGTCGAACGCAGTGCGGTAGTCGATAGTCCGAGCAAGCCAACGGTCAAAATGAGGAGCAGCACCAGCAGGGAAAGCGTGAGCACCAAGGCAAACCCGCATTTCTGGCAACGCAATGCGCCTGCCAATGCCCGATGATTCGGTTTCCGAATCACGCCTTGTTTGCCGATGGATCGACTGACTTGACCTGTTAGCATAACATCCTAACTGACATGGGTTCAGGCATCTTTGTTCATGGCATGGTGACTTTGGCTCGAAGGAATCCTTTGCCTGCCAGTCCGCTGGATCCTTCCAGACTGAAGCTGCGGTATTCGTAGCCGGCACCGGCAGCGGGCAAACCTGTGGTGACAGGGGAGGGGAGTGCATTGACCTTTACCGGGTAGCTGTTCAAAGTGCTGCTGCCTTCGACGATGTAGGTGATGCCGTCCCAGGATGCCGTCGGTGAGGGGTCTCCGCTGAAGTTGGGCGTGTGGATTCGAACCGCGATGGTTAGTATCAGCTTTCGGCCGGTTCCGTCATTGCTGTCAGCCGTGAATTCGAACAACTTGCCATGGTCCATGCCCTTGAGCGGGTCGCCGTTGAAAGCGAATTCGTAGAGGTTGGAGCAACCGTCGTTGTCGGGGTCCTGGCCCGGGTCGTTGTTTTCAGCGGTGAGTTTGCCGCTGGTCCATGCTGCGTAGGGATTGGCTAACGATACTGTGCCATTGGCGTGAACCACAAGCGGCACAGTTATGTCTGCGGACCCGCTGGAAATAACCGGTGCCAGATCGTTGATGACGATGCTGTGGCTCGTGTCTGCCGACAGCCCGGTCACTTGAACGGATGTTGCGAAATCCGCTGGCCACGGGCTGGTTAATGCGGCGAGTTGGCTGGACAGATCGATGTGCAGCACGGAACCTATCCATGAGACGTTGGTGCACCAAAGACCGTTGACTCCCACGCCCGACGGCTTGCCGGCATCGACGTAACAGCCGTTCATCAAGCGGTCGGCGTTAGCTAGGCCGGTGAAAATGGCAGAGCATTCGCCCCACGATGGATGGCTGCGGATGGCGGATTGGTTGTGGCCTTCATGATTGATATTTTCCGGGCCCAGGCCGGTGCCGTAGAGATTTGGATGGGCATAGATCTCATTGGCGATGTGCAAGGGATGGTTGATCAACACGGCACCGGAGCGTGCGGCGGCCACGCCCCGTTCCAATAAATCCTTGCGTCCCAACGTCTGTCCGTACCAAAGGAAGGACTTCACCGTCTCGCACTGGCGGGCATCCAGGGATGTCGCAGTATCGACGTTGTCCGCCGTAAATCCGCCAAACGGAAAGGCGGTATAGACATATTGATGATGCCAACAAGCTTGAGAAAAAGAAAGGTAATCCACCACTTGCTCGCCGGTCGTTAGGTATTGGCTTGCGCCGGTTGCCCGGTAGAGGGAAGCAAATCCTTCGGCTGCCCAGATTGTGGAGAGGTTGCCCTTCACCGCAAGTCCTTGAGTCGGATCGCTGGTGAACGTCAGCGGATTCTGACCGTCGGAGAAATACGGTTCCAAATCCATCCAGAGTTGTTGTGGAACCACGTTTTGGGTGAGATAGCCCGCGATCTTTTGCGCAGCAGTCAGATAGGCGGGAGTGTGGGTCACCGAAAACATTTCGGCCAGAAACCACATGCTGGCGGCCGACTGGGCATTGATGGGGAATGGGTCGTTAGCAACCATGGCAGGCGTGTAGTAGGAAGGAATCCGCCCGTTGGCGTCGATGATTGCAGCCAACCACCCGGCGTAGGGCGTTAGATAGGTGATGATGCGGCTGTCCTGCTCGCATTGCTTGTAATACTCGATCATGTGGGCCGCAGTCTTGCTCATGGCCGGCACGTCATAAGTGTCGTTGTTTTTGGAAAACAGACTGTGGGCACCGGAGCTCACGCAGCCGCGCAGCCACTGCCGCGACGTCGCCAGATAGGTGAGACAGAAGAGCCCGTTGTCGTTCCGAGGCGCTTGCAGCGCCAAATTGATGATGTTTCTGGCTCGCGTCGTCATGTCCGGCATGCCGAGTTTTTGCCCCCAGTAATACATGCCGCTGGCATCCCGTACCGGGTTCCAGAACTCGAAATTCCACAGCGCGTCACCGAATCCCAGAACCCCCAGCGGTGCGACCATGCCGCAGACCGGCTGATTGTTCATCGTGAAATCGAGAAAGACCCCATGATCGGGGAAGCCGGGCACGGGTGCTTGGACGCTTGGCGGCATCGGCTGGGACACAACCCCATACACCAGCTTCACATATTCCTCGAAGGGCAGGGCCAGATGGGCCCGGGATTGGAACAACGGCTCGCCATACTTTTGCCATAGGTGACGGCTGGCTTTTTGATAGCCCAGGTTTGAGGGTTCCTGAGCCCCGAGGAGCAGGTCGAAGCCGTAGGCAATTGTGTTAGAGTTGAGAGCTCGGACCATCGATGAGTCGTTCTGTCGCTGATAGTGCATGTGGTGACTGACGATGAAATCCATCATGCCGTAGGAAAAAACCGGCTTGGCGGTTAGGCCCGAGGTGATGTTGAGGTCAAGCGCGGTGGGCATTGAGAATTTATCCGCCTCGGCCGGGATATCATAAATCGTGGCACCCACGTTCTGGGTTCGACGCGCATCGGGCGAGAGGATTTTGTCACAATTGATGCTGTCCAAGTCCGGCACCATTGCGACGAAAAGTCCGCCGTCCTGCAAGACCACCGCAGGCGAATGAAAGGCGGTATCGCCGATGACTTGGTTGGCGGCGGGCGTGTTGCCCCAGCGAGTCTCGTCCTTCTTCACGGTGGGTGAGTGAACGAAGGCAGGTGCTCCGTCGTGATTGAACAGATATGACGACATGCAATAGTCCAGCGAGTTCGCAGGCAGCACGGCGACGGTTCTCACATGGAAATAGCGGGTGCCGACATCGAGTTCCATCGTCTCGGTGATTTGCGCGCCCTGATGGGTGCCGGTCACCTGAATGACCACACGGGTCGGGCTGGCCGAGGTGATGGTGTATTGGCTCGCCGTCATTTCATGGACCCGGTAACGCTTGGTATCCACGGCGGAATTGAAAAGCGGGTTACCGCCAGGATGGGCTGTGAAATCCGGAACAAACGAGGAACAGACCTGCTGCCACTGAGCCGCCGCATCGGTCGCTGAAAACGTCTTCGTGAGGGTCCCGTTCAAACGCGTTAGATCCAGACTGACCAACCCGTTGTCCACGTGGAGCGACTGCCCGTCGTCCCGAACCACGAGGTTGCTAGATAGAGGAGTTACCTTGACGTGATAGGTGGTCGATGAACCATCGTGGCCGGTCACAACATAATCCTGAGGCGTGGTGAAGTCCCGGCTGCTGGCGGAAACCGGGTCGGCGGTGGCCAGCGGGGACAGCGTGAAGGTAGGGGCGAGATTTGCTAACCCGGTGCCTTCCGGCACGCATATCGCAATGTCGGTTCCCGTGATCGTCGCAGCGCCCAAGGAACCGAACGTGAACGTCAGAATGGCGCTGGCCGGAGCTGGCTCGGTTACCGTTAGCCGCGCATGGTCAATGCCGCCACGAGTTGCCTGGCCCGCGCCCGCTGGTTTCGCCTCCAGCCAGATCCACAACGGCAATCCGTTATCTGCCGACTGTGCGGTGTAACTGAATTTGAAAGCATCGGCAATGGCGATGCCCGCAGCCACGCTCTCCACCGTCTGTGAGGCATACGTTTTTGCTGGCGTTGCGCTGCCCTCGTTGACGAATTTGGCCGTCGCGCCCCAAGCAAGGTTGACTCCCCGGCCGCCAAAAGCATCGGCGGCAAAGGTATAGGTTTCCCCGCCGACCATTGAGCCCAGATTTTGCACGATCAAGCCGACATTGGTCGGATTCTGGTCTCCAACATCATTGACCAATCGCAAAACACGAGAGCCGTCGGCGGTGCCAGCGGTTCCCTCCTGGCCCGTCGGCATGCTGGATGCCTGAATATTGAGACCCGATAGGTTGGTCCATCCACTTGCTTCGTAGAGCCCGCCCAATGCACTGCTATAAAGCGCTCCAGTGCTTTCAAAACTGCCGTTGGTCAATGCCACTGAGGCATGGGCAGCGGCACTTCCGCAGAGGCATGCGACAAGGTAGCAGGCAAGAGAATTCTTAGGGTGTCGAGTGGTCATGGGTTTGTTAGCATGTATATCTGCTTAGCGTTCCAGGTGTCTTCCGCCGACGCGGAAGAACCGTTGTCCGGCTGTGCCAAGTGGCAGTTCCACAATATTCATTGGAGGCGTGGCCAAAATGCTGTTAGATGCTTCAACCCAATTCACCAGATCGCTGCTGGCAGAGATCGTGTAAACGCACTTTTCGGCGCTTTTCCACTGGATTCGCAGGCGATCAGGCGCTAGGAGGTCAAAGGATAGTATCTTCATGCAGGAATTGGCGTCGGTCGGGTCTGTGCCACTCACATACTCGTCCATATTGCAGACACCATCGCCGTCCCAATCCTCGAAGGGGCCGCCGCCGGGCACATTTGTCCCGCCAAAGTACTTGATTTCCCAGCTATCAGCCATGCCGTTTCCATTCAGGTCTATCAAGGATTGTGTATCAAAAGCGCCTGTAAGATGGGAGGAGGCGAGCCCCAGCGCATTGGTGGCGAAAACCCGGTAGTAGTAAACCTGGCCTGGGACCAACCCGCCAAGGGTGGACATGAAGGCGCCGGGTCCGGACGATCCGACGACCTGCGAGTGTTGCCAGAGATTTGGGACATCCCCCGCATCGGTCGTTCCCCACCCGATCCGCACGTCGGCCGGTTGATTGCCTGCTGAATATATCACCGAGCCATTGATGTTAGCAGACACGCCATCAACGCCAGTGGGAACCCCGTTGGCAACCGCCAATAGCGGCTGGGAATCGTAAACCTTGCCGCCGGCAGCCACTGCCGCCCGGTTCATCATCTCGCGGTTCAGCCGGTCTTGGTATTTGTTCTCCCGCCAGATATCCATCGCGCATTGAAGCGTGGAGTTAGGCATGTCTTCGCGCGGCATCGCGGCGAGGGCGGCCTGGCCCTTTTGAATGATCGCCAATGCCTGCGTGTAGTTCGCGCCAGTGACACCGCTCAGGCACGGGCTTTTCTCTGGCCGGTCGAATGATATCTGTTCGCCAAGGCTCTTGACGCTGTCGGCGTCGTTGACGTTTTTGCTGGTGAACCCAGTGATCTGGCTCAACTGGCTGAAGGTCAGTGGCGAACGCCCGCCAGCATTGTCGGGGTAGTTAGAAGCGTAGCTTGGATAATAGACGGCGTTTAGATCGACCCATGTGACGATCCGGTCAAACTCCTCCGCGGTAAGCGTCACGCGTGCGGCGTGCGTTCCAAGGATCGTCTGAACCAGCCTGCTGGCGTGAGAGCCCCAACTCTTGGCCTGTTGGATAGCCGCCGGGCCAGCGCCGATGGCACCGGTGTAGCCCTTGCGCCAGAGTTCGGCGTAGGAGGCATTGAAGCAGACGCCCTTGTCGCCGGCGAGCACCACCTTTGCAGCGCCCGTGCCACCGTAGTCGTGACACTTCACGCATTTCGCGTCGAAAACCGGCTGCACATCTGTGAGGTAGTTGAACATTTTTGGCGGCTGCCCCTGCCATCCTTGGAGGGTGTCTGGGGTTCGCTGGAAGGCGCTCGGCATGAGTGAACCGGTAAAATGGGGAGCCAGTCCGCGATTTTCATGGCAGCCGATGCAGCCCTGGCTTTCGCCGGCTTGAAAGATTGTGCCGGAGCGCATGGACTGAATCATCATGCCGTTAGCGTCCAGCAATTGGAAGAAGACGAAGCGATTTGCCGGCACCATGAAGTTAGCCGATCCATCCGGATCCACCGGCACCGTGCCAAGGATGCGCTTGGTTTCAAAGCTGTCCCAGTTGACGCCGGGTGCCTCAATTCCTTGGGCACTCCAGACTTGGCTGCTGTAGTAGCGTTTTTCCGGGGATTCCACCACGCGCAGGTACTTCACATCGCCCCGCGCCACGCCAGCCATGTGTGTGCTCTTGTAAACATCCATGATATATACACGGCTGTCAGAATTATCGTACTTGCGCGGCACGGTCACCGTGTTAGGGCGAGGATGCGCCGCCAGCGGCATGGGATCGAAACAGCCCACGCTGCCGCTTCCCTCGTCGTAAACCGGGGTTTCGCTGCCGTTTTGCGCATCGAGCAGATAGATCGCCATGTGTTCGCCAACCACCTGTCGAGAGCAAAGGAAATAGCGCCCTCCCACACCGGTGGCCGGCTCAACCAAGGGATACGGATCCTCGTGTTTCGGGCTGGTGCTGCCAAAGATATCAAAGTCATAGTTGACGTAGTTGTTCACACGAACCCAGCTCTCAAGTCCTGTTGGCCATGTTTGCAGCACTGCACCCGGCCCATCAAATGCCAGGCGGTGATCGAGCAGCGCGATCGCGCCCCAGGGGCGGTCATGACAGGCGACGAAGTTGACGACGACGTAGGGCGTGCCTGGCACGGCATGTCCATCGACGACACCGCCCGGGCTGCTGGTATTATTGCCATAATACACGGTGTGCCCGGTGCCTTCCGGGTCCACTGTCCACAATCCTTGTGCGTCGCCGAAGTCCCGGTCCACGTATTCCCACCGATAGTAGAGGATCCGCCCATCCGGCATCAGGCTGGGGTGCCCTTCAAAAAGAGTGCTCTTGCCGATTTGCACCACGTTGGCCCCATCAGCTTCCATGCGATACAAGTTATGGGATAAGTGCTTGTTGCACATCACATACTTCGGCTCGCGACCGGAGACGAATGCGATGCGGTCATCCGCCAGATAGATCGGGTCGAAATCATCCACCCCTGCCAGAGTCGTCAATTGCTTGAGCCCGCTGCCATCCACATGGATCTCCCAGATATGATAGCTTTCGGCGGTGCTTTTTCGCCATGCGAACACGACCCGTTGGCCGGAGAAATGAACGTCGGGGTCGCGAATCACGCCGTCAGGTCCAGCGTCGAGCAGAGTTTGGACGGCACCTGTTGCGGGGTCGAGAATCTTGAGAGCCGCGCTGCCGCCGGTGTAGGCCCCGTTGTTGTACTCATTAGGCGCAGAGGGAAACATCGTGTGGGTATTGTGGTGGTCAGGGAGGTATTGTTTGCGCAGCACAAACAGAATCGGCTGGTTGGTGACGGCCGTCGGCAGCGCCGCCTGAAGACTGGCGCCCGGCAGCAAAAAACCTAGGAGCAACCCGGCCACCCGCATGACAGAGCCACAACGATAGGCATCGCGCGGATTTTCAGAGTGAAAGTACATAAGCAGTGAGGTCATCAATTTCCGAGTCGGTGAGTTCGGCCACTCGCGCGGCGTGAACCGTGGTGATAACTTCGCGCACGGTCGCCGCCCGGCCATCATGCAGATAGGGAGCCGTGCGCCACACCTCACGCAATGTCGGCGTGTCATAGGCCATCCCAGCCTCCCGGCCGGTGCCAGTGCCAATGTCGTGCTTCAGTTGGTCGGTTAGGTATGGGCCGCTATGACATGGCACGCAACCCTGAGTCTGGAAGTAGGTTTGGCCACGGACGGCTGATGCGCTCAAGGCACCGTTTACCAAATACGGGCTGGGCACCGGGGTCAGGGAGGCCAGATAGGCATCTATCGTCTGGGCCAAGGCCTCAGGCTGGCCGGTGAATTCGATGTATTTCAGACCGGCTCGGATTGCGATCTGAGCATTGGCGCGGATGCCGGTCACCATGACTGGCGGGGTTTGCATCGAGTAGAGATGGCTCTTGGTATTTTTGGGGCTGCCAAAGCCGTCGTTCATCAAATCCCAGTTGAGCGAATCGGCCCGCGCGTCGGGATGGCAACTAGCACAGCTTTGCCACTGCTGTAGGCAAAGCGTCGCATCGTTGTAGTTGCGTTCGCCCAAGCGAGCGCCCACAACCGGCTTTGGCCAACCCAACCATATATCTTTGGCAGCATATTCCTGACCGGGTACAAGACTCACTGCTGCGACCGAATCACTGAAATACTCGGCTGCGTAAAGCCGCGTCCCCGCCACTGCAATCCCGCGGGGGCCGTTGCCCTTGAGTGGCAGGCGTCGGCGAAAACCGGCCATAAACGTCAGGTCCTGCGGCACATCTTCCCCGGCATTCTGCAAGCGGGCCAGGAGAGCCGCCCGGTCAATCACGCTGATTTCATGGGTTCCGGCGTGGGCCACGCACAGGTATTGGCCGTCGGCAGTGCAGGCCACACCCCATGGGTTGGCCGCGCCAAGATCCAGATCGTCTAGCAGGACCGTGTTTACCAGCGTGGCGGCGGCTGCGTCGATGATGCTTAGCCCGGCCGTGTTCATCCACCCCCGCGTCACCTGCGTCGTCGGCGCGTAAAAGCGTGATAACAGATGGGTGACAAACACACTCGCACCGTCCGGAGACACACACAGCCCGCGCAGCGAATGCGCTCCCACGGGCAGTCGGACGGTGGCGACAACCTTGTTGGTCGGGGTGTCAATGACGCTAACCACGGAGGCAATCGTGGTACTGGTGGATGGCCCCGTAGGCAACAAGTTGGCAACGAAGAGCCGGCGACCGTCGGGCGTCAGCGCTGCGGTGTGGGGCTGGCGGTCCACCGGGATCCGCGCCAAGGTTTCGCCTGTGCTGATGGCAATGACCGAGACATCGTTATTGAAGCGGTTGCACACATAGAGCCGCGAGCCGTCGGGGCTGACCACTGGCGACATCGGGGTGTGGCCCACTTGCAATGTCTGTAGCAAGTCTCCGGTCAGGGCGTTAAGAACAAATACCTTGCCTGCCGCAACCCCAGCGGCAACGTACAGACGCGTGCCGTCCGGGCTGAGGGCAAGTCCGTTAGGCACATCCTGCACCGAGAACGTCTGCCACAACAGTTCAGCACTCAAGTTCACCACTGACACTTGAGTTGCGGTTTGTTCCGCCACGTAAAGTCGGCTGCGGCTGGCGTCCACCACCACCGCGCAAGGGGATAGATACCCATCCCGTTCGTCGTCCAATACCAATCCGACTGACTGGCTTGAAGTCAGCACCGCATTCCTGGAGTTAGATAAATCCAGCAGGAAATAGCGATCATTCCTCAGCCCCGTGTTGCCGTTGACCCTAACGTCAATGAACACCTGCGTTTGGCCTGCCAAGAATGTGGCACTCCCGGAAACCGCCTGAAAATCCGAAGGGGATGCTGTCCTCAATTCGTAATCGAAGGAGACATTTTCAGGGTAGGCCGCTGATAAAGTGGCGATGAAGCGCATCGGCGACTGCCCGCACTGGCTTGCCGCCATCTGGGCGCCAGACACCGACAAGAGAGGGGCGAACGCCGTGAATGTCTGCACTCCGGACCAGGATTCGCCGTAACTGTTAGCCGCACGGCAGCGATAATAGTAGGGTGTTTGCGGATTCAGGCCAGTAACAGGCGTGGAGAAGCTACCTGTTCCACGCGTACCCAGCGCGACGCTGTGGGTCCACCCGTCAACGTTTGTGCCGGCATCCGTGTCGCCCCAGCAAAGCCAGACGCTCGACGGTGCCGCGCCGATGCTAACCACCGTTCCGGCCAGGGTGGCGGAGGTGGCCAGCAGGTTTGTTGCGCCTAATGAATTGGTCACCATCGGCAGATTGGGCTGTGTCGGCAAAACAGCACCGAAGTTGCAAAAGCCCGCGTTTGCCACGGTGTCCCGCTCAGCCTGAATCCAGTTTGCAGAGCGTGCCACTGCCGAGATGCGGACCTCATCCAGCGCGCCATTGAAATACTCGCCGAGAGGGCTGGTGTCCCGGCCGCCGATGCGGGCGTTGCGGCTTGTCGCCTGAAGGTTGCCGGTTTTGGGAGTTGAGCCGGTTAGCACGCCATTGACGAAGAGGCGGATATAACTGCCGTCGTAGGTAGCGGCCACATGCTGCCATTGTCCGACAGTCAGGGTCCCTGCGGTGACGGTGGTGGTATCCAGGCGGCAATGCAGCCCGGTCGGCATGGCGTAAAGTATCCAAGCATAATAGGGGTCGCTGTGGGTTGGATAGAATGACTTCCCGATAATGGTGTTGCCGGAGAGCTGGCTCGGGTTGATCCACGCCGATAGTGTGAGCTGATTATTCGTCACATTCAGGGAGGCGCTGTTGCCGCAATCGATGAAGCCCGAGCCGTTGAATGTGCGCCCTTGCCCCACCATGCCCGCAGCGGATACTGTGCCGCTGTTAGTCCCGCTATTCGCGTTCGAGGTGGCATCCGCCAAATTGTCCGTCAGGTGCCAGACACCCCGGAAGTTCTGGTCCCACACGCGGTTGGTGGCAGCCGGGGCGGGTGCGGCCGGGTTTCCCCAGTAGGCACGGATCACGGTGGTTGAAGTGAGTTTCGGCAGCCGCACCCATACCTGGGAAACACCGTTGGTATTCCACGACTCGATTTCATGCGTAAGGACCCCGGTGTTATCTGCGTCCGTGAAGCGCAGGTCGCGGCCTCCGCCCTGCAAATCCCCGTAGGCGAAGCCAGTGAGCACTGCCGGATCCAGCCTCACTAACAGCGGAAAGTCACTGAGCTCGCCCGTCCCAGCATAGCCGACGGTCTGGATCGCCACGCTCCGACTCCACTTCGCCGGATCAACGCCCTGCGTAACGCTGCCCGATAGTGGGGTGACTGTCACGTGATACGTCGTCGAGGAACCATCGTGACCGGTCACCACATAATCCCGTGGAGCAGTGAAGTCCTGGCTGCTGCCGGAAACCGGATAGGCGGTGGCCAGTGGCGTTAACGTGTAGGTGGGGGCTAGGTTCGTCACCACCGTCCCGTAAGGCACGGTCATGGCGATGGTCCTGGCGGTTTGGTCGATCACCCCTGATCCATAGCCAGGGAAATTGAAGGTGAGCATTTCCGCTGTTACCGGCATCATGTCGAATGCAAAACCCGTGACGCTGTAGTTGACCGAACAGCCCACGGTGACGGTAA
>CAIKHZ010000307.1 GCA_903827375.1 Akkermansiaceae bacterium
CCATTGCGCCCAACGGCGACGAATCACGGGCTAACAGATTTGGCCGGATGCCAATCCCGGAAACCCGGAAGGATGCCAAGTCATCTTCCGGGATCCATCGCCAATTCCCAGTCACTTCAATGTCGAGGTCAGGAAGTGTGAGCCTAGATTGCCGCCTGCGATCAGGCTGCTCACACTGAGGGTGCCGTTACTGATAGAGGTCGTGCCGGTGTAGGTGCTCGAGCCCGAGAGGGTTAGGACACCGGCCCCGGACTTGATGAGGCCGAGGTTGTTTTCATTGGTCCCGCTGCCACCGAAACTACCGCTGAAGCTGCTGCTGGAGGCGACATTGAGCGTGAGGTTCAAGGCGGTCGCGCTTCCATTGACGATCCGGTTGCCTGTGCCAGTGCCGGCAATTGCCAAGCCCGCCAGCGACTGGGTAAAGCCGTTCAATCGCAAGACGCCACTGGCATTGGTGGTGCCATCACCCAGTGTCAGAATGGTGCTTGTCGGTAAGGCATTGGAGATTCCGAGAGAAATCACGCCATTCTTGATGGCGGTCGTGCCGGCATATAAATTGGCATTGGCAAGGGTCAAGGTGCCGCTGCCGGTTTTCACCAGCGAACCGCTGCCGGAAATCACCCCGGAATAGGTGGTGTCGGTGTTTGCTCCACCACTCGTCAAGGTGAACCCCTGCAAGGTGACGTTGCCGCCGCTGGTGCCGCCACCGGCCAGCGAGCCGATGGTTTCACTGGCATTGAGCAGTAGCGTCGCACCGACGGTGTTGGCTAGGACAACCGCTCCGGTATCCAGGATGGCGGAACCGTTCGTGAGCGCCAGCGTGCCGGCCGAGATGGTGGTGATGCCGGTATAGCTGTTAGTGCCGCTCAGCGTGAGAATGCCAGCCCCGGATTTTGTCAGGGAGAGCGCGCCACCGCCCGTGCCATCTTGCAAAACCCCGGCAAACGTGGTGTTACCCGCCTGATTGATGGTCAGGGTGACCGCCGCTGCATTGGCGTTCTCCACCACGACCGTGCCCGGTGTGACGTTGGTAGCGAGGCTGCTAACCGTCAGATTGTTGCCGTTGAGTTGCAGTTTGGTGCCCACTGCAGCGCTCGCGCCAAAGATAAGACTGTTAGGTGAAGAGCTGTTGAGAGCCCCGGCACTGGCAAGTTGCAAGGCACCACCGTTGATGGTGACGCCACCGGTGAACGCGTTGGTGCCACCCAGAGTCAAGGTGCCGGTGCCGGTCTTGGCGAGGGCGAGGGTGCCAGAGCCGTTTTGAATCGCCCCGCTGAAGCTGCTGGTCTGGTTGTTGCTTCCAACTGTTAGCGTCACACTGCCTGCCACGCTGCTGGTGACGGTGCCAGCGCCGGACAATCCATTGATGCCAGCGCTGTTGCCGTTCAAGTCGAGGGTGCCGCTCACCGCGACATTGCCTTTCCCGAGGCCGGAAGGAATCGCCGAACCGCTGCCCAACTTCAGCGTGCCAGCGGAAATGCTGGTATCGCCAGTGTACAGGTTGCTGCCCGAAAGCACCAGCGTGCCAAGGCCCGCCTTGGTCAGACCACCGGTCCCACTGCCATTGCTGGTAATGATGCCGCCGTAAGACAAAATCGTGCCGACTGCCACGTCCAGGATGCCCGAACCGCTCCCACTGTTGGGACCGATGACGATGCCGCGATTGGCATTCAGCGTGAAAGTGGCCGTCGTCGCCAAGGTCGCCGAGGCATCAATCAGCAAACTGCCGGGTGTCGCCGAGACCGGTGCCGTGCCGAGGTTGGCGTCACTGCCAATGGAAATCGTGCCGCCGTTAGCGATCGTGGTCGCGCCGGTGTACGTATTGTTGCCGGAAAGCGTGAGAAGACCCGCGCCAACCTTGGCCAGGCCGGACGTGCCTGCGATGCTCGAACTGATCGTGGCGGCAATGCCTGATCCGGCGGAAATCGTCGGCGTGCTGCCGTTTAAAGTGAGCGTGCCCGATGCCAGCGTGTATCCCGTGGTGTTAAACGTCAGATTGTTGCCGGTGACGCCAGTGAGGGTCACCGTACCAGCCGTGCCACCGAATATGGCACCGTCACTGAGGCCGGCGGGATTCGGCCAGACCCCATCAGCTGAACCATTCCACCAGTAGGCACCATTGGTATTCCAGGTTCCAATGCCGCCTTGCGCCCCTGTCGTGATGACGTCGGAGCCGTCCCACGTCAGCGTAACCGCTTCTGCCGCGTGAATGGCAAATAACCCCATAATGGCTGGAGCAAGCAAACC
Organism: Akkermansiaceae bacterium; assembly: GCA_903827375.1. Lineage (GTDB taxonomy): Bacteria > Verrucomicrobiota > Verrucomicrobiia > Verrucomicrobiales > Akkermansiaceae > Luteolibacter. The sequence continues at coordinate 2,248 of CAIKHZ010000307.1, forward strand.
ACTGCGGAGGAGACGGAATAATGAAGGCTTTTTCATAAACGATGGGGAAGAAACAGCCAGTTAAGTTTAAGTCCGCACTTTTTCACCGTTCTTCGGCGCAAATAATGCAGAGGTTGCGGATTGGATCAATATTTATATGCAAAAAACCCAAAATCTTCACCGTGTGTGTTTTCCCAAGAAATCCTTGTAGAATCAGGCATATTGCCGGGCTAACTTGTCTTCGAGCGACTCGGTCGGCCTCCGGCGCGATTTGCAAAATTTGCAGGCTCCGCAAAAAACGCCATCCAACTCAGCCAGCGCCAGTTCTTCACTCCGCCAGACTTCGCGGCCCCCGGCCTTCACCGTCTTCCAATCTTCCGTAGCTCCTTGTCGATGGTGATCCACTTCTGATCATGGGTGCTTTTTGACGAAAACACAGAGCCAGTCGGACTGTAAATGAACCTGTTCGTTCCGCCGATATCGCCTCACTTTGAACCCCGGCACGACGGGACGGTCATTGATCGGAATACCAAACCAAACCCCATGAAACTCAATACCTATCCATTTCATTCCGCCGCCATCAGTGGCGCTGCCACCGTGTTCGCCTTCTTCAACCTGCTCAAGCCCAGCGTGCAGGCCGCAGACCAACTCTGGATCGGCGGAGCCACTGACCACGAGGTGACCACGCCAGCCAACTGGGTGAGCGGTACTCCGTCCGTAGATACCTGGCAACCGTTCGTCTTCGGCAGCGATGTCGTGAATGGCACTCTGAATCTGAGCCGCTGGGTTGCGATCAATAGCATCACCGTGAACAGCGGCTGCACGCAACCCATCGCGATCACCGGCGGCGGACCGTTTATCATGGGTGGAAGTCTGGTTGATATGTCCTCCGCCGGGGCCGACCTCACCTCCTCCGCGCAATTCCAGCAGGCGTGGGGCGATATGACTTTTAACATCGGAGCCGGTCGGACGCTCACGGCCGCCGGTGGTGTCGGCGAATCAGGCTGGTTTGGACTTCACACCGGCCTCACCAAAAATGGTGATGGCACGATGGTGATCGAGGGGGGCAACAGCCTCGGCTACACCCTCGGCACCACGGTCAACGGCGGTACGCTCGAAATGCCGGGTGGTTCGTGGAATTTAAACGCGATCGCCCACTATCCGATCACGGTCAACGCGGGGGCAACACTTAAACTGCCGGCCGATCCAAGTGAATGGGCCGCTGCTCCGACGCTCAATGGCGGCACAATAACCTCCAGCGGGATCAATGGCTCCGGCTGGCCAAACATTACGCTGGATCCAGGTCTCACAATAACCGTCGGCGGCTCGGCGGTTTCAACCATAGCAACGTGGGTGGGTGTGTCAGGTAACGGCACCTTCTCGGTGGGCTCCGGCAGCACGTTGAACATGACCGGACGGCTCACTGGTGATTGGCTTACCGCTCGTACGGGCGTCATCAAGACCGATGCCGGCACGCTCACGCTCTCCAGTGCGGACAACAGTTACGACTGCGACACCATCATCAGTGGAGGCACGCTGGCATTTGGCGGAGCCGGACAACTGAACGGCGGCAACTACGGCTACAATATCATCAACCAAGGGGCGTTGGTTTATGGCAGTTCGGCAGCGCAAACACTCTCTGGCGTCATCAGCGGAAGTGGATCGCTTACCCAGAACGGCGCTGGCACGCTCACCCTCTCCGGCACCAACCCCTACGGCGGCGCAACGACCGTCAACGCCGGCACCCTCATTATTGGCAACGCCGCAGCGGTGGGCGGCACCAGCGGGATCACCGCGAATAACGGTGGCAGCCTATATTTCGACAGCGGTACAGCCAATGGAACCATCAGTGCGCCGATCAGCTTGAATGGCGACGGCGGCGGTAATGCGGCGTTGAATACCTCTATCGGAGGCGGCCAGATCACGTTTTCCGGCCCAATCACCCTGCTGGGCGGCAGCCTGGTTAGAGCGATTGGCAACAATTCAACTCTGAATTTCACCAATGCCATCCACGGGGCAGGTCCTCTGGTCTTCGCAGGATTTGGGGGTGGTGCGGGGACCAAAGACTTCATGGTTCTTTCCAGTGCCAGCGATTTCACCGGCGATCTCTGGATCGTCACATGGTATGGCGCCGCTCAGGTCACGCTTAGCGGCGGAGATAACCGACTACCCACCACGGCATTGGTCGCTGTGAAGGGCACCCCTGGAATGCCTGGTGCTCTGGATCTAAATGGCAACAACCAGACCATCGCTGGCCTCACGGACGCAATAGGTTGGGGGGCCATGGACGGTGCCCGTAGCGTCGTCAATACCAGCGGCACGGCGGTGACCTTGACCCTGAACACCACCGCCGACCAGTCGTTCGCCGGTACCATTGGCGGAACGGATATCAACGGCACAACCGGCAATAATCTCGCACTGGTGAAATCTGGCAGCGGCACGCAAACACTCACCGGTGCCAGCACCTATAGCGGCAACACGACCGTCAATGGCGGCACGCTCTCGATCGGCCAGGTTAACCCGAACAACGAGTCCTCGACGGTTTCCATCGCTGCGATCGCGGGTGCCAAGCTCGACCTCGCGTTCTCCGGCACTGATACAGTGGATAAGTTGTACATCAACGGCTTCCAACAACCGGTTGGCAACTACACCAGCTCGCATCCATCCGGCGCTTTCACCGGCAGCGGTACGCTCCACGTCAACTCAGGTCCCGCTGGCTATGCCGCCTGGCAATCCTCAAACCACACCTCTGGAACAATCAATCAGGACCACGACAACGACGGCGTCCCCAACGGCATCGAGTACTTCCTCGGCGGCGACACTGACACCACCGGCTTCACCCCACTTCCCCCCGTGGACAAGGCATTGGATGGCACCTTCAGTATCACCTGGACCAAAGGCAGCGGCTACGCCGGCATCTATAACACCGATTACTCCGTGGAAACCTCCACCACGCTCAACGGCGACTGGCAGGTTGAAACCCTCGGCGGTGGTCAAGTGACCGACGCCCCAGGCTATGTGAAATACACATTCCCCTCGCCCCTTGGCAGCAAGAAATTCGCCCGCCTCAAGGTGACCGGCCCGTGAACCCCAATCCCCAGTCATGGCTGCCATCCTGCCGCAGTGGTAGGGCAAAGAAGATTCACCCGGATGATTGTCCCACCACCAATGACGAATAAGGTATTGCATGGCATGATTTCGACAACCCTGCTTGCAGTCGGCTTGCAGATTGCAGCTCTTCACTTTGCTTCTGCTGCGGATCCACCGAACGCGGCTCTGTCTCCTGGTGAGGCAGCGCCCAGCCGAGAACAAGGAATTGTCGGAGACTGGAGCTTCAATGAGGAAACTGGAAATGCAGTAAAAGACGGTTCCAAAAACAGCAATGACGGGGCAATCACCGGTGCCAAGTGGGCAAAAGGAATATTCGGGAGTGCCTTGGAATTCAATGGGGTGAATGATTACGTCAACATGCGCAGCCCGGGCAACGGGATTACCGACAAAGCTGTCAGCGTTGAAGCATGGATCCAGTCAACGGGAAACAACATCAATGCCAATCTGGTATTCGCCGGACCCGAGGGCCTGGATTTCGGCATCTGGATCCAAGGCGGCAGATTCTTCGCGGGTGTATGGAATTCCGAAGGCACGCAATATTCTGCAATTTCCCCAAGCAGTCCGAATCCAGACCTGTGGTATCACGTTGCGATGACTTGCGATTTCAATACCGACAAAATTGTAAGGTTTTACGTGAACGGAATATTGAACTGCACAAGCACGGCAGTCGGAACGGCCATAAGGTCGGGTCACACCACAATCGATGTCGGTGGCAGAACGCCCAATGCGTCGTATTTCAAAGGCATCATCGATGAAGTAAAAATCTACAACCGAGCACTTACCGAAGAGGAAATAAGGAAACCTTACGCTAATTACCTGAAGAAGAGATCGGAAGAAATCAATACTGCCGCATATAAAAACAGTCCCTGGATATGGACGAATCAACCTGAAGATCGCACCGCATATTTTCGCAACTCATTCACGGTTCCGGACATCACCGGGAAAAAAGTATTCATGGTCTCTGATGGGTATCATTACCAGGTTTTCCTGAACGGAAAGGCAATCCTCCCATGCAAGGATTACTCCGAAGCACAAATTGTCGAGATTACCAAAGATCTGAAAGCGGGC
>CAIKHZ010000308.1 GCA_903827375.1 Akkermansiaceae bacterium
GAAAGAAACGTGCCGCACATCTGGCATGTGGATGGCAATGGCCACGACCCGACGCACTGGGGTAGCAGCCTCTATGAGTTCGCGCAGAAGGTCTTCCGTTAGCCGTCAACGCCGGCGTCTACGACTGCATGGACCCCGCACTCGTCAGCCTGTTGAAGATTCGCTGCTCCCCCTACGGTGTGGGCGGCTTATTTACGGCTTATTTACGGCTGGTGAGCGCCGTGATGAAGCACCCATAAGCATCGCCTTCACCCAAAATCTCGGACGTGAGCCTGGTGGGGCTTGAGAATGAGAGATTTTCGAAAAAGTTTGGACTTGCAGACAAATTGGCTTTCCCAAAGCGCTTGTGCTGTGTCGCGACACATTAGGCGGTCCGACTGAGATGCCCCCAAGGTTAATGGGTTTTCCTTGGAGGATGATCAGTCGGGCCGCTTTTTTTGTGCAGCTACAATATCCGACCGGCACTCCCGCCAGATTTCATGGGTAATGCCTATCCGGGCTCCGGCGATCCGATCTCGTCATGGAGCTGGGCCAGAAATTGCCTGATGAACTGCGTGCGCTGGCCGGCTTCAACCCTTCCTCCCGGGGTTTGCATGGTGCCTTCGAGCGTGAGGAGCTTGGCGAACAAATGATCCAGGGTGAAGAGGGAATCGTCCGGGAGCCTCGTTTCGCAGAAGGGATCCGCATCATCGTAGAAGGCGCGCTGCATCTCACCGCCCAGCATCAGGGCTCGGGCCAAGCCCACGGCCCCCAAGGCATCAAGGCGATCCGCATCCTGCACAACCTTCGCCTCCAGCGTGCGGGGCGCAATACCGGCTGAAAAACTGTGAGCTTCGATGGCGTGGCCGATCTCATCCAACCGCCCATGCGGCCAATCATGGTTCTCCAGCCATTCGACAGCTTGGCACGCGCAGAGTCGGGATGCGTTACGACGATCCGGGGATGACTTCGGAACCGCCACGCAATCGTGCAGCCAGGCCGCCGGCATCACGACCCGCCAGTCAGCCCCTTCCGTCAATGTTAGGCAGCGGGCATTGGTCACGACGCGACGGATGTGGTTGGAGTCGTGCGCGGCATCCGCCAGGGTCTGCCGCCCCAGCAATTGAGCGAAGAGCTGCGGCCATGTTTCTGAAATTTCCGGGAGGTCCATGGGGTGTGCCGGCATGGTCTATGACTTGAAACCCGCCGTGCGAGTTTTTTCTGATGGATTTGCCATCCGTCCTGCGGTGGGTTCATGGCCGTCTTGCTATGAACCTCAATCCCGACCTGGAGGAATCAGTCCGCCTTGAAGAACTGGACATCTACAAGGCTGAGCTTGCCAACGTCTGTATCGTCATCTCCGATCTTAAGGCGACTTATCTGGACGGCAGCGCATCGATCAACAGGGCTCTGCGCGACTTTGAGAACGAGACGCACCGGGGTGCCATGCAACTCACCTCTGTCGCTCTCAACAGCGACGACATCTTCCACATCCTGCGCAAGCGGCTCTTCGATAAGCTACCGGAACAGAAACAAATCGATGCCATCGCAACCACATACGCCCAGAGCGTTAAGGACGCGCGTTCGATGGACATCACCTCCGCCAACCCCGACGACTACCGGCGCGAACTCGCCGTTTCCTATCCGTTTCATTTTTCCCTGCGCGACCTTTATGCCCGCTTCCGCGAGAACCCCGGCTTCCAGCAGACCCGGGCAACCAACCGGTCGCTATCGATCCCACCAAGCCCTACAACTGGAAGCGTTCGCATTCGTTCGACACCACCAAGGAAAGCTACGAATTCCTAGCCAAGCTTGAAAAATCCGCTGCGAAAATCCTTGGCCCGCGTGTTATGGTTGGCGCGTCCCCGTGGGCGGAATTCAACACGGATGCATCCATGGCCGTGGATCGTGCCGCGCTGGAAAAAATTCTTCATCCGCTCCTCGAACTCGTCGGGGCAGGCGAGGTTCAGCTTTCCGGCGACGGTCTTTTCTTTGCTTCCGGCCAGGATCTGCTTGATTGGGTGGCCGGCCACCGAACCGAGCTGAAGGAGCACGAGGTTTCCCAAGTCGTCACAAGGAAAGGTCTCGATGACTGATTATCACAAAACCGCGGCGAAGAAAAAGGCCAAGACAGCCCCGGCACAGCCGAAGCCCGATGGCTTTGGCTTCCAGCCCGAGCGCTCGCAGCACCACTTCATGGTCACCCTGCCAGTGGGCAAGGATGAGAACGTCTTTCTGTCCGAGCATTTCCACTACGATGACGCCGAAGCCCGCCGCGAACTCAACCTGGCCCTTGGCAAGGAGGACGACAAGCTCCGCTGCGTCCTGCCCCTCGCCAAGTGGGAAGCCGTCGCGGAGGCGATCAAGTCAGAGTTCAATGAGCTGCTCAAATCGCCTGGCCTCGCCGCCGGGCGCTGGGGCAAGCGCCAAACACCCGTCTCCCGCCTCCTCGGCAAGGAAATGCTCCTGCTCGACCTCGAAAGCCGCGGCGAATTCCGCTCCAGCGCCTATCAGGAACTCGCCCGCGGCTTCGGCCTGCGCGATTACACCGCCCTGCTCGGCAACGACAAGGCCAACGAAGTCCGCCTCCTGACCGCCTCCGAGTTCGGCAAAAAACTCCGGCGCGCTGGAGAATGACCATTGATGGAGCGCGTGGGAGATCTTGACACGGTGCTATCCGTGAGACAATATCCTCTCACAATGAAATCAGCTACGATCCGTGACTTGCGCAACGCTTTCCCGCGGGTGGCCTGCTGGATCGAAGAGGGCGAGTGCGTGGAAATCACCCGCTTTGGCAAACCCTTCGCCTACCTTGCGCCAATCCCCCCGCCAGCGGCAAGGCAGGTTAAGATGCCGGACTTCCTGGCCCGCATCCGGCAACATTTCCCCAATGAGAAGCCCGGCCAAGGACTTGCCGCTGTGGTGGACTACGACCGTGGCGACCGATGAATGCCTATGCCGACACGGGGTTCCTCGTCACCCTTTACAAAGAAGAAAGCACCAGTGCCCGTGCCTCCGCGTTGATGGCACGTCTGACATCCCCGCTGCGGCTGTCACTCCTCGGGGAACTCGAATTCCGCAATGCCCTCCATCTGGCGGTGTTCCAGGGTGAGCTCACACCACGCCAGGCGACACTCAAGAAGCGCTTGTTTCAGGAAGACCTCGCCAACGGGATTTTCGCCCTCATGCCGGTACCAGCCTCCGCGTTTTTCGCGAAAGCTAGCGAACTGGCCGACCGCCACAGCATGCGCCTCGGTACCCGCAGCCTCGACCTGATGCACGTCGCCGCCGCCTTGCTTCTGGAGACTGATACCTTTTTCAGTTTTGATGAGCGCCAACGCAAGGCGGCGAAGGCAGAAGGGTTGAAAGTTCTCCCTCGTGAAGCGGTCCGGTGATGAGGGTGGAAAAAACTGCCATCCACGATCCACAATCGTCTCCCGCCAATCCGATGCACCGCCACTCCTCCCGCCGCGTCCCGTCCCTGGGAAAATCCTTTCTCGCGGAACGGCTGCGCGGAGCCCGAAGCTAACTTTAGCGAGTGGACCAAGCCCGGCGGATTGGGGCCTCCCTCTTGGACCAGAGCGGCCTGGATTTCTTCACAGGCGATTTCCTCAATGCTCCGCGCGGACTCGCTGCGAACCACTTTGAATAGGCCGTCATAAATGTTGGCTCGACGGCACCTGCAACCAAGCGGCTGTCCTCAATGGCTGCTACCAGTGGTGCTAGATTTTGTTGGATGGCGGATTGGCGGACTCGCCGCCATGCACACCAAGAGCGCAGGCAGGGCGAACTGTCGGTGATTGCCACGCTCGCGGCTGTGATCTGATCTAGGGACATGTCCATGTAGGCGTCACACGGTAGGCTCCAGCCGAATGAACACCATCCTGCTTCTGATTTTGTCAAATGTCTTCATGACCTTCGCGTGGTACGGGCACTTGAAATACGGCAGCGGCTGGCTGTTGTGGAAAGTGATTCTGATTTTCTGAGGGATTGCCCTGATCGAATACTGTCTGGCAGTGCCGACCAACCGCCTTGGCTAGGAAAATGAATCTTCGGGCGCTGATGGCTGAAAAGATTCCTCCTGGGGCATGATGTTTTTTGTTCCGACAAAGGGAGCAACTCAGCGGCACCATCTAATCCGCCAATCCCTGCGCGTAGACTTCTTCCCCGGTGAAAACAATCACCATCGGCCGGCAGCACACCTCGCAATCGTAGTCCATCTCCACCGGCATCTCGTCGGGATGCGGGACCGCGACTTCAAACACCTCGAAACAGGTCGGGCAGGTGACTTCGGCAAATTCCATGGACCACCATTCCATGATATTGGATTTTTGCAACGGACGAAGCGAACCGTCTTTGGTGGGATCGCATCCTGATCAATCCAATGTTCAAGGCATGCCAATCACGACTCTGTAAAACCTGTGATTGCCGGGGGCCGCATTAGCCGTGACAGTGCGTGTGGTGCCGTTGTCAGATTGTGAGAAGCCTGTGAGAGTACCCAGACGCGGGCACCTTCGGCGGCATTTGCCTATTGAAAATGGATGACATCGGAAATTGGGCACTCCAGTTCTTTGACGAAAAGCTGGGCGAACCTGTCACTTGGTGACCAGCCACGACACGAAGTTCTCCGGCCCGGCGATTCGTGTCAGTGTTCTGCCCCTGAAAAACAAATCAGGTGGCAACCCGGGACGGGCTGCCACCTGAGGAAATTCCGGGGATCCGGGCGCTTACGGGGTCACCGACAAGCGGCAGAATTGCTTGGCTCCGCCGGGCAGGGTGTATATCACCTTGGTCGGATCGGTTGTATCGATACTCGCATTCGGCGGGACGACGTCATTCCAAGTGGCGAGATCATCGGAGACCTGCACTTTCCATGAACTGACGGTGGCGGCCGGGTCGCGCGGCCAGGTGACGGTCCTGACAGAACCGGCTGTCACCACTGGCGGATTGGCACCGCTGATGGTGCCAGCGGCTCCCATGAAATACTTGAGACCATTAGCAACACCGTCGTGGTCGAAATCCTCACTGGCGGACTGGCCACCCGCATTTGCGGCCGCCCAGATTTGATAGGGGCTGCCGGCGCCGGGAACAACCACGCTGCCGATACCGGTGACAAAGGTTGAGTCCGACGCCGTGTAGGTACCGGAGGGCATGACCGAGCCATTCACCGTGAGAGCGCCCACCGTGAGCACACCACCAGTCACCGATCCAGTATTGATCGTGTCACCGGTTTTAATGGTTAGGCCGCTGATCGTCTCGTTGAAGTCACCCAAAACCAGAGAGAACCTGCCGGCACCGCCAGTGCTGGTGATCGTCGAAGCATCGTTGATCTGATTGCCCTTGAGCAACTGGATGATAACAGTCTGCCCACCACCCGGATTAACCGTGATCGGGCCCGCCAAGGCATCCACACCGTCGGTCTTGTTCAAAACAACCCGTCCTTTATTGATCGTGACGCCATCTGGTGTGTTAGCCTGCGTGCCACCCAACAGCATGTCCGGATACCAGCTGGCATCGTCCCGTCCCTGCATGCGCAGTGTGCCCGGTCCGGTGATCGCTCCATTGTAGGATTGCGGGTTGCCGCCGCCGGTGTTGATCGTGAACTGGTGGCCGTTGAGATCGACGCTTGAAACAGCAGTGGTGCCCCACCATATCGTTGTTGCATCCCCGATCAACCGAGCGGGACCGGCACCGACAATCGCATCAAGGTTCATCGTTAGGGAGCCGCTGATGTCCCTGCGATCCAGGGTGGTGAATGTCCATAACGGGCCTGGGCTCGTGCCGACACTATTTTTGGCGACGACCATCCACTTGTAGCTCGTTAGTGAGAGCACCTGGGGACTGAGTGTGTATTCGCTGAGGGCGACATTCGCGGTCACTGGGGTGATCCCAGGCACCGGATCCGGATCTGTTGCGGGCACCAGATAGACATCGAAACTGGTAGCCTCGGCACAATCAGCCCAATCGAGTTTAGCGAGAAATGCCGGATTGACGTTGGTCAGTCCGTCGGTCGGGACAGGTGCCGCAGGAGTGACAGGTGCCGACGCAATGATTGGCGGGCCGGAGGCACCCACTTCGATATAGCCCGATCCTAACACATAACCATCGCCCACGATGTAGGCTACTTCCGGTTGTTGGATGCCATTGATGAATAGCTTGGCCACTTTGAGGATGCCGCCTACCCCGGTGTTCACGGAGGAGCCTGTCACTAGATGGAGATTGTTGATCGTATCCGTATTGCCGGCCAGGTTGAGAACGGCCGATGACGCGCTGAGGGTGACGTCCGAGTCATCACTGATCTGGTTGCTGGCGGCCCAGTTCAGTCTCGCGGCGGTGTTGTTCAGGGTGATCGTGCCTTGCAGGGCGTTGCCGGAACTTTTTTCGAGTGACACGATGGCATTGGAGATGGTGGTGGTGCCGGTATAGGTGTTGCCGTTAGCCCCTGAGACATGCATTGGATTGTTACCGCTCGATTGGAAGATGAGGGTTCCGTTGCCGGAGATTGGGCCGCGGATGGTCATGTTGTTGCCGTTGCCGCTGTCGATGATGAGCGAATTCCCATTGAGATCCAGGGGTACTGTGGCACCGCCGCTGCCCCAGTAGGTTTGAGTGGTTCCAATCAGACGGCCCGTGTTGCCCGTGCCAACGGAATTATTGATATTGACCCCGGCTCCCGTATTGGATGGCAGAACAGGGGTAGTGGCATTGCTGATGTCGATGACGGTCGGCGGAGGGGGAATGACCAATGACCAAGTGAGAAGGATGTTGGTCGCATCCTGTGGAGGGGCTCCACTGTCACCGCCCAGCTGAAAGTAATAGGTGCTGCCGGACGTCACCGGTAGGGTTATGATTTCGTCATAACCGGTATCCTGAGGGTTGCCGTTCGCCAAGTCGGGTACCAGCACCAAATCGGTGAGAGCTGTCCCGGTATAAACACCAACCACCGCATCCCATTCGGCGGAATCCGGGTTGGTCGAACCCGTTGTGCTGAGGGTGAACATGCCGGAAGTGGTGCAAGTCCATTTGAACCAGACCGTGTTAGTGGTGGTGTCATAACCACATACCGGCTCACCGGTTTGCAACGTGGCACCGACCGTGGTGTTGCCGGGCAGGGAACCGGCATCGCCAGACAGGGCGATGGCGTTGGTGAAGTCGTCGTTGGGCGGAGCGCTGGCCCCAGCTTTGCCGATCCCCAGTGCGATGCCTGCCGTTAGGACAAGCGAGAGGCGTTTCAGGGAAACGCATATGTTGTTAGTAGTCATTGGTAATTTCATGATTCCTCGGTTTAAGTTCTTGATCAAGTGGTCCGTTTCAGTCAGTGAAATCCGAAAGCCCTCCGATCAACACGGGCGGCTGATTGACGTCCCGCAGCCGGGCGAGTTCTTCATGTGATTTGAGATTTCGGATAGTTTGATGAGCGGGAAGGGGTGCACTTTGACAGTCACAGATAGGCCCACAAGACAAAATTCCTGATTGCAGGTGTTCGATGATTGGACACCCTGGCCTGCGCCATTTACCAACCGGAATGTGCCAGCCTTGCGGGCAATCCTTAAACGCCGATGAAGATTGACAAGCGACCTGTGCGCCCCTTCAGCCACTCCAGGGACTCGGGGCGAAGCGGGATTTTCAAAACATCGTTGCTGGTATCGCTCGTCTTGCTGGCCAGGATCTGAATGCGACCTGCCACGATGTTGTCCGAGGTGAGCCGCAGCAGGTCACCTTGCGAAGTAGAACCGGCTCTGACTCGTCTTGTAGATGCTGGCCATTGTGTTTTGGGGCTGCTGTACCCAAAACTGCAGCCAGCTAGCTGGCGCAAGCAAACACAAATTATCCGAGAGTCCTTATTTCTCCTTATTTAACAAGGGTTCTTGGCGACAGGATGCCGCAACCAGCCGACGGGACGCCGGCGCTCCCCATTGCTATTTTTCGAGCCCATTGAAGGACGGGTTCTGATTCTCCCTTGCCGGGATTATTCCAAGGATGGCCAGACGGTTTTGGCGAGTTTTTGATCTTCCAAATTTTGGTATGACCCGTAAAAGTCACTGTTGCAGTCCATCCACAGGGTGAGCCGGTGCATGTCTTCTTTGCTCAGATGCAGGTCGTGATGACCCTTGACAAGCATTTGATACAACTTGCTACGGCGTGCGCCGATTTGGCCTGGCTTGCTGTCCGGTTCACCGTCAAAGACCGCGTTGTCCCAGAAAAACGTGAAGCTGCGCAGCGAGTTGTAGGAAGGGTAAAACTCACCGCTGGTTGGGGTGGTGCCGCGGGATAAATCCGGGCACTTCTTGCCCTGGGCGCTCTGCTTGATGTGGCACTCGACACAATTTTTATCCAAGACGGGCTGGACGAGAATGGGGAAGCTGAAGGGTTTGGAGCCATCGACGTCCGGCTGGATGGCGGACGGTTGGCGGTGCAGCGCGGTGGCCTGGCTGTTGCCGGATCCATAGCCGCTGGTGGGCGAGTTATGGCAGCCCAGACAGGTGAGTGTTTCGCCGGGGTGCACATAGGTGGCACTGCGCATCGACTGGACGGCCACGCCATCGGCGGCCAATGCTTGGAAATAGACGGGCTTATCGACCGGCAGTTTGAAATACGCGCTGCCATCCGCTTCGACGGGCACGGTGCCCAAGACCATGCGGGCGCTCTTCTGGTCGCCGAAACCAATCCGAGGGCTATTGGCGATCGGGGTGGTTTTTGGTAGCAACTGGATGATACGCAGGGCGGTGATCTTCGGTTGTTCGGTCATCGGATAGATGCTGTTATAGACATTCATCACGCCTACGGTGCCGAAGTCCGGGATGGTCTTGGGATCCGGTGGCACAAACTTTGCGCCGGGGGCCAGTGGCTTGCCAACGGCCGTAAGATGGGGAATGACCGGAGGCAGCGGGCGGGGTTTGACCGGAATCGGGTCGAGGCAGGAAATCTCGTCGTCGCGGTATAACAGTTCCTTGTTGCCGAACGCATCCATCAGATAGATGCCATAATTGTTAGCGGTGCCGGCGTCGGAGCGGCTGTCCTTGTCATAGACGCAGAGGTAGAAATGTTCGCTGAGCGGATAGGGGGCTGCGTAGTTGGCAGGTGGCCCGTGGGTGCCGATCTCAGCCTCGGGAAACCCCTGCTCGGGAGTCATGCGTTTGACCGGAGCCATGGCGTTGTCATCAGGCATGAGCGGATCCACCAAGATGATAGAGCCGTATGCCTGGCCGTGATGACAGGCGGCGGTGCCCATGTACTTGTGGGATCCGGGGATGGAGCGCATGGAAATTTCGAATTGTGGCCGGGCACCCATGTTAGGGGAGAAGTTGCCGTGGATGGCCCGTGGGTCGCGGCCGTCCGGGGTGGTGGTCCACGCGTGATGGGCCTGGCTGAAGCCGCGGTCCACATAGTCCCAGCGGGTATAGACGACCATGCCGTCGTTGTTGACGCTGGGTTGCCACTCGTTGGTTTCGTGGGGGCTGAGGGTGACGATATCGGAGCCGTCGGGGTTCATGGAATGGAGGGTGAAGCTTGGGACGGGGCGGCCATGGCAGCGGCCGAAGCCGCCGCGGCGCTCTGAGATGAAGATGATTCTTCCGCTGGGCAGGTAGCAGGGGTCGAATTCGTTCCATGTGCCGTCGGTCAGCTGCGTGAGGGCGCTGCCGTCGAGGTTGACGTGGAAAATCTTGTATGTGTTATTTTCAAAACCGACGCCAGCATAGCGTTTGCGATCGGCTTCGTTATCGGCGATCTCAGTGCAGGCGAAGAGGACTTCCTTGCCATCATAGCTCAACTCGGGAGCGAGAAAGCCGTCTTTGGAGGTGAGGGTACGGCCCTTGTAACGGCCGTTCTCACAGACGGATTTTTCCAACACATTGCGGGTGGTCGGTTTGTCGGAGAACGGGTTTTCTAGGACGAACAAACCGCCGCCGCGAATCGCGTTGAAGCCGAAGTATTGGTCGCACATGTGGTTGCCAGTGGTCTCGGCATTGGGGCAGAAGTGGCGCTTGGCGAAGAGGATTTTATCAAAATCGAGCAGGGGATTGGCGAAGGCCACCTTGCGCCGCAGGGAGCAGGCGGCTTGCAGGAGTTCGGCGCGCTGCGGGGTGGCGAGTGCGATCTGGCTGGCCTGTGCCTTCAACCCTGCGAGTAGCTGGGCCTGCGGCTTGAGTTCGGGGCATTTCGGCAACGTCTTGAGATGATCGAGCAGGGCCCCGACGCGCCGCAGCACTGCGTCCGCCTCATCCTTGTCGGCGGGATCGGGCAGGGAATTTTTGTCAAACACCTGGTCTGCGGCCGGCCAGCGCTGGGGCTCGGGGTTAGGCGGGCGGATCGGTTTGGGCGCCACCTTCGTCGCCGGTGCCTTGTCGCCCTGGTATTCAATTTTGGCGTCGGCCCAATCCGAGTGGTCAAAGGCGAAGCCGTCGGGGGTGGTGTCCACGACTAGGTCGAGGACTTTGACGCC
>CAIKHZ010000309.1 GCA_903827375.1 Akkermansiaceae bacterium
ATTTCCTTCAATGGCGGCACGTTGTTTTTCTCGGGCAGCTTCACCAGCAACCGCGCCATCACTCTCAACAGCGGCGGCGGCACCCTCGACACCGATGGCAGTGCGGTGACCCTAACCGGACTGATCAGCGGCACTGGCACCCTCACCAAACAAGGCCTCGGCACCGTGACACTGAACCGGGCCAATGACTACACCGGTTCGACCATCATCAACAATGGCATCCTGCAAATTGGCAACAATACGGCTTTGGGAACTGGTTCCATCACGGTAAACCCCGGCGCGGAACTCGAATTTAACGGTGACAACCTCACCTCATCCAACCCGCTCACCCTCGCTGGTGGAGAAATTTGCACGTCGTCAGGAACCAACACCTACAACGGCGCGATCACGCTGACCGCCAATTCATCGATTGATGCTGATTCAGAGAAACTCATCATCACCAGCGCGGTTGGCCAAAACGGTGGAGCATTCGGACTCACCAAGGATGGTCCCGGCGTTGTTGAACTCAAAGGCACCAACACCTACACCGGGGCGACGCATGTCATCGAAGGCACGCTGAGTCTTTTCAACGGTGCGGCCATCGCCGACACCGGAGCGGTGAACCTGGATAATACCCCTGGCGTGCAATTGTTGCTCAATAACAGTGAAACCATCGGTTCACTCAGCGGTGGTGGCAGCGGCGGCGGCAACGTCGAACTCGGCGGCAATACCCTCACACTCGGCGATGGCACCAGCACCCGCTTCGATGGCATCATCAGCGGCAGCGACGGTTCCCTTACCAAACGAGGCAGCGGCACTCTGACACTCGGCGGCGCCAATACCTACAGCGGCGTGACGACAATCAGTGAGGGTGTTTTGAACATTCAGAACTCGTCGGCCCTCGGGTCGGGTGCCGGACGCACGACTGTAGCGGGTGATGCGGCCTTGCAGATCCAGGGCAACATCGCGGTGGGCAGCGAAGCACTCACTCTCGACGGCACGGGCATCGCGGGCACCGGAGCGTTGCGCAATATCAGTGGCACCAACACTTATGGAGGCTTGCTGACACTTGCCAACGACTCGCGCATCAACTCCGATGCCGGTTCGCTCACCTTGTCTAACCCAGGAACCATCACCGGAAGTTTTAATCTAACGGTCGGAGGCTTGGGCGACACCACCATTGCCAGCAACCTTGGCACGGACAGCCTCACCAAGGACGGCAGCGGCAGCCTCACCCTCGGCGGCGCGAATTCCTATGCAGGTGACACGATCCTCACCGCCGGCACTCTGCGCATGGCCAATCCGCTCGCCATTCCCTCTGGCAGCGGCAAGGGCAATGTGTCCCTAGCTGCCAGCACCACGCTCGACCTCAATAACACAGGCATCACCGTCAATGGCTTGTCCGGCACCGGTCGCGTGACCAATTCTCAGACGGGAAGTGCTTCTCTAACGGTCGGCGCTAACAATCAGACATGCACCTTCGGCGGCGTCATCTCCGACGGCTATGGCCTGACTGCCGTCACCAAGGTCGGCACGGGAACGCTGACGCTCACGGCTGACAACAGCTACTCCGGTACCACTACGATTGCGGCGGGCACGCTGCGGGTGAGCGGCGACGCCAAACTAGGCATCGCCGCAGACTCAGCCACAGCAGGCAACATCGTGCTTCAAGCCGGCGCCACCCTCGCCACCACCGAATCATTCACCTTGGATCGCAACCGCGGCATCGCGGTGGGGCCGTCCGGCGCGGGCACGCTTGACGTTGCGAATACCAAGACACTGTCCTACGGCGGGGCCATCGCTGACAATGGAGGCAGTGGCGGCTTCACCAAGGCTGGCAGCGGTACACTGGTTCTCTCCGGCCCAAGCACCTACACCGGCACCACCACCGTCGAAGCGGGTGTTCTAACGGTCAATGGCTCAATCGCAAACTCCGGCAGTGGATATGTGCGCAGCGGAGCGACTCTTACCGGCACCGGTACCACCGGCGCCATGACCATCGATGCGTCCGGTACGCTTGCCCCCGGCAATTCCGCTATCGGCACGCTCTCCGTCGCTGGCAACCTCACCTTGAACGGGAACGCCAATTTCGAGCTGGGAGAGGCGGGTGGCAGCCATCGATCTCCCGGAGTGAGCGACCGCGTCATCGTCAGCGGTGACGTCACCCTCGGTGGTATTTTGAATCTAACCGACAACGCCGACGCCAACAACCAGGGCCACGCTGCTGTCGGCAGTTACAAACTTTTCGGCTACACCGGCACGGCTAGCGGCAGCTTCAGCTCGCTGAGTTCGCCGATCGCCTATCATACGGCAGTGCATGACGTGGCTGATGACAAGGCCATCTACGTCGATATGTATAACTACGCCGCTGCCACCGTCACACCGGCGGTGGATTTGGGCCGCATCCATGCCGGTGGCACCTTCGGAACGCAAAATCTAACTGTGACAAACACGGGTGCCTCCGGCAGTTTCACGGAGTCGTTAGGCGCGACCTTTGCCACACCCGGTGCGGGCCTCACCGCCACGGGCACGCTCAGCGGCATCGCCGGCCAAGCGCATGATTCTGACAGCATGAGCGTGGGGATTTCTGACACCACGGCCGGAGCCAAAAGCGGCTTGGTGGCGGTTAACTTTACTTCGCAAGCCGCCAGCGGTAGGGGTTTGAGCGACACCCCGTTGGCCTCGCAAAACGTCATCGTCACCGGTTTTGCCTACACCGGGCAAGGCGTCTGGACTTCAGGTTCTAGCGGTTCCTGGGGCAATAACGAGAATGCTTATGGCAATTGGAGTGCCGGCGGCGGTGTGCCGGGCCTTGATGGCACCCAGAGCGCCAACGATACTGCCACCTTCGCTGGGGCGATCAGCACGCCAACTACGGTTAGTCTCGATGGTGCCAGCCCATCCCTCAGCGGGCTGACGTTCGACAACGCCAATGCCTACACACTGGCCCAAGGCAGCGGTGGCGAGTTGACCCTCAAGGGCAATGGCGGCGCGGCAGTCATCACGGTCGCCAATGGCAGTCATTGCGTGGCGGCTCCCGTAACTCTGGGGAGCGATGCCAACGTCGTCGTAACTCATAGCAGCGACACGCTAACTATTTCAGGCTCCCTCGCCGGCGCCGGATTTGGCATCAGTAAGACCGGCAGCGGTACACTGGTTCTGTCCGGCACGAACACCTACACCGGAGCCACTCACGTCGATGCGGGGTCCTTGTGGATTAACGGCGACCATTCGCTCGCAACAGGCACGGTGACGGTTGCATCCGGTGCAACTTTGTGCGGCGTCGGCACGATCGGTGGCGCAACGACTATCAACTCCGGCGGAACCTATGCACCAGGTGCGACGCCTGGTACCATTGGTAAGCAGACGTTTGAGAGTTCCTTAACGCTCAACTCGGGATCCATCTTCGAATGGAATTTGGACGGATCTTTGTTCGGTTCCGAGAACTCGCCAAAGGGAACCTACAGTCAAGTGGAAGCCGCTGGTGCAGTCAGCGTCGATAGCGGGGCAATATTCAAGATCGTCCTGGGCGGATCGAATTTCACCAGTGCATTCTGGGACGAAAGCCGCTCTTGGGAAAATATATTCACCGGTAGCGGCAGCTTCATGATCAACGGCAAAATGTTCAGCTTCTCTGGCTCAGGCGGAGCAAGTCAATTGGCATCTAACGGAATAGTGGCAGGCCGCGGTCAGTTCTCTTTCAACGGTGCAACCCTCAACTGGCAATCGGGAGCAGGCCTCAGCGCGGTTCCAGAACCCTCCAGCTTGTTGGCGCTCGCCGGGTTGCTCAGCTCCGGCCTGTGGCTGCGCAGCCGTCGGAATGACGGCTCGGCGCTCAAGTCTTCCCGGCCGTAGTCGGCAAGGGGCATCCCCCCATAAGCGCTAACTTAACCCAGCGCTTATGGGGCATCCCACCGCCATCCCTTCCCAAAACCGCCCAACCAAGCCAGCTCTTCACGATTTGTCTGTCACTATGCATTGGGCTTGGCAAGTGGCGGGGCGGCGGGCAGGCTATTGGCATGTCAGAGACGGAAGTATTGGCCTGCCTCATTCTGCTCGCGGTGTGCACGGGATTGTTGCTATCGATCTTGCTGGTGGTGATCCGCAATGGGCGGAGTTTGCGGAGTATCGAGCGTGCACTTAAATCACGCGACTCAGTGAAGACTTCATCGGTGGTTGCCACCGGGACCTCCACGCCGAGGGGTGAGTTCGAGACGTTTTTAGCGGAGGATCCGGCACGGAAAAAGCTCACCAAGGGCGAGCAGTTCAGCGCCTATCGCCGTTGGCGTCAAGACAAGGGCCTCAACTGGGTCAAGCCCTGACCGATGGGGTCAGTCGATGAGTTCATCACACTTTTGAGGCGGTGTCTCAGTGAGACGCTTAGAGGACGCCCAAGTATGGAGTGCGGTGGCAAGACACCGCTTTGGCTAGCTTCTGAACTCAGTGTTTGACCTCGCTTTCGACAACGGGCCGAGCAAGTCGGATTCCCTAACTGTCGGCTGTGGCCAGAAGCGCAATGCCTCAAAGAAATGTTACCATGCGAGCAGCAACCGCCGGGTGGGCGGATAGAGTTGGAGAGTAAGTCGCCGCATGACTCATCTAAAAATAGTGAAAAGCCTCAAATTTCAGGCATTGATAATCAACGGATTACAGCGACTTACTCGTAAATATTCGGTGCGTCTGGGGAGAAAAGTTTGGG
>CAIKHZ010000310.1 GCA_903827375.1 Akkermansiaceae bacterium
ACATGAGGGCGAGGCACCGGCAGAGCCACCCGTCGTCCCCTGACTCCCATCCCCCCACCGGCCATGCATTGGAAGATCCTGGATTTGGACCGCGCCCAAGCAAACGTCAAGGACGTCAAACGAGCCTATGCCCAGCGCTTGAAAATTTGCAGACCGGACCAGGACCCGGCGGGTTTCAAGCGGCTGCACGACGCCTATCAGAACGCCCTGAGCGAGCTGGAATGGCGCTCGCAAGCCGTGCCCTTTCCTGCATTGGCGTCATTTCCCGTCGTCACGACAGACATCTCGAAGTCACCCACCGAGGGTTCCTCGGCAGATTGTCCGGTACCGTCTGCCGACAGCGGCGTTCCAGAAGCCCCTGAAACAACTGCCGCCGCCATCTCCCGCCTGGCGGTTTCGGCAGGCGCTGCTAGGATGTTAGATGCGCTCGATCGCTTGGACGAAGCCTTGAAAAACGACTTGCCGGAGGTGGCGGAACGGGTCCACGAGGCCGAAGTGGCTCTGTTTGAGAATCCCGACGAAGTGGGCCGTTGGGGTTATATCATGAGCCAACTCATCTCCAAGTACGGCAGCCACCCCCAACTGCGCCTCGGCCCCGAAACCCTGCTTTTCGAGCTCGAACACGAGTCGAGGTTGGCCACCTTTGCCGTGATCGACCGCCTCGCAAAAAGTGAAAATATCACCGGCATCAACGGCTTGGCGCAACTCTTCCTGCGCAACAAGCAGCGCATCAGCACCCACGCCGGTGGTGCCGCCGCCACCCACCTCGCCTGTGCCGCTGCCACCCGCGCCAGGGATAAGGTCGGACCCTTGGCAGATATAGCCTATCAAAATTTGGCGAGTGGTGAGCGCGATCTAGCCATGCGCCACATCGACGAGTTAACGGTCCAGAGCGACCACGAAGACCCGCGAGGCCCCCAGCCACGGCGGGTGAGGCACTACCAACAACTTGGGGCGGCTGGGCCATCGCGGGGGATTCCCTGGAGAATCCTCCTATTCTGCATTTTTCCCATGTTCAAACTTCTGATGTTCATCTCCGGAATCGACCACTCAACCCAGCCCGTCCATTACCCCATATACCGCGGCACCGAAAGACTCACGCCTATCAACTCCGAGGAAATTTCCAGATTGCTCGATAAACCGGCGATCGATGCGCCACCCAAGGATTGGGAGGAGTACAAGAAACGTCACGACTCTGCGCGGGGCAAGTCTTTCCAAACCACCCTGCCGAGCGGCACCCCCCCCGGGCCGGATCCAGGTGCCAGACCGGAGTTGAAGGAGCCGCAGGAACCGCCTCCTGCTAACAAATAGCCATACAACTCAGGGTTCGACCTCAAAAGAACCATGACTCTCGGTGTTCGACCTCGTTTTCCAGAACGGAGCCAGCAAGTCGGATTCCCTAAGAGTCGGCTGTGGGCTGCGATGCTAGGGAAACAGCGCTGTTTGTGGGTACACAGGGAATCACGCAGGCCACAGGGCGGTTCGTACCTGCCTGAAGGTTGATATAAACCCGCTAGATAGGGTTGCTGCTCACATAGCAACATTATCTTTGACCTAGCTGTGATCTCTAGCTACAGGCTGCTATAGCCGTGAAAGGCTTTACGGCTCATGGATTGCTGAGTGCAGCGAGACGACGTAAGAATGGGCGACTGCCTGATCGGCATTGATGTATTCGACCTTTGTCTGCGCGGATGAAACCGTGACGCGCAGGTGCCCGGAACCGCCTAGAATCACGCCGTTTTTGTAGCCATACTCGGCAGCTGAGCGTGGTTCCCTGCCTTTACCAGGGGCACCCGGCTGCGGGACTTCCTGATAGACAATGCCATCCAACTCCTGTTTTGCGTAAAAATGATCATGTCCGTGGAATACGATGCTAACCTTGTTGTTGACCAACAGTTGATGGATCGGTGCTGGCCAACCGGAACGATTCAGCGCAAACCCATCGGTGCCATCCAAATTTTTGCCACCCCACTCATACATTGGCGCGGCCTCCGCACCGCCCCGGCATTGGTCATCCGCGCCGCCGACCAGATGATGGATGAAAATGAATTTGTATCTCGCCTTGCTGGTTTCGAGGGTTTTCTTGAGCCATTGATATTGGTTAGTGCCGAGCGTTCGGCTCCAATTGTCCTTGTGACCGCGTTGTTGTTGGGTGAACCAGAAAGGATCGAGTACGATCAACTGAGCATCTCCCCAGAGCCATGAGTAGTAATCCTGCAACAGGCCGGCCTCGGGATGCTTGTTGGAGTTTCCGGTGAAGAAGTCGTCCGGAACCGGGTTCGGAAAATACCGCTTGCGCATCATGTTGGACCAAACAGCCAGGCTGTCGGAAGCATCGCCGCGTCCGCGGGGGCATTCGCCGTCGTGATTGCCGAGCACGAGGAACAAAGGGACGGACTGGCAGGTTTGGCCAAAGTAGAACCGTTGGGCGAGATATTGTTTGGCGGCAGACTCCCGATCCGGGTGTTTCTCGGACATGAAAGTGTCGCCCAGATCGATATGAAAGTCCGGCTTTTCATTCAGTGCGCTGGCCATGGTTCGCTGATAGATGGATGGCTCCGTGTGTTCGTCGAGATGTGAATCCGCAGTAATCGTGAACGTGAACGGAGTGCCCGGAGGTCGGGCCGTGTGAAAGACTAACTCGGCACTATTGCCACGTGCCGAATGGAATTGATAGTAGTATGTAGAGTCAGGTGCCAGTGACGAAAGTACAATCTCTACTGGCTCTGCTTTCTTGAACAGTCGCTTGGTGGTTTGGGTGTCCAGCTTGCCCGGTTCTTTCCCGTAGGCAAGCCAACCCTCCACATCATCGTAGCTCAGGACACTCACCGTAACAGATTTTGTGGTGGGCCGGCCCAGAATCAGGTCAAACGGGTGCGCTGGAACATCGTTGCACTTGGATGTCTGGACGGGTTGCTTGGAACCACCCTTGCGTCCCTGTTGGATCCCGGCATCCCTTGCGCCCAGGAGCCCGCTGACCAGCAGCAAAATGAGAGTTAAACGTTTCATTTGCCCTCCTTTCCTTGTCCGCCGCCTTGTCCGCCGCCTTGTCCGCGACGTCCCTGGCGGTCGCTCCCTCCGGGTGGGCGGTCACCTGGGGGACGACGCTTGGGTTGGACATCGAGTCCTTGGGCGGCGCGGTCGGTGATGGTTCCCTGCGGGGTCAGTTCGCGGTCTTTGAGTGCCGGATGGTCTGCGCCATAGCGGAAGGCTCGAAACGCCGAGTTAGTCATCGGCAGAACGTCGCCTAACACCTTTACTGCTCCATCACGGGTGACGGGGTTGATGAATTCCCAGACTAATTTGCCGTCGGTAGTGACCTCGAAGAAATGTCCTTCGGTATTGGAGCAGATAAAGGTATTGCCGTTTGGAAGGCGCTGGCCGCTGGAGCCGATGTGACTGAAAAAGTTATGGCTATTGACGGAGCGAAAAGTCCAGACAATTTGGTTAGAAATTTGGCGAGGCTCATTGTGTGTGTCGTGGTCATACGTCTCGCGCTTGTAGCCAGCGAGCGGCGGGTTGACGTATTTGCCGGTATCACGGCCGGAAGCGTCGAGGAACGGGTTAATTTCCAAAATCGAAGACTGTGGCGTTCGCTGATAGAGATACTGGCCATTGTTGAAGACCATGAGGTGCCCGGCCCCCGGAAGACCGGGGCGGATCCAGTGCGCGTCATGGGCCCCCCCCATTTGTTTGTGGCCGGAAGTGGCTGAATCCCAGTTCTCCAGGACACGGGGAGGATCGCCCTGCTTATAGCGAGCTGGATCACCGAACCGATAGAGAAAGTCACCGGCAAGACTGGCGGCCTTGGCGATGCCGGCCGTTGCGTCGCCTGCTACGAAGGTGCCGTCATGGTCGATGACATACATTTCGCCCTGCACCGAGTTGATGACCAAATGGCCGGACTCGGCATTGTAATCGAGTGAGTTGCAGTGCAACCAATCGCGCTTCAGTGGTTTGCCTGGCATGTTGAGATTGATGCGCCCCGGATGGTCCGCAATCGTCTTCCCTGGTCCGACGTGGTTGGGCTTTGCCGGATCGATGTCCTGAATGACGTGATCGAAGAACCACCATTCCCACACCACCTTGCCCTGCATATCCACCTCGACAATGGCATCCATCTGTCCCTCGCGGTAGGGTCCCATTTTGGGGTCAGCACCAGCGGCGATCGCTTGGTCGTTAGTGATGGATTTATTCGCAATATAGAGTGTGCAGGGAGCATTGAGAGCCTTGTTGAAGATGCGTACCCAGTCATGGTGCGGAGCATAGCCCTCGCGCTTTTCAGTGTATTCCCACACGATTTTGCCGTCCCAATCGACCTCCTGAAATCCTTGAAAACCACTGGGGTCGTCCTTCGACGCGTCAAGCACATGGCCATTTTCCAACAGGTGCGGATTGGTTCCGACTGGCCAAGTGTGAACCACGTTGCCCGCCATATCGAGCAGATAAGTTCGGCTGCCTACGCCAAAGAGCGTGTAGCCGCTAAACGCCTTCTCCTTATTAGAGAAGAGCAGTTCGGTGGGCCCTTGCAGACGTTCATAACCGAACGCGGCAATGATACAAAAAAGAAATGCGGAAATGAGGAGTTTCATGGATTCAGGGAAAAGCGGATCGTTTCATAAAATATTGTCAGAAACCGTCAAAAACCAAACCTGTTTACGAAAATAGTTCTGAACAAAGGGAATGAATCCCAGATGCAGGAGTTGGCGGCAGTCATTGAAGAGGGTACGACGTTACCGCCTCGCTGAGCAGCGAGGGTCTTCCTTGGAAATCAGGACCTTCGTTAGCTGGTTCACCAAATCCGGCCGCAGGCAACGGCGAACCCCTCGGGCAGGTCGTCAACTATCCCGTTAGCAATGCCATTTCGTAAATGCAGCCCCATGGCAGCGTGCGGATGTCCGGACATGAAATTCCACCTAACATCAGGCTCACCATTGGGATCGAAATTTACCCGAACCTTCTTTGTTGTCTTTCCCATGCAACTTTTCCCTCGTCACGACGTTGTATTTCCATATTTTCCCCATACCCCATGAGTTCCTCCTGCCCCGCCCCTGAAAAGCCTAACCCATTCTATCAACCGGCAGCCAGCGCGTTCATGCGCCGAGAGTTTCTTGGCCTGATGAGCGCGACTTTCGGTTGGGCGTTCCTGCCCTGCGCCTCGGCCCAAGATGCTAAGGGCAAGGGTGGCAACGGTGGCAAGGTCGGCAAGGGTGACGATAAGTCCAAGGCCCGCGGCTCCGCCTTCCAGGGAGAATACGTTCTGCCCGGACCCTTGGCCGAATTTTCCACTCTTTCCGTGGTGCTCGGTCGTGTGACCGACAAAGCCGTGACCGCCAGCGTGCTGGCGACCGAGGCAATGGAGGGGTTTTTCGAGATCGGCATAACTCCTAGCAAGTACGACCGTAAGACCGCAGTGGCAGCCTTCCGTGCAGGCGAGCCCGCCGAGGTGGTCTTCGACGGTCTCAAGCCGAACACGGAATACTTCTATCGCCTCAGCTATCGCAAGCCCGGTGCAAGCCCCTATATCCAGCGCGCCGAATACCGTTTCTCCACCCAGCGCGCGCCGGGATCGACGTTTGTCTTCACCATTCAGGGCGATTCTCACCCCGAACGTCCGCAGAGCAGTCATCCCGATCTCTATGCACGCACCCTCCAGACGGCCGCCATGGACCGGCCGGACTTCCATATCTGCATCGGCGATGATTTCAGCGTGGCAAGGGTCCGCACGATCACGCCAACGTCGCTCGCCCAACCGTACCTGCTACAGCGTCCGTTTCTCGGGCTTGTCGGCCAGACCGCTCCGGTCTTCCTGATGAACGGCAACCATGAGCAGGCATCCCTCTTCAATTACAACCAAACCGACGAGCGCCGCGACGTCGCCGTGGGCGTCCAGTTGGCCCGCAACCGTCTCTATCCGACGCCCGCTCCCGACGCCTTTTACTCCGGCAATCCTGCACAGTTGAAGGACATCGGCCTGCTCAAGAACTATTGCTCCTGGGCCTGGGGCGACGCACTTTTTGTCATCCTCGACAACTATTGGCACTCCCCTGCTCTCGTGGACACGGGCTTCGGCCTCAAGGCTAAGGGCGGAGGCGGCGGTGGGGGCGGTGGTGCTAGGGACGAAGATAAGAAGAACCGCGACTGGTGGGACATCACGATCGGCGACCCCCAGTACCAGTGGCTCAAGAAAACCCTGGAAACCAGCAAATCAAAATACAAATTCGTCTTTGCGCACCACGTCCTCGGCTCGGGCCGAGGCGGTGTTGACGAGGCGGATCTCTACGAATGGGGTGGGCATGGAAAAAAGGGCGAAGGCTCCTTCGGCCAAAAGCGTCCGGGCTGGGAACTTCCGATCCACCAGCTCATGGTGAAACACAAGGTAAACATCTTCTTCCAGGGCCACGACCACCTATACTGCCAGCAGGAAAAGGATGGCATCATCTATCAGGAAGTCCCGATGCCCTCCGACCATGGCTACATTGCCTACAACGAGGAACGCTACGCATCCGGCAAGAAACTCCCCAGTTCCGGCTACCTCCGCGTGACCGTCACACCCCGGCAGGTGAAGGTTGAATACGTCCGCTCCTTCCTGCCCAAGGACGAGACCGCTGATACGAAGCAAGGCTCGGTCGCACATACCTACGACGTCAAATCCAAGTTAGCCTAACGGCTGTCATGTCGGAGAAAGAATTTGCAACGTTCCAGCCACTGGCGACTACGTGCTCGAAATCAGAGACTCCCTCTACCGTGGACGCGATGATTTTATCTATCGAATCACCCTCGGCGAACTGCCCGTTGTGACCGGCGTTTTTCCGTTGGGTGGCAAAATCGGCACGAAAACGACCCTCGCCGCCGCTGGTTGGCTGATTCAACGAACCATTTGTCCAGCAACTCGTGCAGATAGATGTTGCTGAGAAGGGGTGATAGGCGCTTCATAGACAGTCTTCCACGAATCGTTCCGGATGACCAACGCGAAGCCGTCGTTGAGGATCGGTTGAGGAAATTGAGCATGGCATGAGAAGACCCTGGATGTTGTCGATGGTTAGGTGAACACGATCAACCGTTCGTATTCTCTATGTGATATTCCACGCTTGCCTCGTTATCATTGCTATCGACATGCTGCGCAGAAGGGATGCGCCTAAGCCGTTCAATGCCAGGCCATTGGGGTAATGGTGTTTAGCCGAAATCCCCCCCCCCCTTCGCTACGGGGTTTGCTACGCTGTGTTGCAACCCCTATTTACAGTGAGTTAAGATTACACATGCAGCCTCGCTAAGTGATTCATGGGCTCTTGGGCGGAATGTCCCCGCTCCTTGAGGGTTGGCGCTCGCGGTTGGCGCGGGGTTGCTCATTGAGCTGGTCCATGCCGGTCTTGCCCTTCTGAGAGGCTGGCAATTCAATGACTCCCTTGGGAGTGAGCTCGCGGCCTGCTAGACCTGGATAATCCGGAGCATAGCGCTGGACCTTGAAGACGGCGTTAAACAAGTGCCCGCGCATGTCCTTGCCTGGTATCTCTCCTTGGGCGAGGATTCCACCGCGCACCATCGGGTTGACATATTGCCAGACAATTTCTCCAGCGGCGGTGATTTCGAACAAATTACCGATGACTCCAGCACAAACTATCATATTTCCGTTAGAAAGACGATGGGCACCGGAGATTTCCGAGGAGAAGAAATCCGCGCAGTTTTTTGCTTCGTAGTGCCACACCGGCTTATCAGGACCATAGGCTTTGCCAGCTGTGAGCATATAACTGCCCTTGGCATCCACCGGCGGGACAATCTCCTCAATGCTCGACCAACCGCGTTCGTAGCCGTTGTTAAAAATCGTGATATGTCCCGCGCCGGGGTAGCCGTCCGGGATCCATTCGGCGTCGTGTTGTTGGATCAACTGCCGGTCGGCGGCGGCACCCCGGCCATAGGCAGCCGGATTGCCCCAACGGAAAATGAGGTCGCCGCCTTTGCCTTGCTTGCCACCGCTGTGACCGGCGGCCTCCTTGGTGGTGCTGCTGTGATCGATGATCCAAATCTCATTGCAACCGCGGGCGCTGAGCACGATCTGGTCGAGCTTCGGATTGTAGGCGAGCGAGTTCATGTGGTTCCAAAATGCCGCTGTGGCGCGGCCATTGCATTTGACGTCTATCAACTCAGGATGGATCGCGACTTCGCCGAAGTTCGCCTTGGTGCGGTCGCTGTTTTGGATCAGATGGTCCCAAACATGCCATTCCCAGACGATTTTTCCGCCTTTCGGATAGATCGGTTCAATTTCCACGACGGCATCGGGCACGAGGTAGCCATCGCGGAGTTGTTCTGCGGTGAAACCAGCGGCGACAGCTTGTTCGAGTGATTTGCGTTCCACCATGAGAGCCAGCACATGGCCGTTAGGGAGCGGCTTGATATCATGGTGCAATTGATAGTCGCGGGTGGCGTGATCGAATTCCCAAATCAGCTTTCCGCTCCAGTCGAACTCCTCAATGCGGCCGCCTTCGCCGCCTCCAGTGCCACCTTGAACCTTGAGCATCCCGGCCCGTAATAGGTGACCGTTGGGCAAGAGGTGAGCGGATTGGCCGGGTTCATATCCGCTCTTCCAACTATTGACAATCCTTCCGCTGTTATCCAGGAGATAGGTGACCCTATTGTGCTTCGGGGCCATGAGTGTATAGCCTGGACAGGCTTTCGGTGTGTTTTGATAGAGGCCGACTGTCTGTCCTTGATTCGGGGAAACGGGCAGCTTGTTCTCTGGCATCGGCTTTCCGCCGCCTTGTCCGCCGCCTTGTCCGCCACCTTGTCCGCCACCTTGTCCGCCGCCTTGTCCGCCGCCCTGTCCGCCGCCCTGTCCGCCGCCTTGTCCGCTATTTTTCGGACGTTGTTTTCCTTGGGTGGATGGTTCAGCTGGCGCTTGAGGCTCGGGTGGCCGGGGAGGATTGTCGCGTGCGGATTCGTCACGCGGGGGAGGTGGCCGGTTGTTGTTTTGAGGATCCCCGGACTGCGGGTCGCGCTGGGGGGCACCACCTGGATCGGTGGCACCTTCCGGTCGAGAATAGACGACATGCAATTCTGCGGTGGCGAGGATGCTCTCTTTCATTGCAGCGAGCAGGACATCGCGGCTAACCTGCCCCGGCGGAACGTTGGGCTTGGGCACGGAGGACAATGCATAAAGCGTGTAGATATAGGTTTTTGGGCCCGGGCCCTTGGAATGCGGTGGGGCGTATCCACCTCGGTTATTGACACTGTTGCTGCCGAGAGTGCCGACTTTTTGAACATTGCGCGGAAGCCCGGTGGTTGAGGCCGGAATGTCATAGATCACCCAATACCACTTGGGGTCTCCTCCCGGTCCGGGGATGTGATGCATGATCAATGCATAACTCTTCGTTTCCGCCGGGGCTCCGCTCCATGTGAGTGGCAAGGTGGCCGACGATCCATCGCCCGTGTAATCCTTGGGCAACAAGCCACCATCGGTGACCTCCGGACTGCGGAGAACAAAGCCGACCTTCGGGACGGATGGCCCGGTTGCGGATGGCGTGTTAGATCTGGGGCCGCCAGGCGGCTTACCCCCCTGAGGCGGATTATTGCGCGCGATTTTCTGGACAGGAGTGGGTAGCGATGCGGGACGCGCTTCGGCATGAATCGGAAGGGCAATGCGGAAGCCCAAATGATAATACGGATGGGCGGGATCCTGCGGACCACGATAGTAGGACGGATTTCGATTTGATACCCGGCCGTGACCATTTTCTCCGTTGTACCAATTTCCACCACGCATTCCACGATAAGCTTTCCCGTCGGGCATCAGACTTCCTTCGGCCGGTCCGGGCGGATTGTCTGAAGGACTATAGGCATAGTAGCTGCGCTCATACCAATCGTTGATGAACTGCCAGACGTTGCCCGACGCGTCGTGCAAGCCGTAGCCATTGGTGCCATCGGCAGTCTGCCAGGTCTCTTGCGCACCGGGCCAGGCAAAGTCCGACTTCTTCTGAAGCTTGCCATTGAAAAATCCGACCGGCGTGGTCCATGGCAATGGCCCGGCGCGGAACGGGTTCTTGGACTCCGGCCAATTGGCCTTGGCGGCATCTGCATCATCCCCCCAAGGGAAATTGAAATAGGGACTTTGTTTGCCGCCGCGCGCCGCGTATTCCCATTCAGCCTCCGTGGGAAGACGGTATCCGCTTTTTTGAAAATCACAGTTCCACGTTTTCAGATCATAACAGAGTGGCAGTTTCTGCTTGGCACTGAGCCAATTGCAGTAATCAGCAGCTCCCTCCCACCGGATGCAGACCATCGGATGATTCCCCTTACCATCCAACACCTTGAAACTATTCCCATCCCAACCGATCCGGCTGTAGGGTGACATCTCGCGGGTTTCGCATAGCAAGTCGCTGCCGCTCGTGAGGAACACGCCACCATTGCGAACTACGATCGCACCGAAGCCGAGCGCGGAATTGAGAAACACACAGTATTGGGCGGTAGTCACCAGATCGATACCGATCTTATAGCTATCGAGGCGCACCTTGTGAATCGGTGTTTCGTCACCGCCGTGCTTCGGATCGACAAACCCGTGATGGTCGCCCATTTGGAAATCTCCGGCGGGTATCGTAGTTAGAGCTGGATCGGGCACCTGTAATTCAGCGGCGAGCAACGGAATAGCCCAACCAATCATGCTTAGCGCGAGGATGCGGATTGAGGATTTCATCATATAGGTAGATTGAGAGTGCTCATTCAGTGTTAGGCTAGCGGGAATGTGTGGTGGCTTCGACTTCGATCCGCCGGGACGGTTCGTGGTGCGCTTGATGATGGAAGAAATCTGCTGCAAGTGGGCCGCTGGAGGAGAGTTCAAGGGCGATGCTCGCCGGGCCGCCAGCAGCGCGCGGCAAACCATTGAGGACCAACCGGTGAATCCGGGCGTTGGCGGGATCAAACCACAACTCGATCTCTCTAGGGCCGCCTTGGGCAGTGGAGTGGCGCGAGCCCCGCAAGCCCTTCAATCGCGCTGGGGTAGCCGGGTCGGTCGGCGGTGTGAACCATTCCAACTGATAGAAACGGCGCAGATCTTCGAGTTGTGTTCTCAGTTCTAGAAACGGGGTATCCTGCCGACCCGCCAACACGCCGGCTCCAAAGTGATACGGATCGGCACTGGTCCTAACTGGCCCATCACCACGGATGCACCAACTGATTTGTCCATCGCTGCCCAGCATGCGGGTGGCACCATCGGGCAGCGACTGTTCTAGCACATATTGGCTGTCCCCTCTCAAATACAAGCGGGCACCGTCCAGGAAGGCCGCCGGTGGAAATCGGCCGTGCTCCGGCTTTTCCACCGGATTTCCGCCTTGCCGGTCCGCGCCTGGATCAAGTACCCGGATGACGTAGTTGCAGTCTACAGGGCGGTCTAGAGCGGCAATCAATTGATCGAGGGCAGCGGATGCGTTCTGCGGTAGCAGCAAGAGAGTGAGCGAGAGCAGGCCGATAACCATGGCGGCTGCAGCTGAAAGCCACCACCATCTGCGGGTGCTGACGATGATTGGGGACGGCGCAGACGGCGGGTTTTCCAGAGCCGCGAAAAACGCTTCTCGATCCGCTGCAAAGGCACCGGCTTTGGCTTCGGAGGCAAGGAGCCCATGAAGCATCGCGTGTTCAGAAAAAATCTCTCGAGCCTGGCTTGAAGCTGCCAGGTGGCGGGCCAACAGGGCTCCTTCGGACTCGTCCGCGAGGCCATGTAGCGCCCGGAAAATCAGATCTTCCAGCTCTGTTGATAGATCAGTTGTGGAGTCCTTCATGGGCTACAGCGGAGTGGGAGATTCGAGGGTCTTTCGCACACAATCTAGCAATATCAGATGTGCCCGCTTGAGGACCTTATAGACGGCCGTCTCGGTTCGCTGCGTTTGTCGCGCAATCTCCGCCACCGATTGGTCGCGGTAATAGCGGGCATGCAAAGACTGCCGTTGATGGTCCGTTAGCTGCTGAAGACAGTGGCCCAGCGCCTCCTGCCGCTCGTCACTGCCCAACGAACTCTCAGCAGCGACATCAGCCAGCGCTTGCAGGGTGGCATCATCCAACGGCACTGGCAAGCGGGCCTGATTACGCCGCCACTCGAACGCTAGCAAGCGGGCGAATCCAAGCCCCCACGCGACAAACGGGCGGGATCGCTCATAATCGCCGAATTTCAGCCACAACCGCCCCGCCAATTCCTGCACCAAATCATCGGCCGCATGTCGGTCATGCACCAACGTCAACAGAAATCCCTGAAAGGCCGCTTGGCTGCTAACAAACAGGCGGGTGAACTCCAACTGTGAGGGGTTGTCCCCCCGCTGTTGAGTGATGGATTCAATGGCTGGCATGGTCTTCAACAAGATCTTGTCAGAAACCACCGAAAAACCAAACCCTGCACGCCAGATTTTTGAAAATTCCTTAAATGAGGCATTTTTGCACAGGTTCAAGCCTCGATGAATACTAGAGATGGACGGCAGGGCCAGTCACGGCATCGAGATGCTCGAAGCCGTGACGCCGACCTGATCGAAATTATTGTCTGATCACCTTCAAGCGCAGGAACATTTTTCCATTCGCGGCGGTCGGCACGCTGAAGATATGCTGTCCGCCTATTCCACGATCCGGCACATCCACCCAGCTCCCCGGCAACAGGCTCGGGCTGCACTCGGCACCGTATGTGATGCCAGTGACGCCCGCAGGTTGGGTGAACTCAATGACGTAGTCGGAGCCAATGATCCGGCCTTGCGGCAGTTGGCCGCCGCCGCCATCGGGACCGGCATGCAAGCCGAATGCATAACCGATGAGATCCTCATCGGAGAGCACGGCATTCGGTGCGATGCCAACAACCGGCAGGCCAACCACAGCGACGCTATGCATCGCCGCCGAACCGCTGGCCACCTCCATCCAGCGAGCCCCGACGGCCAAGCCGCTCGTATCCACCGATACCGGCACTGCGCTGGGCGTCATCGTGTTATTGCCTAACTGGCCGTATGCATTGTCGCCCCAGGCGGCCAAGGTGCCGTCCGCTAACATTGCCAGACTGTCGGTGCCGCCTATGGCGATTTGGTTTGCCCCGGCAGCCAGAGTGACCGCCGTCGGCACGGTGCTTTGGGATACGCCCGTTAGGCCCAATTGGCTATTGTTATTCCAACCCCAAGCGGTGAGCGATCCGTCGGCGCACAGCGCCAGGCTGTGTGCGCCGCTGGCGCGGACTGAAATCACCGTCTTGCCGGCCAGCGCGCCGGATGCGCCGATGGCCACCGGAGAAATGCTGGAAAGCGTGCTGGCATTGCCAAGTTGGCCGCGATTGTTGTAGCCCCAGGCGAACAAACTGCCGTCGCTGCACAGTGCCAGCGTGTGGTATTGGCCGGCGGCGAGTGAGGCGACGAGCTTGCCCGACGGAATGGCAACTGCGACGGGTAGCGGACTCGTAGTGGTGGTGCCGTCGCCCAATTCGCCCTCGTCGTTGTATCCCCAGGCCACCAGACTGCCGTCGTCGCACAAGGCAAAACTGCTGTAGGCTGCGGCGGCCACCGCCACCACATTTTTGCCAGCCAGCGCGCCAATCGGATTGACGACTACCGGGATCCGGTTAGTCACGGTGTCGCCGGTACCCAACTGGCCGTAGTTGTTGTATCCCCAGGCGACGACGGTTCCATCGGAGCACAGCGCCAAGTTGTGGAACGGCCCGGCGGATATCGCTATCACTGACTTTCCGGCCAGCGCAGCGGAGCGATCCACTGCCACCGGAACATTGCTGCCCACGGCGGAGTTGTTGCCTAACTGGCCATAGACATTGTGGCCCCAAGCAGCCAGCGAGCCATCCGAACACAGCGCCAGACTGTGCAGATAGCCCTCTGCCACCGCAATGATGGTTTTGTTCCCCAAAACCCCGGTGGAATCGATTGCCGTCGGACGCAGGCGGCGGGTGGTGGAGTGATCGCCCAACTGGCCAGCACTGTTGGAGCCCCATGCCACCACTTGAGTGGCAGCCCACTGCAACACCAGGTCGTTCCCACTACCGCCGTAGTAGTTTGCAACAAAGGGATAAGTCTTTCCGCCAAACGCCAGACTGACCCGTTGGCCTTGGGCGAGGTTGCCGAAGCGGCTGTGAATGAACCCGAGTGCTGTGTTTTTCACCATCGTTAGAATAGTTCCAGGTGTGGGCGAATAGTTGATTACGATGTCCACTGGGATACCGCCTGCGGAGAACCCATCGGCACTTACCGGCACGTCGCTGGCGGAGTTGAAGGTGAAGTTCAAAGGCAGGCGTGTGACAGTGATGGTATAGGTCTTGGTGGTGATGCCGTCTTCGGCGGTGACGAAGACGGTGAGGGTGGTGTTGCCAACCGGCAGGGAGATCCGCCCGCTGGCCGTGCCGCTGGAGACGGGCATGCTCTCGACTTGAATCGAGGCTCCCGGGTGGTCCTTGGTGGGCGTCACTGTTATTCCATGGATGGCAAACGGAACGGTGGCGACGTAACTTGTGGTGAGTTTGTCAAATGTCGGGGCCAGCACTCCGGTGCTCAACTCAAGCGCTGCTAGTTTAGCATTGTCACTGAGGGTGGTGAACGACATGTCAGCACTTCTAATCACTCCGCCGGAACAGGCTGCGAGTACCCGGAAATGATAGGTGGTGCCGGGCTTCAAGTTGCTGAGCTCCGCAGTGATCGGGGAAGCCGTGCCACTAGCGAGGGTGGCCGGAGTCGCAGTTGCGGGGGATCCATAGGCGGTGTCCAAGCCGTACTCGAACGATACGGTTGTGGCATTCCAGTTGGCGTTGACGGTGCCATGGAGGGTGGCGGATATGCCTGTGATTGAAGTCGCTGCGAGGGATGTGGCGGTGGGCAGCGGCAAGTCGGAAATGGCGAGGTTATGGTATGAGCCGGCGTCGGTGCGGACCCATGGCTCGCCGGCAATCAAAGCGGAGCCGTCGATCAGGGCGGGGACAGAACTGTTGAGCAAGGAGGAGCCGGATTTCAGATTGGTGCCTAACTGGCCGTAGCTATTGTAACCCCATGCGGCGACTGTGCCGTCGGCGCAGCAGGCGAGGCTGTGGCCGTTGCCGGTGGTTATACCGGTCACAAGTTTGCCAGCCAAAACCCCGGTGCGGGTCACTAACACCGGGGTCCAGTGTTCGGTGGTAGTTCCGTCGCCCAGTTGGCCGTAAGAATTGGAGCCCCACGCGGCCAAGGAGCCGTCGGAGCACCCGACGAGGCTGTGACTGTTCCCGCCGGAAAGGGTGATGACGGTTTTGCCTAGCAGGACGCCGGTTTGATCCACCGCCACCGGGGTGGATTTGTAGTTGTTGCTTTCTCCGTTGCCCAGTCGTCCGTTAGAGTTATAGCCCCATCCAGCCAGCGTGCCATCGGCGCAGAGGACAAGGTTATGCTGGGCACCAGCGGAGATGGCGACTACGGTCTTGCCGCCAAGCACAGTGCCAGGTATGACTCTAACCGGTGAATTGCGGCTGTTGCTGGTGCCGTCACCCAACTGGAGACTGCTGTTGGATCCCCAAGTGACGAGGCTGCCGTCGGCGCAGAGGGCGAGGCAATGATCGCTGCCGGCGGCGATGGCGACCACGGTCATCCCTGCCAATGCTGAAGTTTGAGCCACCAGCAATGGCACATTGCTGGTGGTAGAGGTGTTGTTGCCTAACTGCCCTGATGCATTGTAGCCCCAGGCTGCGAGCGTGCCGTCCGAACACAAGGCGAGACTGTGGTTGTAGCCCGCGGCAATCTTGACGACGCGCTTGCCGACGAGCACGCCTGTGGTGTCCACCAAGACAGGCAGCAGGCAGGTGGTGGAGGTTCCATTGCCTAATTGGCCGTAGGAATTAGCCCCCCATGCGGCGAGGGTGCCATCGGCGGTTAGGGCGAGGGAGTGACTTTGACCGGCGGCGATGGCGATGACGGTTTGATCGGCGAGCACGCCAGTCATATCCACCGGGATTGGGGCGGGTTGGTCGGTGGTGGTGCCATTGCCGAGCAATCCAGAGGCGTTGCTGCCCCAAGCCAGCAGGCGGCGGTTGGCCCATTCCAAGACCAGGTCATTGCCGGTTCCGCCGAAGTAGTTAGCGATGAATTGATAGGTATTGCCGCCGAAGTTGATGGCCACGGTCTGGCCTTGGGCGAGGTTTGAGAAAGTGCCATGGATGGGAGCGGTGCCGGTGTTGTTGAGAAGGGTTAGGTTAACTCCGGGCTGGGGTTGGAAGTCGAGTGAGATCGGCGGGGCGTCGCCGCTCAGGGTGAAACCGCTGGCCTGGGCCGGCATGGTGGTCGGAGTGTCGAAGACGAGGAATTGGGGCAGGCGAGTGACGGTCACCGAGTAGTGGCGTGTGTTGAGGCCATCCGCCGAGCGCACATCCAGCGGGATCGTATTTCCGCCAACGGCCAGTGTGACGGCGGTGGAGGGCGTGCCAGAAGGGGAGGGGAGTCCGTTGACGGTGACGGACGAGGTGGCATGAGCGAGGACCGGTGTGAGTGTGATTTCGCTGACGCCAAAGGGCACGGTGGCCAGATAGTCGCCGAGGATGCTGGAAAATGTCGGGGACAATACTCCATGGCTCAGGATAAGGTCGGTTAGTGTGCCGAAGGTGGTGGTGGTGAAGGTGCTGTCCTGGCCCAGGGTCTCGCCTGTCGGGGAACTAACGACACTTCGGAAATGATAGGTGAAGCCGGGCTGCAAGCCGCTGATGGTGGCACTGACGGTGGCTGGGTTTCCATCCGTTAGCGTTGCAGGCGTGGCGGTCACGGTGGAGCCGTAGTCGGTGGTCAAGCCGTATTCGAAAGGGATGGTGACGCTGGAATTTCCGTTAGGATCTGCTGAGCCATTGAGAGTTGCGCCTGTATCGAGGATATTGGTGGCGGCAAGGGTGTCGGTGATTGGCGGTGGGGGTGCTGCGGCCAGGGCGAGGTTATGATTGGAACCGCTGGTGACGGCCATGACGCGGTCTCCGGTGTTCATTTCACCACGGATGATAGGCACCGGAGTGGTGGACGCGACGGTGGAGGCTAACTGCCCGGAGCTGCCCTCGCCCCAGCCCGCCATGAAACCGTCATCACACAAGACGAGCGAGTGGGCCGTGCCTGCATAGATGTTGGTGACGGATCGTCCAGCCAATGTGTCACTTTGGTTCGCCAAAACGGGCACCCGGCTCAAGGTGGTGGTGCCATTGCCCAATTGTCCGGAGGCGTTAGCTCCCCAAGTGGCCAGGGTGCCATCGCTGCAGAGGACGAGGCTGTGGCTGCCGCCGCCGGCGATGGCGATGATGGTTTTTCCGGCGAGCGGGCCGATTCTCGGGCGCACTGGCACATTGCGGGAGGTGGTGGTGTTGTCGCCTAACTGGCCGCTGGTGTTGTTTCCCCATGTGGCGACGGTGCCATCGTCGCACAAGGCGAGGCCATGGATATTGCCGCAGGCGATGGCGATGATATTCTTGCCCGCCAGCACGCCGGAGCGGTCAACCCTCACTGGTGTGCTGCGGCTGGTGTTGGTGGCATCACCTAACTGGCCATCGCTATTGTATCCCCAAGCGGCGAGCGTGCCGTCGGCGCAGAGTGCCAGACTGCAATTGCCACCGGCGGCGATGGCGATGATCGTTTTTCCGGCCAACACGCCGGACTGATCCACCAGCACGGGTAACAGGGGTGTGGTGACCTTGCCGTTGCCGAGTTGGCCGTAGTTGTTATAGCCCCAAGCGGCGAGCGTGCCATCGGTGCACAGCACGAGGTTGTGGTTGCCACCTGCGGCAATGGCGGTGATCGTTTTGCCGGCCAGTACGCCGGAACGGTCCACAGCGACGGGGAATGCCCGTACGGTGGAGGTTGACTCGCCGTTGCCTAATTGTTCGTACTGATTGCTGCCCCAAGTGGCCAAGGTGCCATCGGCACAGCACGCCAGGCTGTGGGCGGAACCGGCGGCGGTGGCGACGACCGTTTTGCCGCGGAGCACTCCGGTGGCGAGCACAGCCACGGGGAGGGATTTCGACAGCGTGTTGCCGTTGCCGAGTTGGCCGCTGGTGCCGGATCCCCATGCCAGCAGGCGGGTGTTGGCCCACTCGAGCACCAAGTCGTTTCCACTACCGCCGTAGTAGTTTGCAACAAACGGATAGGTCACGCCATCATGAACCAGCCTGATAGTCTGGCCCTGTGCCAGATTGTGGAATCTGCCGTTGATTGGGTCGTCGCTGGTGTTATTGACCATTGTCAGGGACGTTCCGGGAGACGGTGCGAAATTCAGTGCGAAGGCGGCGTTGAAATCCGTTGGTGCAAGACCGCCGAGTGAGAGCGGAACGTCCGACGCTGATCCGAAGGTGAAGAATTCCGGCAGGCGGGTGACAGTGATGGCATAGGTTGTGGTGGTGCCCGACGAGCTCACGTCCACAGTGATCGGATTGGCACCAACGGCCAGCGGAATGTTTTGACTAATATTTCCCGACAAAACCGGGATGGTGTTCACAAGAATGTTGGTTCCGGGGTGCAGGGTTGTCGGCTTGAGAGTGATGGATTCCCTGCTGAACGGTACAGTTGCTAGATAAGTGATTTGCGACGCGGAAAACTCGGGCGTTAGAGAGATCCCGTTAGTTTCCAGCTCCGCCAGCGAATCTATATCTGTGGTGGTGAAGGACAAATCCGCACCCTTTGCCACGCCGCCGGTGCCCATGGCCACCACCCGGTAATGATAGGTGCTGCCAGCCAGCAACCCGGTCAAAGTGGCGCTCAGCGGAATGGCAGTGGCCCCGCTGATTGTGGCTGGTGAGGCGGCCACGGTGCTGCCGTAATCGGTGCTGAGGCCATATTCGAACGATACCGTGACGGGGGTGCCGCTGGCATTCACCGTGCCGTTGAGGGTGACCGCAGTATCGGTCACACCGCTGGCGGCGAGGGTCACGGGCAGCGCTGGCGCCGACATGGCGACAAGGGCGAGGGTGTGGGATTGGCCGGCGGAGATGGCGGCAAACCGCTCCCCGGCACGCAGCCCGCTGGCGACCACCGCCACCGGCGTGTTGCGGTCGGTCGTGGTGCCATCGCCGAGTTGACCATAGAAGTTGGAGCCCCATGCAACAAGTGAGCCGTCGTCAGCCAGCGCAAAGTTATGGAAACCTCCGGCTTCAAATGATCTAACGGTTTTCCCTAGCAGGGCGGTATTGGACTGGACGAGGACGGGGCTTGTTGCGGCGACGGTAGTGGTTTCACCGTTGCCGAGTTGTCCGCTTGCATTGTTGCCCCAAGTGGCAATGGAGCCGTCTGTGGACTGGGCCAAATTATGGGTGTTGCCGGAGAAGATGCGGACGAGGGTGTTAGACATCAAGAAATCAGAGTGACTGACCCATACCGGGGTGCGGCGATTGGTGGTTGTGGTGTCGCCTAACTGGCCGTTCGAGTTGCTACCCCAAGCCGCCACGTTGCCGTCTGAACAAAGCGCCAGGCTGTGTTGGTCACCAGCGGCGATGGCGGTGATCGTCTTGCCGGCCAGCACGCCGTTGCGACCGATGGAGACCGGCCGCAAGCCAAGGGAGAGCGTCCCATCGCCAAGTTGGCCGGTGTAATTGTATCCCCAGGCCGCCAGCGTGCCATCCGCACAGAGCGCCAAGTTATGCGCCGTTCCTGTGGCAATTGCGGTGATTGTTCTGCCTGCCAATACGCCGCTGCGGTCCACCAGCACCGGCTTGTTGCGGACGGTGGTGGTCCCATCCCCCAACTGGCCATACACGTTGTCACCCCAAGCCACCAGCGCGCCGTCGGCACACTGGACCAAGCAGTGGTTAGATCCAACTGCGATCGCGATGATTTGTTTCCCGGCGAGAACGCCCGAGGAGTCCACCAAAACCGGTGTGGTTCGGTTAGTGGTGGATCCGTCGCCTAACTGACCGCTGGCATTATTTCCCCAGGCCACCAGTGTGCCATCGGCGCACAGCGCCAAGTTGTGGCCGGTACCGGCAGCGGTCCGCACAATCGTCTTGCCTGCCAGAATGTTTGGGGTCACCGCAACGGGGATGGAGCGGTTGATCAGTGAATCATCCACCTGGCCGACGTCGTTCTTGCCCCATGCCAGCAACCGGTTGTTTGCCCATTCTAACACGAGGTCATTGCCGTCGCCGCCG
This sequence comes from Akkermansiaceae bacterium, assembly GCA_903827375.1. Classification (GTDB taxonomy): domain Bacteria; phylum Verrucomicrobiota; class Verrucomicrobiia; order Verrucomicrobiales; family Akkermansiaceae; genus Luteolibacter. The sequence goes on from CAIKHZ010000310.1 coordinate 20,078, forward strand.
AAGTAGTTGACGACAAACGGGTATTGAACGCCGCCGAACGTCAGGTTCACGGTCTGCCACTGGGCGAGATTGGTGAAACGGCCCGCGATGGGCGTTGTGCCGGTGTTGTTCAGGAGGGTCAGCGCGGTGCCTGGAACTGGAGCGAAGTTAAGCGAGATCGAGGCTGTTAGGCCGGTGATGGAAAATGCTGAAGCGGTGGCTGGCGCGGAGCTGGCACTTGTGAAGGAGAACGATTGCGGGAGTCGGGTGACGACGAGTTGATAGGTCCGGCTGGCCCCGGTGGATCCCGTCACGACGATGGGCACGGTGGTGTTGCCCGGTGCCAGTGAGATGGGGGAGCTGGCGGTGGCGGAGGCGAGTGGCGAACCATTGACTGTTAGCGTGGCGTCAGGCTGGGTGGTCACCGGGGTCAGGGTGATGGAACTTGTGGCATAACCCACGGTGGAGTTATAGCTTAAAATGTTAGGATCGAGGGTTGGCTGGAGGGTGCCGTCGCTCAACGTCAGCGAGGCGAGTGTTGCCAGCGTGGTGGTGGTGAACGTCATATCGGGGCCGGTGGTGGTGCCGCCAGGGCCGGTGGCATTCATGCGGTAATGATAGGTGGTATTGGAAAGCAAGCCGCTGAGTGTGGCAGCCACCGGAGTATCGATGTTGCCGGTGAGGGTTGCTGGCGAGGCGGTTAGGGTGTTGCCATAGCCGGAGGTCAGGCCGAATTCGAAGGCGACGGTGGCTGGGGAACCGGCTGCGTTGACGCGGCCATTGAGGGTGGCGGAGGTATCGGTGATGTCGCTGGCGGTCAGGGTTTGCGTTTTTGGCATGGGCGGCGAGGCGACCATGGCGATATTGTGGTACAAGCCCACGGCGACGGCGCTGAAGCATTCTCCGGCACGGAGAGCGGTGGTGGACACCAGGACCGGAGAGTATCTGCCGGACGATTGGCCGTCACCCAATTGCCCGCTTCCGCCATTGCCCCACGCGGCAAGGACCCCGTCGGAACATCCGGCGAAACCGCGGTCCGCTCCGGCCTCAATCAGGGTGATGGTTTTGCCGTACAAGACGCCGGTGCGGATCACCAGCACAGGAACTAGGCTATTCGTACTTGTGCCAATGCCCAACTCACCGTAGGAATTGGAGCCCCATGCCGCCAGGCTGCCGTCCGTGCAGAGGGCAAAGCTTTGAGCGCCACCCGCAACCAAGGTGATGATTGTTTTTCCCGCCAGCACGCCGGTGCGGTCCGTGAGAACCGGCACGCTGCTGTTGACTGCCGAGTTAACGCCTAACTGGCCGCTATCGCCTTTGCCCCAACTGGCGATGGAGCCGTCCGAACAGAGCACGGCGCTGTGAGCCCCGCCGCCGGAGATGGCGACGATGGTCTTGCCGGCCAACACGCCGGTTTGATTGACCAAAACCGGGCTGGTTCGACCCGTGGTGGAACCGTCACCCAATTGGCCATAGTTGTTAGTTCCCCAAGCAACCAGAGTGCCATCCGAGCAGAGTGCCAGATTGTGAGCGCCGCCGCAGGAAATAGCGGTGACGGTTTTCCCGGCGAGCACGCCCGTCTGATCGACCAACACCGGCACCTTGCCGAAGCTGCTGCCCCATCCGGCCAGTGTGCCGTCGCTGCACAAGACGAGACTTTTCGATTCGCCGGATTCCAGCTTGATGATGGTCTTTCCTGCGAGGACGCCGGTGATGTTTACCGGATTTGGGAGGCTCCAGTTGGTGGTGGTGTTATCGCCCAATTGGCCATTGTCGTTGAGCCCCCAGGCAGCCAGCGTGCCGTCGGTGGCCAAGGCGACGCTGAAGCGAGTGCCCGCGCTGGTCCGCACCACGGTCTTGCCGGCCAATGCCCCGCCCATCACCGGGACGGGGAGGAGGATGGTATCTAACGTGGTTCCGTTGCCCAATTCTCCATAGTAATTGTAGCCCCATGCCAGCATGCGGCGGTTGGCCCATTCCAGAACCAGGTCATTGCCGGTGCCTCCGGCATAATTTGCGACGAATGCATAGGTGGTGCCGCCGAAGGAAAGGTTGACTGTTTGCCACTGGGCCAGGTTGGCAAAGTGGCCAAGGATCGGGTTGGTGCCGGTGTTTTCCAACACCGTGAGCTGGGTGCCCGGAGTCGGCGCAAAGTTCAAGTTGAAATTGGCATTCAGCCCGTCCACCGCAAAGTCGGCCGCTGAAATCGGCACCGTGGTGGCCGCAGCGAAATCAAATGAGGCGGGCAACCGGGTGACGACCACTTGATACGCCCGGGATTCGCCGCTCGCTCCAGTCACACTGAGCGAGATGGACGTGCTGCCCTCGGCCAGCGAAATCGCTTGGCTGGCGCTGCCGGAATCAACTGTTATGCCGTTGACCGTCACCGTTGCCGCCGCGTCGGCAGTGACCGGTGTGAGGGTGATGTGAGTGGTGGCGTTGGGCACGGTGGCGATGTAGCGCGCCAGATTGGGATCAAAGGCGGGTCGCAACGAGCCTCCATCCATCGTTAGGCCGGCGAGCGTCCCCGTCGAAGTGGTGGTGAATTGTTGATCCGCACCCACGAAGCCGCCGGCCGGACCGGCCTGGATCAGCCGGAAATGATAGGTCGTGCCGGACAGCAGGCCGCTGAGGTCGCCGCTAACTGCCGCAGGGGTGGTGCCGGTGATTGTGTCGGGAGTGGCGGCGACGATCATGCCATAAGCGGTTGTCCGTCCGTATTCAAACGTCACGGAGGTGGCGGTGCCGTTGGCCATCACCTGGCCATTGAGCGTGGCTGAAATATCCGCCACCTCGGTGGCTGGCTGGGTCGTCACGGTGGGTGCTAGCGGAGAGGCAATCCAGGCCATGCTGTGGGAACTGCCGGCGCACACGGCGGCGACTCGCTCGCCGGTCCGCAGCGTGCTGATCGTTACCCATATGGGAGTGCTGCGGTTGGTTGTGGAGTTATCTCCTAACTGGCCAGACCCGTTATAGCCCCAGGCAATCAGGCTGCCGTCACCGCAGCCCACCAGCTGGTGGTTCGACCCGCTGGCAATGGACTGCGGCGTCTTGCCTGTTAGGACGCCGCTGGCGGTGACCAACACCGGCGTGGTCTGCGCGTAGGTCGTTTGTCCGTTGCCCAATTGCGAGTTACTGCCATAGCCCCAGGTGGCGAGCGTGCCATCGGAGCAGCGGACGAGGTTGGTATCGCCGCCCGTGCTAAGCGCGGTGACGGTTTTGCCAGCCAGGACGCCGGAGTTGACCACGGCCACTGGCACGAAGCGCCCGGTGGTGGTGCCATCCCCGAGGTTTCCGAGCACATTGTAGCCCCATGTGACAAGCGTGCCGTCTGAGCACAACACCGCACTGTGATTGCTGCCCGCGGTGACAGAGGTGATAGTTTTGCCGGCCAAAACACCCGACTGATTCACCAGCACAGGCGTCGGGCGGGAGACGTTCGTGCCATCGCCCAATTGCCCGAATCCATTGAATCCCCAAGCGACCAGCGTGCCATCGGAGCACAGCGCCAGGCAGTGTTGGGAATCCTGAGAAACCGTGCTGCCGGCCACTGCGATGATCCGCTTGCCGACCAGCACCCCGGAGCGATCCACCAGCACCGGCTTCATGCGTTGAACGGTGCTGCCGTCTCCGAGCTGGCCCTTATCGTTTCCTCCCCAAGCGGCCACCGTGCCATCCTCACACACCGCGACGCTGGACTTTCCGCAGGCCGTCAGCCCGATGATTGTTTTGCCGGCCAATACGCCGGAAATATCCACCGCCACCGGCTCCGTGCGGGTCGTGTTGGAATTATCACCCAGTTGCCCGTATGTGTTGTCTCCCCAAGCGGCCAGCGTGCCATCCGAGGCCAGCGCCAGGTTGTGATTGCCGCCCGAAGCCACCCGCACAACCGTCTTGCCAGCCAATATGCCAAGCCGCACCGGCGCGGGCACCGATCGATTGACGACCGTTCCGTCACCGAGGCTGCCGTAGGAGTTGTACCCCCACGCCAGGATCCTGCGGTTGGCCCACTCCAATACCAGATCGTTGCCAGTGCCGCCGTAGTAGTTGACGACGAATGGATAATCGATGCCACCATAGGACAGGGTGATCGTTTGCCACTGCGCCAAATGGGTAAAACGCCCCTGGATTGGCAGCCCGCCGGTGTTTTTCATCAGAACGAGCGAGGTGCCCGGCAACGGGGTGAAGCCTAACGAAATTGTCGCATCGCCCATTGCTGCCAGGAATCCCGCTGTCACCGGCACTGTGGTGGCGGCGTCGAAATTGTATGCGGCTGGCAGCCGGGTGACTGTTACCTGATAGGTCAGGGTTCCGCCATCCTCGCCGGTCACGACGA
>CAIKHZ010000311.1 GCA_903827375.1 Akkermansiaceae bacterium
ACCCAGGGCCGCGGAAAACTCGAAAAGAACCACCGGCGAGTCCTCCCCCTCAAGAGCGTCCTGGTTTACCCTCTCCAAAAGAACTTCCGCGCCATCCTCGCCCCCTGAGCCCTGACCCAGAGGGGCACCGAATATTTACCTCAAGGATGCCTCGGGCCGACTTGCAGGCGACGGGGATTTTCTATCAGGCGTGGCATTTCTGCTGCACGAGGATGCCCGGATCGCAATGCGGGAAATGCTGCGTTCGGCACCTTTGGCCAAAGCCATGCGCGAGGAGGTTGTGGCCCGGGTGATTTCCGGGCTGCTGGCACTTGACGACGAAGCTGTCGCTGGCGTTGCGTCCGACTGGCTGGAATACATAGCGCCGGAAGAGACCGCCGCTCTGCCCGTGGAACATCTGGTGGCGCTTGCGAGTCATTCGCTGGAGGCTTGCCAGTTGTTAGCGGTTCGCGTCATGCTGCGAAAGGGTTCTCCCGGGGATTTGCCTGAATCGTTGCTTCTGGCTGCGCTCTCCTCGGAGTACCCCGCCGTGCGAAAGTTGGGGATGGTGTTGCTTGGGATGCTGCCCGACGATTGCCTGGCCCGTCGGGTCGCGACCTTGGCGGCCTGCGCTGTTTCTTCTCATGAGGAACTGCGCGAAGCCTCCGCTCCCCTGCTTGCGAGAGCCGCCATCCACAACAAGGCTGCCGCGCGGGAACTTGTCGGGCAATGGTATCCGCTGCTTTTCCGCAAAGAGCCGTTCGACGGCCTCCATGCTTCGATCTTTAACGCGCTCAGCGGATCCTTCGCCTCAGAGCTGGATGTGATTCCCGCCGGATTATTCCGCAAAATGCTGGAGTCGCGCTATGGCTTCGGGCAGAGGCTCGGGTTTGAAATTCTCAAGCGGGAAAGCGGCACGGCGGCGGTCGAGGACTGGGGCGAATGGTCGCTCCATGAGTTGGCCGAGCTGCGCGAGTTGGCACGCAATCGACTGGATGTTGGCATGCTGCGTGACGAGCCAACTTTGTTGCTAAAACTGCTAGAAGGACCCTACGACGACTCCCGGCAGTGGGCGTTTTCGTTTTGCCGGGACCATCTCAGTGACGGCGACTGGTCGCCCGAGGCGCTGGTGGCGGTTTGTGACTCGACGAACCAAGCGGCCCGTGCCTTTGGTCGAGAACTGGTGACCCGCCTTTTCCGAGAGGAAGACGGCCCGCTGTATCTGGCCCGTCTGAGTCAGCACCCGACCGTCGAGGTGCAGCTTTTTGCGACCCATTACCTGGAGCGTTTTGCCAGCGGTGAGCCCGAGCGGATCGCTGGCTTGGATCTTTATTTTCGAACTGTCCTTTCACGGATTGGGGCGGGGCGGGTGGCCAAGCAGCGCGTCCTCGCGTTTTTGGAAAAGGAAGCCCTCGCCGATCAAGCTGTCGCTGTGCAGGTCAATGCGCTGCTGGGTAGGCAGGCAGGCACGGTGGCGATTCAGGACAAGGCTGAGATGATCCGCATCCTCAACACGCTGCGTCTGGCGTGGCCGGAATTGGTAGGACCGCTGAAGGTCAAAACCGTGGAGGTTTACCAGCCATCATGATTTTTCAGTTCAAATATCAGGGAGCCTCTAAGGTTCGATCGACCCCGAAGCGGACGGCAATGTGTTTTGCCCCCGATTTGGGACGAGATCCAGTGGCATTTCAGGGTCGCCTGAGGGAGAAACTGCCCTTTCGCGAGGCGATCAGCGCCTTGCACGAAGTGGTGACTGGCGACCTGCGGTGGAAGCCGAAGTTGCGTGAGAACTACAAGGATTGGGCTGCGGCCCAAGAGGAAATCTGGCTGGCTGAGTTCATGCAGCGCGGAATCTCAAACAAGGGAAAACTCGCCGCAGCACGGGAGGAGTTGGCGGATCTGCGCAAGCGGAAAGTCGAGGTCATGCGGCCATTCTACGATGCCCGGCGGAAGTATTTCGATCACCTGTATGCATGCGACAGGTCGATGTGGATTGTCCTGGACCCGATCATCACTGTTCACCCCGACCAGATATTTTTCGAGTGCTTCAGCCAGGACGAATCGAGCTACGGCAGGCTCTCCTGCTGCCACGGGATTTTTGATAGCCTCGGCGATTTCACCTGTGGCACGACCAATATCGACTACTCGCGTGCCTTGTATGACGAGTTTGGAAAAATCCGCAGCTACAAGGAAACCGAGCTGACAGTTGATCCTGCGGGCTTCGGCATCCAGACCGGAGATGATCCGTCGTTGCGCGAGGAAAAAATAGAGGTTCCCGATTCTTGGGTTCGTGGGTTCCTGCAAGTCAGCTCGGCGATAACCATGGACGGCGTCGATATCGAACTCCATCCCATGGATTTCCACGCGATCTGCTTCCACCTGAAACGCCGGATGGAAAAAGTCGGGCCGCGATCCCTGCGTTTCCGCCTCATCCCCGGACAACCGCCCGTCATCGTGGTCGATCCCTGGGGCATCGAGATCGTTTGCCGCCGCTCGTCTCATAGCTCGATCGAATCCACCGAAATTCGGATTTGGGGCCGCCGCCGCTTGCTGGTGTTGGAACGGATGATACCAGTGGCTAACAAGATTTGGGTGAGACTGCTCGGCTACGGAATGCCATCGTTCTGGCAGGTTGACATGGGAGAGATGGAGTTCACCCTGGGTTTATCCGGTTGGACGGCCAACGATTGGTCCCGCTCGGGCCAATTCGATCTGCTTGCCCCACGCGCCGCAGTTTCATCCGAAGCCGTCGAAATGGTGCTCGGCACCCTCGCCCGGGAGTGGTCGGCTAACAGCCAAACCCTGGCGAGCCACCTCGGCCTCGACCGCAAGGATGTGCTCGGCGCACTGGTGACGGGAACCCAGGCCGGTCTGGTGATCCGAGACTTCGCCGGTGATGTCTGGCGGTCCCGCGCGCTCAGTTGCCAACCGCTGCCGCTGGAATCCTTGCGCTTTTCTAACGAACGCGAAGCCGCAGCCCGCTTGCTAGGCTCGAAGGGCTCAGTCACGGTGGAGGTCGAGGAACGTCTCCACGGCCGACGAATCGTCGGCATCGTCGGCGATGCCATGGCCCGCCACCCAGTCGAACTCCATATCGATGGCGACGAGCGACTCGTCTCCGCCACCTGTTCCTGCAATTTTCATAAAACAAACCAGCTGCGCCGCGGGCCCTGCGAGCACATCCTCGCTGCACGAATGGCCAAGGCAAAATTCCAATTTGTCACAAAATGAGCGGCGGATTCTTAGATTTTTCTTCCAGCACCGGATATCGGTGTGGTACTTGTTCTCCGACAGCGGCGGGGGTGTGGAACTTGCCATTTGGGCGGCGTTTCGCCGTCCATGCCCACAGCCATGCCACGCTTCACCGGTCCACTCGTGACGATGCGCCACTTCCCTACGGTGTCGCTAATTCCGGGTCGGCTTCCGTGAAGCGAATTAGCGACACCGTAGGGGTGGCGCTTGAGTTGAGCGGCCCGGTCTCCGGAGCTGCGCGAAGACACTCTCCGCCGCTGTCGGCCAACCCTCACTAATATGTCGAACCGTCAGGAGATATATGATCGGATCCGGGTTCTTGGCGGAAAGGACAAGCTGATCCTTGATGAGATGATCCGCAAGGGCTTCTGGCAACCCGGAACCGCCCAGACCGCCATGCCTGATGCGCTGCTCAACCGCGAGGCCGAGCTGACGGCGGAACTGCGGGCCCTGACGGCCAAGCAGCGGACTTATGAGAATCGGGAGGCTGCGCTCAAGGCGATGCGGCGTGACCGGCTCCGAGTATCCCGCGAAACTCAGAAGGAGAATAAGGCACGTCGCGAAGGTGAACGAATCGAAAGAGCCGCCTCGTGGGACAAGCGAAAGGCCGAGGAGATCCTCTATCTCGGTGACGATGCTTCCAACAGACTCAATGATCTAAGATCCCGCAGTGAGCGACTTGCTAGATGGGGCCTGACGGACTTTCCCACCCATCGATCGCTGGCACAGGCAATGGCTATCAGCATGGGCGAACTGCGTTTCCTTGCCTATGGCCGAAAGGTCTCAAAGGTGGGCCACTACCGACGGTTTCTGATGCCCAAGAAGCGTGGCGGCCACCGGCTGATTTCCGCCCCAATGCCGCGGCTCAAGCACGCGCAGCACTGGATTCTCGAACAAGTGCTCAACCGCGTCGGTATCCATGAAGCGGCTCATGGTTTCCGCGCGGAACACTCGATCCTTACCAACGCGAAACCTCACTGCGGAGCCGCGCTGGTCATCAATCTTGACCTCCAGGACTTTTTTCCAAACGTCACTTGGCCACGGGTCTTCGGGCTATTTCACGCCTTGGGATACTCGAAATCAGTGGCCACTATCTTTGCCCAACTGTGCACCGAGCCACCGGTCGAGGAAGTCGAGATGGACGGCGAAACCTGGCAGGTTGCTACCGGTGTTAGGCACCTTCCGCAGGGCGCTCCGACCAGTCCAGCGATCACTAACATGCTCTGCCGCCGGCTCGATGCCCGGATGATCGGGATCGCCAGAAAGCATGGCTTCGCTTACACGAGATATGCCGACGATTTGACATTCTCATCCTCCGCCGAAGGATATCGCAATGTGGCCAGAAAACTCCTCTGGCAGGTCAAGGCGGTCATCAGGGAGGAAAATTTCCTCCTGCATCCCGACAAACTCAGGATCATGGGCAGAGGCCGGCGCCGAGAAGTCACCGGACTCGTCGTCGCCGAAAAACCGGCTGTCCCGCGTGAAGATGTTAGGGCCTTCCGCGCCATGTTGGACAAGCTCGGCAAGCAGGGGCCGCAGGCCTGTTCTTGGCGCGGTCAAAGCCGCCACATCCTGGCCAAGGTCCAGGGCTTTGCCAATTATCTTCACATGGTCGATGCCGAACGCCATGCGAGTCTCTGCGGGAAGGCCAAGGATCTGCTGGCAAGGTATGGCTTCAAGCCCGAGATCCGCCATCCAAAGAAAATTCCAGCTACCCCTCCACCTTTGCCGGGCAGGCCACCACCCTTGCCGGGCACTCAAAAGCCAGACGGTTTCTGGAAGCGCCTGTTCGGCCGATTCAGAAAAATGGCCCCTTGAATTTGCCTTGGACTAGCAATCTAGGGCGGGAAACACCTTCGTTGCTGACTCCTATAACCACACCATCCGCAAGATCACCCCTGCCGGCAACGTCAGCACAATCGCCGGTTCCCCGGGAGTGTCGGGATCGGCAGACGGTCCGGGTCCGGACGCGCGGTTTTTCATCCCGTTGGACATCGCCGTTGATGGAAGTGACAATCTGTTTATCGCAGATTTCGGAAACAACAGCATTCGGAAAATCACTCCGGAGGGCATCGTCTCAACCCTCGCTGGGGGAACCTATGGCTATTCCCCCCTTTGCGAGCTCCCTAGTCCCGCCACCGACTCTTTCAGTTACGTTCACCCCATCCACATCTCCAAATCCGCCATCGCCGCCCTGACGTTGCCCTTGGCCCCTTCCGCGATCTGCCGAGTAAGGGTGATCGGCAACACGGCACTGACGGACTCAGACTTTCACTGGTTGGTGTCATGGTTTCATCAACGCACGGAGCGCCGCCGACTGCGCGGCAGGAAGTGCCATCTTGCCACTTCCTCCTCGGGGGGGGGGACGCCGATCTCAGAAACCACGCCATGCAGCAAGAGTCTCCGGCAGGATGCCGGAGACAGCCGCCAAGATGGCGGCGCTCCCCGCCGCCGCAGACCGACTATGGGGGCTGAGAAACAGTCCGACGGATCGCTAGGGAGAGGCGATGATGGAATCGCCGGGGGCGAGGGCACGGAAGTGGCGTAAGTTGAGCGTGTAAAGGGTGCCGCAGCCCGCGCTGCGGGCTCCGATCAGGTGGAGAGCGTCGTAGATGGCTCCGCTGGCGAGGTTTTGTTTCACCGTCAGCTCCATGGCGTGGCGGTAGTCATCGGCGTTCAGTGGGATCAGGGTGAAACAGGCGAGAATGCTTTGCCGAATGATGCGCTCGACGTCGGCTGGGAGCAGGCGCGGCTTGAGCGGCAGCGCGCTGAGCGTGGCAAAGAGTTCGGCGAGGCCGTGGGTGGTCAAGTGGCCTTGCAGCGACCCCGCTTTCACGGCCTGAAGACAAGGGAAGGCGACGGCATGGTGGGGGTGCTGCTGAAGCAACGCCGCAACCAGAGTGGAGGTGTCAAAACAGACTTTCATAGCTTAAAGACCGCCGATTTCCCTGCTGCGCTGGGTTCTTTGTGCGTCTATGAACGCTCCGACATCCCAGGCTGACGCGGGAATCTCTGACGAGCAGACGAGTAGCCCTCCTGCCTCGGTGAGGGGTGACGTCGGCACTGCCGGGCGCAGTCGTATGCCGTCGGCTTCAAGGGTGATTTCCAGTTCATCCCCCGGCTTCAAGGCAAAACTATCCCGGATCGCTTTTGGCACGACAATCCGACTCATTCGATCCAACGTGATTTGCATAGCAATAGAATTGCCATTTCCCAGTGGAATTGTCAACCGCCGGGTTGGGGCTATTGAGAAAACCCATTGACACATCAAAAATCAGCAATCATCAGCCGTCAATCATCAATCAAATCCGTGGAGCGCGGCACCCCGAAGGCTTGACTCATTCGCATCGAGTTTCCCTTTTCAAGGCTGTGGCAGCCGTCGGGCCCGGCGGCAATACAAGCAACCGCCTTCGCCAAGCTCACTTGAAATGCCTATAAAAATGTTAGGGAAAAATAATTTGATTTTCTTGACTCGGGGGAGGGATGGCGGGAGGGGCAAAGCGCCAATTTGTTAGAACAAGACCCAATGAAACATCCCATCATCACCTCCCTCGGGCTGGCCCTTCTGGCCGGCGTTTCGATCGTCACTCTGGCCTTGGGCTCGCTCAACATCGACTCCTTCCCGGTTAGCATCCAAAGCGGCTCTAGCGGCAGTTACACCTACAGCGTGAGCAGCACCTACGCGAACGAGCCCGTGGTTGGAGTGTCGTGGTTTAACGCTGCCCGTTTCTGCAACTGGCTGGGCAACGGCCAGGGCAGCGGCGACATGGAGACGGGAGCCTACACGCTCAACGGTGCCACTAGCGGAATCATTCATGTAAATCCCGGGGCCGCAGTTTACATTCCCAGCGAAAATGAGTGGTACAAGGCGGCCTATTACAATGGAGCCAACTCGACCTACTCGGTCTATCCCAATGGCAAGAATACGATTACTCAGGCGGATGCGAACTATTGGGAAAGTTCCGGAGTCGTTGACGTTGGCTATGGCACGGCGAGTTCCTCGGGCACGTTTGGCCAGGGCGGCAACGCCTGGGAGTGGAATGACGCCGTCAGCGGCTCGCAGCGCGGGCTGCGTGGGGGCTCCTGGGCCAGCTTCGGCGGCGACCTAGCCTCCTCCGGCCGCTACGGCGGCAGCGGCTACGGCATGCCGTCGCTTGAGGACAACCACATCGGCTTGGCGCTCGCCCCCGGCGACACGGTCCACCTGATGACCTCCCGTGCGCAGATTCCGGTCGGTGCCGCCACCAAGGAAGCCGACGCCCCGACTGTGTTCGCCGTCCTTGAAGGCCCGGCCCTCATCGAACGCATGAAGGACGGTCGGACCCTCATCCTGAACCCCCGATGAACCAGACATACATCAATGCCGTCCGGCTTTCGCGGGTGCTCAAGGCGGCATTTCCTAACACGCTCCCGAAATTTGGCGAGCGCATCGAGGTGGAGGGCACGGAATACTGCATCTCGCAAGTGTCGGCCCATCCGCGGTCACCCTTGCCCTGGGATTTGCCTCCCAAGGTGGCGTGGCCCATCTGGCGACAGCAGCAGGCTCAGCGACAACAAAACCGCAGGGTTCCGGGCGCCTCACAAACCCCGAACCTCGCATTCCAATGCCAGGCCAGCCATTCGACGGGAATATTTTCAATAATTTGGGCTTGCCACAGCTGCCTAAAACGCGCCAGTTGAAAACCGTAACACGCTCATGC
>CAIKHZ010000312.1 GCA_903827375.1 Akkermansiaceae bacterium
CCGCCGCAGTTTCCAGATCATGCCGGCTGAAACGTCGGGCCGCCCGCTCCGCCGTGTAGGCCGGAAATCCTAACAGCCGTAGGTCCGCGTGGATTTTGAGGTGGAGGTGAACGTGATCGTTGACGACGTGTTTTCCCAGATAGCGAAAGAATTTGCCCGACCCATAGATGCTGCCGAATTCCGTGCGGTCCAATTCTAACTGCCCTTGCCCCGTCACCCGCTTGCCATGGGCTGAGGCGATCACCACCGGCAACTCCAGCGGCTTGGTTACTCCGCGCAGTGTGAAGCGTCCCTTCAGCACGAAATTGGGCGTGCCCTCGCTGCTAGCTGCAATGGCTTCCGCCCGCTCCGCGATGAACTCTGCGGCAGGAAACCGGTCGATCTCGAAGAAATCCGCATCCCGCAGATGCCGGATCAGCATCGCGTTCCATTGTGAGTCCGCCAGATCCTCACAAGCGATCGAATTCATATCGATGACAAAGCGGGCGGATTTCAGCACGCCGGATTTGAGCCTGATTTCACCCGACGTCAGACGGACCGTGCCGCTATGATGATTGAAAAGGTTCCTAGGCATTGATGAATCAACCTTCTACGATGCCAGCAAGATCGCCCTCATGCCCATGGGCTTCTGCTATCCCGGCAAAGGCAATACTGGCGATCTGCCACCGCGGCCCGAGTGCGCACCCCTCTGGCATGACAAAGTATTGAAGAAATTACCTAACATTCGTCTCACCTTACTCATCGGCCAACACGCCCAGCGTCATTACCTCGACAAAGCCGCAAATGGGAACCTCACCGAAACGGTGCGCTCTTTCCGCGATCATTTACCACACTACCTGCCACTTCCTCATCCATCGCCACTTGAAGAAGTCCGCTAATCTGAGAGACTGTTCCACCTGTAACAATCTCTGTGTGTTTGATCCGATCAAACACACAGAGGCATAATACCCCTGTTGGGTAAGAAAGGACCATTAAAGAATATGTGGGATATTATCACAAAGTACTATGGCATCGACTGGACTGCCATGGTGTTGAATGCCCTTGCCATTTACCTGCTGGGCAAGAAACAGAAACTCGGATTCTTTCTCGGCGTCTTGGCTAACATCGCATGGATCGTCTTCGCCGTACTAGCGCACAGTGTGGCAACCGTGGTCGCCTGCAGCATCTTCGTTTTTCTGAATGCCAGGGGCTGGTGGAGCTGGACGAAAGAACAGGCACCGAACCAGCCGGTACAGCCAACGCCCACGGCTGTCACGCCTCCTGCGGCGCTGGAGGCGCGCCAACCGTAGGCGTGGCTGACCTTTAACATTCTGCTAGGAATCATGCAAACACACGACGACAAAATCCGTGATTAGTTCACCAAGCAGGCGTTCCGTTTGCACAATTAAAAGGGCATCTTGATTCGGTCGAGATGTTAATCGAGCTACCTGCACACACAGTGTTCATCGACGCCATCAGAGACGGACGGCCGAATCCCAGCATGTGAACTTGTGTTTTGGACAGGATCGACATCCACGTGGAGGTGCCGCTGGTGGATTTCCGCGAACTATCATCTAACACGAACATCGGAGAGGCATCTGAGGTTATCCGCCATCGGGTGATCGCCGCACGCGGAATCCAGCACGAACGCTTCCGCCGCTCCGGGCATTCCACCAACTCAGCGATGAATTCGCGCCAGGTCCGCCAGCATTGCCAGCTCGACGCGGAAGCCACCGGCTACCTCGAACAAGCGATGGAGGAGATGAGTTTTTCGGCCCGCGCCCATGACCGCATTCACAAGGTGGCCCGCACCCTGGCGGATCTGGCTGGATCGACTCACATCCGTCCTCAGGACATCCTGGAAGCCATCCAATACCGCTCGTTAGACCGGAAATTGTTTTCTTGAATTCCCTCTTGGAATTTTCACCACGAATGCCACGAATGAAGACGAATGTTTGGATCGGGTAAACAAAACATTGCACTTTTCGCAATGTTTTGTAGAGTCAGAGCCGTGCAACCTCTCAAGCAGCTGACTCAGCTGATCCGCACACTCGCGGACCGGGAGCTGTTTTCCTGAGCTCTCGCTCCAGCTCTAGAATTGGCATTTTTCCGCCTGGGCGGGCTCGATACGTCCACCCGCTTGCCTTTTTCGATAAATGGAGTGTCCTTCAATTTCACGAGG
>CAIKHZ010000313.1 GCA_903827375.1 Akkermansiaceae bacterium
GATCCCGGAGGCACGAATCCGCAGGGCGCGGGCAACCTGTCGATCTGCCGCCTTTTCAGGGAATTCAACTTGCTCGACTCATTGGCTCTTTTGAGGTCGAACACTGAGTTCTGAGGATATCGTCGAAGCCATGACCCGCTGTGTGCTCCTGGCCCAGCTGATGGACGGTGAGATCGCTGCATTGCGTCATTGGGCAAAAGGCCGCGCCAGAGAAGCCGCCAGTCACGCCGTGTCAGCGTCAGCGGCCCGCAACGGCCGCCGCATCGCCAGCATGGCCAACTGAGCGGCAGCACCGTAGCTGCGGCGTCCCCGCCGCAGGCCGTGCATACCGCGTCTCGCGGTGTGCCTCAGGAGCAGCAGCAACCAAGCCACGGGGAGTTCGACCCTCTCCGTGGCATTGCTGGAAAAATCCGCCACCGCCATCTTATGGCAACTGGCCGACATAACGATTCACTTTTTCAAACTGCGTCTGAATATCGCCATCGATCCCGCACTCTGCCGCAAGTTTTTCAAAGACCGGCTTCCAGAAGTCCGGCGGTGGCTCCAGCACCTGCACCAGGGAGTGCGTATTCCTTCGCGCGAAGGTGCTGGCAAGGTCTTGGCTGAGACGCACCTGATCAAGCGTTCCCGAATCAACAAACAACACCAGATCGATCAGATCCTTCACTCGGGTGTTTGCCCGGTCGCCCCGGGAGGTCGTGTAAGCGTGCACCTTTTGCGCGAAATGCTCTTCCCGGCTGATCGTCGGGAATCGCCCAGCGCCAACCCCGGCGAATCCCAGCCAGTCGCGGGGCTCGATCCATTCGCAGGGTTCCCTCTGCACATCGCCCATTCCAACGTCCAGATGAAACCGGGCGAACAAACGCCCGTCGAGATTCGCCTCCACCGGGTGTCTGGAACCTCCGTATGGGGCACCATCAAGATCCATCGTTGGCTCGCCGATGTGATAGGTGAAAAAATCACCCATCTCCCTTGCCGCCGCCTCCTGTAGCGCCGCAAGCAAATCATCCGGTTGAAGCGTGATAGAGGACAGACCGAGATCCAGGTCACGCGTTGTGCGTGCCACCGTCAGCTTCAACTCAAGCGCATAACCTCCCTTCAACCGCCACGGCGGACTTCCCACGGTGAACAAGCGCACCAGCAAGCGGTCGAACGCGACCTGTCGGCGCATTCGCTGGAGATCGGTGTTTTCCGCCTTTGATGCCGCCGTCAACCGGTCTTCCAAAGCCCGGCGAAATGCACTTGCGGTGGTGTAGGCTTTCATGGATTCAGACGTTTTGCAGCATCTCCTTCAGCCAATGAGGCGACTGCTCACAGGTGTTTGCTTGTTGGGTTTCCCGCCGGGTGATGAGGCCTCGTCGCAGGCCTTCTTCAAGTGCCTGGCGCAGCATGTCCGGATCCGCGTCGCCCGACGCCGCCGAGTCGATGATCGCACGCATCGGCTTGGTAAGGGCAAAGCCGTGATCCTGGATGATCTCATGTGGGGCAAGTCGCGACTTGTGCAGAAACAGCACTGGCGGCGTTTCGCTATTGCGCCGGAAGCCAGGGGGCACGGTCATGTGGAGCTTCGAGGGATTGGCATCCGAAAGATGGCAGAGGGCCAGCGCCGTGGTGTGCGAATACACCCCCTGTGGTTCGCCGCGACGATCCCTCGACCACAGCGACCATGGAACCAGATGACCGGTTTCCGTCACTGGAAATTGGCGCAGGCGGTAGATGCCGCGCCTTTCCCGGACCCAGTTGCCCGCCTTCACATGGTAGCTGTGGGTGCTGCGTGCGAACCCCGCCTCAAGCGCCTGTGCCATCGTGAAATACCCGTCCTGGCTCTCCGCTATGGCAAAAAGCTGGCTGGAATCGGGATGGGAGACGACTGCATGCATGTTCAGGATTCCTGAACATATATGCGCCAACCCGGCCTGGCAACCCCAATTTTCACTAATTTTCCGCACCCATGTTCAGGAATCCCGAACCTCCGTGCCATCCATCCCGGCCGCCCGCTATCAAGTCGGCGGCTTTTTCATGCCTAAGCCTACCCAACAATAACCAACCCAAATAATCAAAATCATGCATCCCACAACCATTGATCGCATCCAATCCACGTCCCTCTATTTCCGCGAGGGAGCCTCCGACAAGGAATACCATGCTGCCATCGAACCCAAAGCCGACGGTTTCATCGTCACGTTTGCCTACGGACGTCGCGGCAACACCCTGACCGTTGGCACCAAGACAGAGGCCCCGGTGTCACTCGCTGAAGCCACCAAGGTCTTCGGCAAGCTCATCGCGTCCAAAATCGCCAAGGGCTACCAGTCCGGCATTCAC
>CAIKHZ010000314.1 GCA_903827375.1 Akkermansiaceae bacterium
AAATGGAATCTCATCGACGTTACTGGCCCGCCGATCCAATATCTGACGAACGTCTCTCATGATTCCAACCGGATCATTGTCACCCTGTCAAACAATGTTAAAAGCACCTGGAGCGGCTCAGTGAGTCTGAAGGGTTTTAAGATCGCATCGTGCAAAGATCTAATTACGGGCGAATCGTTTGGCTCGGGTGATGCCGTACCAGTGAAGGTTCGCGAGAATGATCTGGTCATCCTCGAGGTGATTTCCACGACTCCGTCAGTGCGGTTCAAGGACGCGGCTCCGACACCACCCCCAACCGCCGCTGAGCTGGTTCTGAAAGGCGACAAGGCGTTTGAAAAGTGGGACAAGTTCACCCCCCAGGGAATGTTGGCAAGGATTCGCCCCCCGGCTCTCAGGCCGGCGCAAGGCAGCGAGCCGTCCGGTGCATTGTTTGTGAACGCCTGGTTGTTCGACGGCGTGGATCCGAAGACCTGGATTCCTTCGATCAAGAAACTGGGGCTTAACGGTGTTGAGATTCGCGCCACGCAGCTTTTCGGTGACAACATGCCGGCGCTCTGGAGCATGCTGGCAAGTCAGGGCCTCCAGATTGGCGCTGTTCATGCCGGAGTTGACATGACCCCATTCAGTTTCGGTTCAATTGCCAGTGACTTGGATTCAGATCGCTTGCCGACGTTGCAGTGGCTGGAATTGACGATGGAGCTGATGCGGGACGCTGGAATCAAGCGCTTGGTATTGTATCCGGGCTACAAGGTGTATGGCGACAGCAGCCCGTATAAGAGTGGTCAGACTCTGGCAAGCCTGAATCAGCTTAAGACGAAAGCGCAGAGTTGCGGTATCACCATCATGGTCGAGATTGCTCAAGGACAGGAAACTTACCCTCAAACGGGGAATTTGCAGGGTCTGATCGCAAGCGTGAATTCCCCGTGGGTAAAGGCGGGAATGAACACGGCCAACACCCAGCTCGCGGAAGGAAAATTCTCAACGTCGCTTGCCGGCACCTTGGACTATGTGCACCTCAGCAATTACAAGCCGCTCCCCAATGGCTGGAAGAGAAGCAACTATGCTCCGCTGACCGACGGTGAGTTACCTGTGGCCACCTTGTGCGCTGTACTTGTGGACAGACAGGGCACAGGTAGAGCCACTTGCATCTACATGCTCAATCCAAACAATCCTCTTGGAGCTTTAGGCGACTTTCTAACACTGAAGCCGAAACAGGATCACTCAAAAACGCCCCACTCAACCCAATGAATAGTCCTCAATCCACCTTCCTTATGATCTTCAAATACCCTATTGCTTGCTGCTATCTTCTGGGATTTCTGCTGTTGGCGATGGTCACCGCTCAAGGCCAGAGTGCCAGGAAGACCATTAATATGGACGAGGGCTGGAAGTTTCATCTGGGGCACGCCAAAGACCCGGATAAGAACTTCAAGTATGGTGGCCATGGTGCCGTTGATGCGAAACTCAGCAATGACGGCCTCTTGACGCCCTATGCAGCCGTTCTCACAGCGGGTTTCGACGACCACGAGTGGAGGACATTGCAATTGCCTCATGATTGGGCGGTGGAATTGCCTATCGTCAAGCCAGCGAACGATGAGCTGTTTTACGCCTTTCACGGCTATAAACCGATGGGTCTTCATTATCCGGAGAATAGTGTTGGATGGTATCGGAGGGCGTTTTCCCTACCACCTGAAGATGCCCATAAGAGGCATCTTCTCCAGTTCGACGGTGTTTACCGGGACTGCAAAGTCTTCGTCAACGGGGATTGTGTGGGCGAGAATAAGAGCGGCTACAACGGGTTTGCCTTCGATATTTCCAACTATCTGTACTTCGACAAACCAAATATTGTGGTGGTGAAAGTGGATGCCACGCAATACGAAGGCTGGTGGTATGAAGGTGCTGGAATCTACCGCTCCGTCCGCATCATTCAAACTGGCGAGATCCACGTTCCTGAGAATGGCACTTATGTCCGTACTGCAATTGAGGACGGCAACGTCACGATTCATTTGGAAATCATCATTGATAACAAATCGTTTGCAGCGGCGCAATGCGAGATTGAGTCAAAACTGATCAACAGAGAAGGAGCAACAGTGGCTACCTTCAACCCCAGCAAAGTGAATCTGCCAAGAAGCGGCACAATAGAAGTCCCACAACAGATCAAGGTTTCCAGTCCCCACTTATGGTCGCCGGAAGATCCCTATCTGCACACGATTGTTTCTATCATCAGGAAGGATGGCCGCGAGCTTGATCGTTATACAACCCGCTTTGGAATACGGGTGATTGAGGCCCGGCCAGACGGTCTTTTCATCAACGGCAAGTATGTGAAAGTCAAGGGAGTTTGTAACCATCAGGATCACGCGGGTGTCGGGATTGCCGTGCCTGACGCGATCCACTTTCAGCGCATCAAATGGATCAAGGAGATGGGGGGCAATGGGTACCGCTGTCATCATGCCAACTCTCCGGCCCTGTTGGATGCGTGCGATGAGTTGGGGGTGCTGGTCCTGGCCGAGACACGGCAATTGGGGACCAGTCCGGCCGCCCTAAGGGAGTGGGAGGACTTGATTCTCAGGGACAGGAATCGGCCTTCCGTATTCATGTGGTGTATCGGCAACGAGGAGAATGTCGTGCAACAGACGGATCGTGGCCGGAGAATCGCGCAGGAGATGGTGGAAATTCAGCGGAGATTGGACCCTGGCCGCTCTGTCACCCATGGCGACAACAGCGGCGATTCGTATGAGGGAATCAGCACAGTCATTCCCGTCCGGGGATTCAACTACAACGGTGACTATGCCAAATACAAAAAAGAGCACCCCGAACAACCGCAAATCGGCACTGAAATGCCCAATGCTCCGCCTACAGGCTATGACTACTTCTTAGGTGATAATGTCAATCTTAATACCGAGAACAGGCTGTCCTCTGAAGGGTGGTGGCAGGTGGTTGATAAGTGCGATTGGTTCATGGGCGGATTTGCATGGACGGCTTTTGACTATCGTGGCGAAGCCAAATGGCCTTATGTGATTTCCCATTTCGGCAGCATGGATCTTTGCGGATTTCCGAAAGACAGGTACTACTATTACAAAAGCTGGTGGAGCATTGAGGATGTTCTATACCTATTTCCGCACTGGAATTGGAAAGGCAGGGAGGGGCACAAGGTAAAGGTCGGCTGCTACAGTAATGCCGATACGGTTGAATTGTTTTTGAATGGAACGAGTTTGGGGCGCAAGGACATGCCTCGTAATGGCCATTTGGAGTGGATTGCGGAATACCGGCCGGGAGTC
>CAIKHZ010000315.1 GCA_903827375.1 Akkermansiaceae bacterium
ACGAAGCGGTAACAGCGGCGAATTTGCAAGTAGCGGCACCGTGAATGCTGCTTTGAGGACTGCCCAAAAATGGAGGGTTCGTAGCCGAGAAGCCGCGTGAACTTCAAATTCCAAATAGGTTGGCACGTCCATCGCTATTGGCTGGCGCGTGAGTTCAAATTTTTAGTGGGCTTTAGGGTGGAAAACGATTCAAAAATCAGCAATGTCCGTGAAAATTGTGGTCGCCGTCCGCCGCTGGAGGACTTGCGCCAAGGGACTGGTGCCCGTGGCGGCCAGCGAGTGGCGAAGCGCGGCCTGCTTGCCCGGGCCTGACGCGAGCACCCACACGGCACGGGCGGCGGCCAGGGGCCCGTGGCCCAGACTGATGCGCTGAGGCGGCGGCTTGGGTGCGTCAAAGACGGGCAGGAATACAGCAGATAGATTCGCAGCACTTACCCCATCATCCGGGAAAAGTGACGCCACATGGCCGTCCTCGCCCATGCCTAACATCGCGAGATCGAGCCTTGGCATTTCGCCGGTGGTGCAGGAGCAAACTTGCAGGATTTTGCTGGTGGCCTCCTGAGCGGCGGCGTCCGGGGCGAGTTCGCCGCGCAGACGGTGAATATTTTTTTCAGGTACGGCAGCGGGTAGCAACAGCGCCTCGTGTGCCAAGCGGAAGTTGCTTTCGGGGTCGTCGGGAGGCACTCCGCGCTCGTCCGCCCAGAAAAACTGCACCTGCTTGAAGTCCACTGCACGTGCCGCCGCCATGGATGCCGCCATAGCCAGCAATTTGCGCATCACCCGGCCGCCGGACAAGGCCACCGTGAAGTCGCGACCCGTGGCTGGGGTTGCCGCAATGGCATCCAACCACGCTGCCGCAGCGGCAGCCACGAGCGCGTCATCGTTTGGAAAGGAGAGGATTTGGAATTGGCTCACGGGGATTGCTATATGTTAGGGATTGCGAGGCTCGCGCCAAGCGCGTCCTGATTGCGTTAGGAGTTCATCGGCCAGATGTGGTCCCCAGTTGCCAGCCGGATAGAACTCGCGTTTATCCAGCGGGAGGCCGTCCCAGCCGGCGCGGATCGAATCGACGATTTCCCATGCTTGTTCGACTTCATCGCGGCGGATGAACAGGGTGGCGTCGCCGATAATTGCATCCAGCAGGAGTCGCTCGTAGGCTTCTGGCGTGTACGCGCCAAACTCACTGTCATAGCTGAAATGCATCCGAACGGGGCGCAATCCGTAACCCACACCCGGCACCTTGCCGGTAAAGCGCAACGAAATGCCCTCGTCCGGCTGCAGCCGAAGCGTTAGGGCATTGGCATCGAGCAGCGGGCCGCACTGTGCCGCAAACAACACATTGGGAGTGGGCTTGAACTGAACGCGCACCTCACTGGCGCTGAGTGGCAAGGCCTTGCCGGTGCGCAGATAGATCGGCACGCCGGCCCAACGCCAGTTATCGATGAACAACTTGGCGGCCACAAAGGTTTCGACGTTGGACTGAGGATTGACTTTCGACTCGGAGCGATAGGCGGCTTGTGCCTCACCCGCTACGAAGCCCTCGCGATATTGTCCGCGCACGACGTTTGCTGCGACTTGGTCTGGGCGCAGGCGGCGCAGTGACGAGAGGAGTTTGACTTTTTCGTCGCGCACTGGTTCGGCATCCAGCGAAACGGGTGGCTCCATGGTGACCAAAGCGAGCACCTGCATGAGGTGGTTTTGGAGCATGTCGCGGAGTGCGCCAGCTTCCTCGTAATAGCCGCCGCGTGAGCCGACGCCGAGTTTCTCACTGACGGTGATTTGGATGTGATCGACGGCGTCTCGGTTCCAGAGTCGCTCGAAGATGGAATTGGCGAAGCGGAATGTGAGGATGTTCTGGACGGTTTCCTTGCCCAGATAGTGGTCGATGCGGAACACCTGTTGTTCGTGGGCAAAACGGGTGAGTTCGTGATTGAGTTTGCGGGCGGAGTCCAGATCGCGGCCGAAGGGTTTCTCGATGACCAATCGCTGCCAGAAGCCATGGTTATCCCGGTGCAATAACTTCGCCTCATGCAGGTGCCCTGCCACCACACTGAATTGGCTCGGCGAGGTCGCTAGATAAAATAACAAATTTTGTTGCAGCTCGGGCGTCGGAAAACTCTGAATGTGCTCCGCAAGCTTGGCGTAGGCAGCAGCGTCGCCGAGGTCCCCTTGGCAGTAGTCCACCCGTTGCGCAAAAGCCTCCCACACCGGCTCATCCACCGGTTGGCTTCGCGAAAACGCCGCCAACGCCTCGCGCAATTCCGCCCGCCACGACGCCGCAGATTTTTCCCGCCGGGCGAACCCGATGATCCGGAAATCCGACGGCATCTGCCCGTCCTTGCTCAAATGATAGAGCGCCGGCACCAGTTTGCGGGCCGTCAAGTCTCCACTGGCCCCGAAAATCACCAAGGTACACGGCTCCACCGCCTTGCGGACATGGTCGAGTCGGCAGGTCATTAATTCGTCCATGTCTTCGGTGTGGTGCATCTGGCGCCACTGTGCGGCAGTCCCGCCGGAATTCAAGAGCCAACCGATTTCCGGGCCTTAGCCGACCTCATTTGGGACGCGGCCTGTCTTGTGGCGGTTGCGGCGGCTTGGGCGGCGGATTGCTGCCACCAAGCAGGCCGTTGAGAACGCCGCCAAGGGTGCCACCAAGGGTGCCGGCGGCAGAGTCGATGACTTCGACGCCTTTGCCGACGGCTCCAGACTCGCCGAGGATGGAACGAGTGAATTTGAGGACTTTTTCGCCGGTTTCTGGGATAACGTCGAACATGCGGTTTTGCGCGGCGTCCATCAGCCGTTTCGTTAGATCCTCCTCAGGATCGTCGAGAGTGCCGGAAATGTGCAATGGGCTCCAGAGCATGCCGCGTTCGCCGGGGAGGAAGACCACAGTTTCCGCACCTGGGATGGCGGCGAGGGTGCCGGGTGCCAGGCCCAGGCGCAACAGTCCGTCGAGCGATCGGCCACGGATTGTCAGTTGGCCTTCGAGCCGGACGAGGCTTTCGCTGGAGAGCACCAGATTGGTCAGAGAGATCTCACCTTGCTGCCAGCGCCAATCGGCGCGGGCGTCACTGAGGTTGAGCACCCGGAAACGGCGGGTGTCGGCATAGGCGGCGAGCGAGTCGAGCATTGGCAGGGCGGTGAGCACGCCATTTTTGAGGGTGAGGGTGCCGGTGGCGAGTGGGCCGGTGCTGCGGTGTTCGATGATAAACGAGGAGGCTACGTCGCCGGTGAGGCGTTTGGACCAGTCGGCGCTGAGCAACTCATCGCATTTGATGCCGCGCAAATTTCCTTCGGCGGCATATTGTTGAAGTTTGGGAATCCACTCGCCGCTGGCATCAAGGCGTCCCTGTTTGAAGATGGACGCTGTGGCATCAGTGACAAAAAAGCCGCCGTTTTGATAGCGAAGGCGCACTCGGTCGATGTCGATGGCGGGGAGCCAGGGCCACGGGAGTCGGAGGCGGCCGCCGTCGATTTCGGCGCGATAGGTATGCTTGTCGCTGGTTCGTTCGACGCCCACCCGCATCCCGTAGGCGAAGAGATCGCCGTCGTCGAAGGTGGCCTTGATGATGAGTTCGCGCAGGTCCAAGCCGTTGATTTCGACGGTGGTGGGAAGCCAGCCGTGTTTCGCCGGGATGGCGGATACTTCATCTGGAAACGCGATGGAGAGGGCTGAGGCATTGGAATTGGAGCGGGCATCCAAGTTGATTTCGACGCGGTTGACGCTGGCACCGTAGAGGTCCCAGACGCCGCGGCGCACGCCGGCGAGGTTCACTTCGGAGTGCAGGCGGTCGGCATGCAGCGAGCCGATCACCCCCCGGCCGTTAGCCTCAAAGGCGGCGGTGTCCACCACCAAACCATCCCAGTCGAAGCGGGTGAACTCGCCGGTCATGCCAAGCGCTTTGCTGACTTTGGCAGAGAGCAAGCGGCGGAAGCCATCGGAGTGGAGGTAGCTTTTGAGTGACCAGTAGCCGAGGGCCGCGCCGAGCACGCCGACTACGAGGGTGGCCACGGCGAGGCGTCCCAGCCATCCGCTGGTTGGGGCTCCACGTCGTTTTCTGGATCGGCGGCTCATAGGCGGGAGTTCAACTTGTGGTTGGGCAGGGGCATGCCGGAGGGTGGGAGGATTGAAGGCATCAGGGTTTGGGCAGGTCGATGGGTGTTTCCGGGGGCGGGTTGGCTGGCAGGCTAACTGCTGACTCTGAAATATTGCGTGCGAAGATCTTGTTCATGCGGTCGAGGTACTTCGAGAGATTGTCTTCGCGGTTGTGGGGTTGGGCCGCCAGCCGTTGCTTCAGGCTCAGGTAATCTTCGAACACACCGCTGGTTTGGCGGGCCCGGGTGATCTCAAACCAATCCAAGTAATCCCGGGCTCGGCTGGCCTTTGCTTGCAGAGTGCGTCGAGTTTCCAGCAGTTCCGCCAGCTGGACCGCAGTTTTTTGGGTCTTGTGGCGGGCAATGGCGGCAAGGGTCGTTAGATATTTTTCGATAATCGGACGGTATGACGGGAAACAGCGGTAACTGAGGCGCACCAATTCGTCCTGCGCTAAGCGGACGGCTTCGGCGCGCTCGATGGGCTTGAGGGCCTCGAGCAGTTGCCAGTCGCTGATGGGCTTGCGCTGTTGGCCGCCTTCAGCGGTGGCGAAGTTCAAGTGCAGAGCGTCGTCGAGCGCTGTCTCGGATTCCGGGATGGTCAGAATCTCGGTGAGGGTGGGGGTGGTCAATTCGGCGAGTTGGAGGTCTCTCCACTTGGCCAGACTGGTTTCTGAGAGGTTGAGATCGGGGAAATGGCGGCGTAGCAGGGCGGGCATTTCGCCGTCGAAAGCGGCTGACTGCGAGAGGAAAGTGAGGAATCCCTCGCGGCCTTGGGGTTGCCTGAGAAGGGCCATGACGAGGGCACCAGAGGACACGCGGAAGGTGGCGTGCATGACTCCGTCGAGTTCCTCATACTGGCTTTCATTTAAGGTGAAAAGTTCTTCAAGTTTGAACAGGCCACCGTGTTTGAAGAGAGCCTCGTACAAGCGACGGTCATTGGATTTGAGCTTCCAGGCGGTGGCCTCTCGCAAGCCCTCGACCAACCATGGCGCGACCATCAGCGGGGTTTCCGGTTGACCTGGAGTGCGACCGCGCAGAGCCCGTTCGTAGAGCAGCGCGGTGGTGATGGTGTGTTTGAAGAATTCGGATTCGATGCCTCGGCCCAGATGCACATCCAGTCGCAGATCATCGCCCGCCTCGCTGAACAACAGCTTCATCGCCACCGAACGCTGCGGCAGCGGGTCGCCCGGCTTGCCATGAAGGAAAATCGATACTGGCACTTTCCAGGCGTCTTTCTCCCCGGTGAGCAGCAATAAATCATCCTTGGTGTCCTCCGCCATCATGGCAACCGTCCCACGAAGCAACCCGTCAGCACCGCTTACCCGGAATTGGCCGCTGCGACTCGTCGCCTGCTCAGCGCCCGGAGCTCCCGGGCTGGGAGGAGGCAGCACTGGAACCGGCAGGGTGGCCACATCCGGCACCGGCAAGGCCTGCGGGGGCTCCGCGCCGGGTGTGGCGGCGGCGAGGGCAAGCCCGAGCAGGAGGGTGGGTTTCATGGGTTGGGAGGGCTGATGGCGGGTGGTTGCGGCCCATGCGGATCGAAGGTAATGCTGTCATCGGCGAATTTAACCTTGGGGATTTCGCTGAAGCCGAGGCGGAGTTCTTCGGGGAAGACTGCCGCCAAGCCTTTGAAGGCAGGCAATACCAAGTGCAAAAACCCTTGCGGCACCGCCAACCTGCCAAAACGTCCACCACATTTTGGATATGGCAAATAGGGATGAAACGCGCCACCATGGAATTGCACGTTGCTCGTCGGCCCATCCTCACTCTCGGATTGCTCAACCTGCAGGTACATCGAGACCGTGAAGGGATGGCCCATCACCTTGCGCTCCAGCACCACTTCTGCACGCCCATCCTCCAACCGCACCCATACGGCGTCCAGGGACACGTGCTCGGCGAACTTGCCGCCTTGCTTCGTCTGGAGCGTGCTTCGCAGCCAACGATTGACCTCGCCTTGGCTGAATTTGACCGGATACGAGTGATCAAGTGCATTTTGCAGCAGCGCCTTCACGTCAAGCGGAAGCGCCGGGCCACTCTCCGGGGAGTCGCTGCGGACGTCGCTCAAATCCTGAGGCTGGGCCATGAAATAGATGGCGACACCCAGCCCGGCTGCGAAAATCACCAGCACGAGCACAAGGGCTCTGAAGAGGCAGCCGCGCGGAGCTGTGGGGGATGTTTTCGCGTCGTTGCCGTCGTCCATGCCGATGGCTTAGCACGGGTCGGCGAGCTTGCCAAGGCGATTGCGTGACGGGTTCTGAGAAGAAGTTGTCAAAATTTCAGCAATTTTAGTGGCAATCATCGTCTCAGCAGTTAGATTTGTCAGGAACCATTTCCAATTCACCCCCTTCATGCAACTCCACGTCCGCGCCAGCCCAAACGCCCGTCGAAGTGAAATCGTGGGTTGGGAGGAGGAGGCGCAGGTGGGGCGGGTGCTGCGGGTGCGGATTGCCGCGCCGCCGACGGAGGGCAAGGCAAATGCCGAGCTGCGCGAGTTTCTGGCGAAGTCGCTGGGTCTTTCCAAGTCAAGGGTCACCTTGGAAAAAGGCGCGTCGTCCCGCTACAAAACATTTCGCATCCCGGATGGAACCCATATACCGGCCACAACCGGTTGATGGACACACGAAATCGCATTGTGCGATGTCACTTCTTGCTGCCGAAGCGGTAGATCGTCGTGCTCTTGAGCTCCTTGCCTGGCTTGAGAATGGTGCTGGGGAAGGTCGATTGGTTAGGTGAATCCGGATAATGCTGGGTTTCGAGGCAGAAGCCGTTGCGCAGCTCATACTTTTTGCCGGACTTGCCCGTGAGCTTGCCATCGAGGAAGTTGCCGCAATAAAATTGGATACCCGGCTCGGTGGTGAGCACTTCCATGGTGCGGCCGCTGCCCGGTTCGTACACCTTGGCAGCCAGCGTGAGCTCGCCACTCTGGTTGTCGAGCACCCAGTTGTGGTCATAGCCACCGCCAAATTTCATTTGCTCGTCCTCGGCGTTGACGCGTGCACCGATGGCAGTGGGTTTGGTGAAGTCAAACGGCGTGCCGGCCACCGGGGCGAACTTGCCGGTGGGGATGAGTCCGGCGGTAACCGGGGTGATTTTTCCGGCTGCGAGCATCAATTCGTGCCCAAGGATGTCGCCATTGCCTTCCCCCTTGAGGTTGAAATAACTATGCTGGGTGACGTTCACCGGCGTGGCCTTGTCGGTAGTGGCCGCATACTGGATTTTCCACTCGTTCTTATTGCTCAGGGAATAGGTGACGCTCAGGCTGAGGTTGCCAGGGTAGCCTTCCTCGCCGTCCTTGCTCACATAGGTGAACTTCACCCCTTGCGAACCATCCTTGTTGAGAAGTCCTTCGCCTTTCCAAACCACCTTGTCGAAGCCCTTGAGGCCACCGTGCAGCGAGCACTTGATGCCACCGGGATCGTTGTTGGTGGCCAGCGTGTAGTCCTTCCCATTGAGACTGAACTTGCCATTGGCGATCCGATTGCCATAGCGGCCAACAATCGCCCCGAAATAGGGCGTATCCGCGATGTACTCGTCCACCGTCTTGTAGCCGAGCACGATGTCGGCGAGCTTGCCGTCACGATCCGGCGTCTCGAGGCTCAAAACGATGGCACCGTAGGTCATGGCACGGAGTTTGACTCCATTGCTGTTGGTTAGGGTGAACACCTCCACGGCAGTGCCATCGGTGGTCTTGCCAAATGCTTCGCCTTTGGGGGCCGCAGCTTTAGGCGCGACGGCCTTGGGGGCTTCAGCAGCCAGCGCGCAGCTGCTCAGTGCGGCGATGAAAAACAGGGCGGTAGATTTCATAGTCAGTTCGGGTTCGTTGATTGGTTGGTTGTGGGTGAATCGGACAACTTCGGCCGCAGAGTCCGGTTTTCAGACACCGGCTTCAAGCACAATGTCCAACTTTTTGCGGGTTCCGACCGAGGCATGCCTAACAAATCATTTCGTAAAAAAGACATGAATTTCGCTTATTAGACATTGCCTCATCACCTAGTTTACTGTTTGCATAAGCATGAAGTTTGCACCCTGCATCGGCATCCCGGCATCGGGATTCAGTCTCAGGCTCGTATTTCACTAACCCCCCCCAATAACCCAACTCTCCCCCACGGGCCGCATTGTGCCTCGTGTCTCAGTTGGCGTCAATAGACCCAGTTCGCACTTTAGCCCAATCAGAAGTCAAAAACATGAAACCTAACACCCGTATTCAAAAACCCAACAGGAGGTCCGGTCGCTGGCTGGCGAGTGCCTCATTCGCCCTCACAGCCCTGGCCTGTGTGGTTCCGGCCATGGCCGCGAGCAAGTACTGGGACACCGCCACCACCGCAAACCTCCAGTTCGGCAACGGCAACTGGGACACCGGCAGTACCACGCTGTGGAGCACTGCTACGGGCGGCAGCAGTCCGCTGGTGAGCTGGGCCAACGATGACGATGCGTTTTTCCAAACCGCAGGGGCCAACGTCGTGACCATCACCTCGTCGGTTAGGGCGAAGAGTTTCACCATCACCACCAACTCCACGGTCCTCACACTCAATGGCGGTACTTTGCAACTCGGAAGTGCCGGGGCCAACGGCAACCTGACAGTGGGCGGCAACCAGGATACTTCGGTGATCAGTTCCAACGTGCAACTTCTCGGCAGCAACCCGACTTGGAACATTGGCCGGATTCTAGCAATCACCGGGCCGATCTCGGAAAGCGGCGGTTCCTACGGCTTCACCCAAGCCACCGGCACATCAACCCTCAAGCTCTCCGCCGGCAACACCTATACCGGCAACACCACCGTCAACGCCGGCACACTGAATCTGACTACATTCACCGGTGCCTCCCCCAATTCCAACGTCACAGTGGCCGCCGCTGGCACTCTGAGTCTCGACAGCGCGTCTGGCACCTACGCCGCCTCGGTCACCCGTGCCAAGGGCGTCACCCTCAACGGCGGCACCCTGATTGTCACGGGGGCAGCGGCCGGCAATACCAGCGATGCGATCACTAACGCGCTGACCCTTGGCTCTGGCAGTTCGGTGGTGACTGTCACGCCGAATGCCGCGACAAATGCCCAGTTGCAGGCGGCCAGCTTGCTTCGCAACGTCGCCGGCGGAGTGCTTTTCCGCGGTGCGAACCTCGGCAACAATACCCTGGCATCCACAACCGCCAACACCGGCAATATCAATTTCACCAACGCTCCCACCTTGGTTGGCGGCAGTGGCAGCGCCGGCAGCACCACCGTCAGCATCCTGCCTTATGCGATAGGTGACAATGCCGTGGCTGGCACCGGGACTGATTTGGTAACTTACGATGCCAACGGCGTTCGCCGCCTGGCCAGCAGCGAATACCTCACAACGCTGGCTGCGGGGAATGCCACTCTGGATAACGTCAAACTCACCACTGCCCTAACCGGCATCAACAGCGCCACCACCGCCAACGCATTGGTGTTAGGCACGGGTGGCAGTCTCGACGGCAGCGACTTGCTCAGTCTGAACAGCGGCGCGATCGTGGCCCTCGACAACACCAGCATCGGCAATACCACCCCGGGCAGTCTTGCCCTTGGCGGTGCTGAGGGCTGCGTGACGGTCATCACCGGCAAAACCCTCACCATTGGCAGCGCCCTGAGCGGCACCAACGGCCTGAGTAAAATGGGGGCCGGTATTCTGGTTCTCAACGGCAGCAACAGCGGGCTGAGCGGCACGACGACCTTGGCCCTCGGCACCCTCAAACTCGGCAATACCAACGCTCTGGGTACAGGCACCTTGACCATCCTCGGCGGCACACTCGATAGCACCGTGGCCAACCTGGTCAACGCCGGTAGCAACCCGCAAAATTGGAATAGCAATTTCACTTTCACCGGTACCCAAAACCTCAACCTTGGCACCGGCGCGGTCACCCTCAATGTCGCGCCTACTGTCACCGTCTCAGCCAAGACACTGACGGTCGGTGGGGCCATCACCGGCACCGGCCTTACTCTAACCAAGGCAGGGGCTGGCACCATGGAGCTTTCCTCAACGGGCAGCACACTGAACAACCTAATCGTCTCCGCAGGCACCTTCAATCTGGACAATGCGCTGGTGACCCCGTCTTTGGTCTTGCAGAATGCCACCGACCCGCTCGACATCAAGGGTACCACTCCGAGTTTCCTGATGAACTCCGGAACACTAACCGTCCCGGGCAGATGGCGCTTGGCCCACGACGGCAATTATGCTCTGGCCACCATCACCGGCGGAACGATCAACCACACCGGCGGAGCGTCGCTTGAACTCGGCTTCAACCAAGGGCGCTGCGCGGTGACGTTTGGTGGCACGGCCATCTACAACGGCAGCGGACGAACCCTCGACATGTCGAATGCGAACTCCTGCAATACTCTAACTGTCGTTAAGGACACCGCCAGCGCCACCTTTGGCGCGATCAATATCAACACCACCAACGGCGGAGCCAACCAATACGGAATCATCAAAGTTTCAGATACGGCATCCTTGACAGGCACCTCGATGCAAGTTGGCGTGAGCCAAAACCAAAACAATGCCAACGTGTCCCTGGCCACGGTGAACCAAACTGGCGGCACCGTCACCATCAACGGCACCGTCACGCTGGCGTCAAGCAACGTCCTGCTCAATACCACGCTCGGCACCCTCAATCTGCAGGGTACCTATAACCTGGCAGGCGGTACTCTAAGCGCTACCCAAATCTTGGGCGGAAATGGCACCGGTGTCGGTGCCCAGGCCCGGTTGGATTTCCATGGTGGCATCTTAGCAGTCAATGCTGCCGCGACCACGCTACAGACGGCTGATTTCATCAAGCTAGCCAACACCGCCGCAAATGATGGCAAAGCCTATATCTATGAAGGGGGATCTATCGACACTGGCAGCAAGTCGGTCACGATCAACCAGCCATTGTTGGCACCCACCGGATCCGGCGTGGCGAGTATCCCATTCTCAGGCACAGTGACCACCGGCTTCTTCGTCGCGCCCGCCGTGCGAATTACTCGTGGCACCCTCGACACCACTGGCACCGGCGCAACCGCCACCGCAGAAATCAATCCCCTAACGGGCGCCTTCACCGGGATCACCATCACCAACCCCGGAACCGATTACACGGTCCCACCCACCGTGGTGTTGGACTTTTCCCAAGGCGTTGGCATCACTCCAGGCACGCCACTATTGGCCGCAAATTCCTCCTACACCGGCGGCCTGACCAAATTGGGCAGCGGCACCCTAACACTTAAAGGTGCCAGCACCTATGTCGGCAACACAACGGTGCAGACTGGCACGCTGCTGGTGAGCAACGCAAGCGGATCCGGCACAGGCAGCGGCAACGTGAGTGTGAAGTCTGGTGCAAGCCTGGGTGGCACCGGCAGCATTGCCGGATCAGTCACGGCGGAAAGCGGTTCAAGCACCTTCTTCAACCTAACCACCAGTGCCGTCGGGGCCAATGATAAATTATTGGTCGGCGGCAATTTGACGCTAAACAGCAACTCCGTGAAAATTGCCGGCCCGGCCAGCCCAGCCAATCTGGATCAATCGGCGGACTATGTGCTCATGAGCATCGCTGGAGCCTCCGGCATCACTGGCGACTTCAATCCGGCACCGTCCTGGGTCGGAACCCAGCCGGCAAACGCGGCGTTTTATAGTGTTGTGACAGATCACGTCAATAAGCAGGTGCTGCTGCATTACCAAGTGGCCACCTCCTACACAATCTCAGCGTCAGCCGGAAGCGGCGGCTCGATTAGCCCGCTGGGAGACATCGCGGTGGTGTCTGGCAACGGCCAGTCCTTCACGATCACTCCGGATTCGTTTGACTACATCAGCGATGTGTTGGTGGACGGATCTTCGGTCGGAGCCGTGACGAGTTATGCGTTCACCAATGTGACTGCCGGCCATACCATCGCAGCGAGCTTCACCCACATCCCTAGCCAGACAATCAGCGCAACAGCTAACAGCGGTGGAACGATCAGCCCGAGCGGTGACGTTGTCGTCAGCGGCGGAGCCAATCAGACGTTTGCAGTTAGCCCAAGCACCGGCTATAAAATCACCGATGTGGTGGTCGATGGCGCATCCCAAGGTGCCGTCACCTCTTATACCTTCACACACCTCACCGATCCCCACACGATCACAGCCAGTTTCACCGCACTGGCTCAGTACACGATCAGCGCCACGGCCGGCAGCGGCGGTTCCATCACACCGCTAGGGGTCGCCACCAAGTATGAGGCGCAGAGCCAAGCCTACACCATCACTGCCAACTTTGGCTATAGTATCGCCAGCGTCCTGATCGATGGCGCTAACAACCCGGCGGCGGTCAGCAGCGGCACCTACACATTCAGTAACCTAGCTGCGTCACACACGATAGACGTCACTTTCGCAGCTAAACCGCTGTTTGCGGTGTCCGGGCAAGTGACCAAATCCAGCGATGGGACGCCCATCGCGGGTGCCACGGTTTATGCATCGACCACTGCGAACGCATCCGCCAACCCGGCACTCGTCCTAACGACGGATGGCTCCGGCTACTACAATGCCAACTTGTTCAACGGCGCTTGGAATATCTGTGCTTCCGCCACCGGCTTCACCACCTCTGCCGACGCCACGGTCACGGTCAACAGCGCGCCTCTAGCAGGCCCGAATATCCCCCTCAGCGCCAGCGGCAAGAACATCCCAGAGATGAACAACCTGCTCTTCGCGCTCTATGGCAGCGACTTGGTTGCCAACGGTGCCACCACCAACCCATGGCCGCTGGAGCATCCCATGGGCCCGACCGCCTCCCGCATGGGAACCCCGTCGCTCACGACCGTCGATGCCCTGCAATGGGAGAAAAACACATACAGCACCAATGACGGCTACACGATCGGCACCTACAACGCCGCGATCCCGGCCTCGGGGATCACTGCCACTGCGGTGATCCAACCGACGTACACGGGTGCCCTGAGTGGTGAGTCTCGCGGTGAAGTGATCGATATGTTCTACAGCGAGTTGTATCTGGCTGTGGCCCACGGCAATACTCAGGGGGTCGCGGAAGGGACGGTCTTCGTGACTTGGAGAGGCTACAGTTCGCACAACACCGGGTATGTGATTCCCAATGGCCAGAAAACCATTCTCAGTTTGGTGGTGCAGCAGAACGGCAGCATGGCGCTCTTTGCCAACGGGGTTCAGAAATGGACGGCCTCATCGGGTGTTGACTATTCGACGATCCAGCAATCCGGGCTCGGTGGCAATGCCAAGAGCATCAGTGTGGGACGCAATGCATGGGATGGCTGGTCCACCTTCAACGGCAACATCGGTGCCGCCTTCCTGTGGAAAACCGCACTGGGCGAGCCCGAGCGAAACACCTTTGAGGTGGAACTCGGTGGTGCCTTCGGTATCCCCATCAGCCATGATATCACAGCCAGCGCCGGTGCCAATGGGTCAATCAACCCGGCGGGTATCACTCTTGTAGCCGATGGCACGGACCAAACGTATAACTTTACGGCGCTGGCAGGCTTTGTGCCCGATCAAGTGACCATCGATGGCGGTACCCCGCTGCAGGCCGGCCCAAGTTATACATTCACCCATGTCACTGCCAGTGGCCACACCATCGCGGTTACCTTCAAAACCCAGCCGGCAGATCTGTTCGGGGCTTGGATCAACAGCCCGGCATTCAACTCGCCGCCTCTCAGTGACGCCCAGAAGTTGCCAGAAGCCGATCCGGACGGAGACGGTCTGACCAACTTCCAGGAATTTGCCTTCGGCCTCAATCCAGTTCTCGCCACCTCGGCCAACCCGATCAGCGCGCCCCTCGACAAGGCGAATCACACGTTCAGTTACACCCGCCTATCAACAAGTGGGTTGGCCTACACCGTGTGGACCTCCACCGACCTGCAGACGTGGACCGGCCCGGCCGTCGTGACCGAGAATATCGGCACGCCTAACAGTGATGGTGTGGTCACCGTCGAGGTCACCCTTACCTCGCCGCCACCAGGAGGCAACTTGTTCGTTCGCGTTGCCGCGCAGTAAACGGTTTTTCCGGAGTTTCTGGTTTTCTCTGGAAACGGCGGGGCGGTTGACGCTGGTCAACCGCCCCGCTTGCTTCATACTGGCAAGGTAGTTATCACGAGAAGTTCCAGGTCTCGGCCAGCGGCACCGCCGCCGCCCACATCGTCATCTGCGGCATCCCCGATGCCGCCGGCACACTCTCCCAGTCATCGACGGCGAGATGGGCGATGGCTGAGAGCTTGGCAATTGGGTCCTAGCACTGGCGGTGGATTCCGCGCAGCACGCGAGAATTTCGCACTAGAGAAACAATCAGGAGTTGCCAGAGGGCGGTCACACGCCCTAGTGTCGGCGGTCTTCGCAACGCCCTGCCGCAGGCTCGCCGTCACGCAATCCACCTCTCAGCCGCATCGCCAACCCATGAATCTGTTCCGCAAGAAACCTATCGAGCTCATCGTCGCCAGCGCTTGCTCGACGGAGGCATTTTACGACAGCCCGACGCTCAAGCGCTCGCTGAGTGCGTTCCAACTCGTCATGTTGGGCATCGGAGTGGTCATCGGGGCGGGCCTGTTTTCGCTCACCGGCAAGGTGGCGGCGGACAATGCCGGCCCAGGGGTGGTGCTTTCGTTCGTGGTCAGTGGTGTTGCTTGTGCCTTCGCTGGCTTGTGTTATGCGGAATTTGCCTCGGCAGTGCCGGTGGCGGGCAGCGCGTACTCGTATTCGTACGCCACCATGGGTGAGTTGATGGCGTGGATTATTGGCTGGGATCTGGTGATGGAATACGCGATCGGGGCTGCCACAGTGGCAGTGAGCTGGTCGGCGTATTTTGTGAAATTTTGTCATCAAATGAATAGGGACATCCCACTGCAATGGGCGCTCTCGCCGTTTGACTCAGAGACGCTAAAGGACGGCACAGTGATCCACGGGATCGCCAATTTGCCCGCTGCGGCGATCGTGGTGGTGATGTCGCTGTTATTGATTCGTGGCACCAAGGAAAGCGCGTTGTTCAACACGATCATGGTCGCCGTCAAACTCATGATCGTGCTGTTGGTCATTGGCATCGGCTGGGCCTACATCAATCCGGCCAACCACAGTCCGATGATTCCGGAGCGCATCTCCGAGGTGGTCAATGGCCACACGATCTATCACTTTGGCTGGCAGGGCGTGCTCACCGGTGCGGGCATGATTTTCTTCGCCTACATTGGCTTTGACGCGGTTTCCACTGCTGCCCAGGAGGCCAAGAACCCGCAGCGCGACCTGCCGATCGGTATTCTCGGTTCCTTATTTATTTGCACGATCCTCTACATCCTGTTCTCGTGGGTCATCACCGGGTTGGCCAATTACACCGAGTTTCACGGCGTGGTGGACAAGCTCGCGCCGGTAGCCACCGCCTTGGGCCATCTTCCCAAACAGTTCCATTGGCTCCAACAACTCATCGTGCCGGCGATTTTAGCCGGTTTTTCCTCGGTAATCATGGTGCTTTTGTTGGGTCAGAGCCGGGTTTTCATCACGATGTCGCAGGACGGTTTGCTGCCGAAGTTTTTTTCCGACATTCACCCGACGCGTCACACTCCGTGGAAAAGCAACGCGTTATTTGCGGGGTTGGTGGGTACGGCTGTGGCATTTTTGCCGGGCAATTTATTTGGTGAAATGTGCAGTGTGGGCACGTTGCTGGCGTTTGTGCTTGTGTGCATCGGAGTGATTGTATTGCGCCGCACCAACCCCGACCTGCCGCGGAAGTTCCGCTGCCCGTGGGTTCCAGTGGTGCCGATCATCGGGGCGTTGCTGTGCCTAGGCATGATGGCATTCCTATCGCCCGATACATGGTTGCGCCTGTTCATTTGGATGGCCGCTGGCCTCATCATCTACGCCTTCTACAGTCGCAAGCGCAGCAAATTGGCATCAGAGTCCAGCAAACAACTTCGTTTTTGATAACGGAACCAGAATTTGTGGTGAACGAGTCAAGTTTCTCAACGGGCGACGAGCTAGGCTGACTTCGACTGAGTTCTGGGGGATGGTGTTCCGGTTCCGCCACCACGCCAGATGAGGCGCAGGGCATCGAGGCGGAGGCGGGGGGCGATGAGGGCGGTTAGGGATTCATCGCGGCAGACTTGGAGATCGGCGAGTTCGGCGGCTGACACTTGAGGGTTTCGGGTTGCGAGGTCGGCGAGGCGCTCGAGTTCCGCGTTGAGTGTGTCCTCGGCGAGTTTGTGGGCGGCATCCGCGGGGGCTCGGGCGGCGGTAGCGGCGAGTCGGTGGGCTGAGGCGAGCATTTTTGGAAAAATCTCGCTGCGGAAAGCGGGTTGGTTCACCAGGCGGCGAGGGTCGCCGGGAATCAGCGCGGCGCTGGGCGGAGCTGTGTCCGACTCGTTGCCGTGGTGATCGACGAGGATGTGGATGGGGGTGGGTGGCAGGAAGCGGTCGAGGTGCAGGCGGGTGGGAGCTAGCACTTCGAGCACGAAGGCGCATTCAAGCAGAATCGCCTTGCCGTGACCGGCGTGCCAATGGGCAAAGGACGCGTTGCCCAACTCGCTATCGAGGAGATGATCCAGAGCGCCTAGAAATACCGGGTGATCTGCGGTGAAAAACGTTAGATCCTCACGGGCTAGGGCGGTGGAGCGGTCGAAGGTGGCGGCCAATCCGTCGGGGGGCAGATCGGCGAAGACTTCGCTGAGGCGTTGGCCGCGCTCAAAGTGATAGGTTCGGGGGCTCAGGTCGGCGACGTCGAGGCCCAGGTGGTCGAAGAGCCAGATGGCGAAGCGTTCGAATCGCAGGTCGCGATCGGCCGCACGCAGGGATTCGAGCAAGGCCGTGGCTTTGGCCGGTGAAGGAGCGCTGAGTTCGAGCAGGCGGTCGTGGCCAGTGGCGAGTTCACGGGAGACTTGGGCCTTGAGATCGCGGCTGCGAGCCAGAAAGACTTGGAACTTTTTGGAGGAGGCGGCGGTATTTTGGAGGGCGTCGAGTTCTGGCAGGAGCGCGCTGGCGAGGGAGGTGGCTCCCTTGAGCGGATGGCTGAAAGCATCGAGCCCTTCATGGAGCCAGAGGGCCTGAAGTTCGGAGGGGCTGCGCAGGCCGTATGGCACATGAATGTGAATGGTGCCGCTCTGGCCAATGCGATCGAGGCGGCCGATGCGCTGCTCTAGCAACTCAGGGTCGCGCGGCAACCCGAACAGCACGAGTTGGCGCGCAAACTGGAAATTGCGCCCTTCGCTGCCGATTTCCGAACACACCAGCAGACGTGCGCCCTCGGGGTCGGCGAACCAAGCGGCATTGCGGTCGCGTTGGAGGAGGCTGAGGTCTTCATGAAACAGGGCTGTATCGACTTGGATTTCGGCGAGAAGTTTCTGCTGGATCGCGATAGCGGCCTCGGGTGATCCGGTGATGAGCAGGATTTTTTCGCTCTGAGGCAGGCTCCGAAGCAGAGTGGCGAGCCAGCGGTAAGGAGAAGCCCCCTTGGCCAGTGGGTGGAGGTGGGGTTGGCGCTGCGGAAACCCGCTGAGTTGGTCCCGGGTATTGCGAAACAAGACCCGGCCAGTCCCGAATGAGTCGATCAGCTCGGCTACCAGTGGCGCCCGGGCAGCCATGTCGCCACTTTGCAGCGCCGCCAAATGTCCTGCAGCGCGAGGGGATCGGGCGCCGAAGGCATCGAGATCGGCCGACAGTTCGCCGCGCTGGAGGGCATCCACCACTGCGGCGAGCGGACCGTAGCTGCGGGTTTCCTCCAAAAATGCCTCGAGATCCGCGTGGCGATCGGGATCCAACAAGCGAAGGCGGGCAAAATGACCGGTTGGCCCGAGTTGTTGGGGCGTGGCGGTCAATAGCAACAGCGATGGAATGTTGCGGGAAAGCGCCTCGACCATCGCGTAGGCGGCGGAGGGTTCGTTGGGCGACCATTCCAGGTGATGGGCTTCATCGACGATGAGCATCTCGAAGTCGGCGGCGCAGACCTGTGCTGTGCGATTTGGCGATTCAGCTAGAAAGGAGCTGGCGGCGAGGATGAGTTGGGCATCGAGAAAGGGATTGGCATCGGCGGCATGGGCTTCCAGCGAGAGACAGCGGTCTTCGTCGTAAATGGCGAAGCGCAGGTTGAAGCGGCGCAGCAACTCAATGAACCACTGGTGGATGAGCGGCTCGGGAACTAAAATCAGGATGCGTCCGGCCCGGCCGGTGAGGTGCAGCCGTTGCAATATCAGGCAAGCCTCGATGGTCTTGCCGAGGCCCACCTCGTCGGCTAACAAAACCCGCGGGTGCAGCCGGGCTGCGGTTTCGGCGACGATGGCCAACTGGTGAGGGAGCAGTTCGATTCGGGCTCCGGCGAACCCGCGTGCTGGAGCGTGGCGGATGCGACTGTTCCAGACGAGGGCCTGCATGCGGCCGTCAAAGGAACGCGGAGGGTCACACAACCCGGCGAGCAGGCGTTTGTCCGGACGCACGAAACTCAGCGAATCTAGCAACTCTCCTTCGACCAATTGGCGTCCGCCACCGTGGTAAGTTAGAACACCCTCATGCGCGAAGACCCTCTCCACCGTGAGACGTTGGCCAGCGCGGTCGGCGACTGTATCGCCGACCCCGAAGCTCGCACGGACAAGCGGGGCGGTGCCAAACGCATAAGTGCGGCTGGTTTCGGCGGCGGGAAAGCGCAGAGTAACCGTGTCGCCATCGACGGCCCGAACAACGCCGAGTCCCAAGGCGGGTTCTGAAGTGGAGAGCCAGCGTTGGCCGGGGGCGGGGTGGTGCATGTGGGAAAAGTTCAGAACTTGCAGGTGGGGCAACGCCCGGCCGGATTGACCAAGCATGGCCGGCTGGCAAATTCCTTAGGCCCGCAGATCGTGCTGGACGACTTCGCCGGGGCGGGTGCTGGTGTTAGGCCAGAGTTTTCGGCCCGGATAGATCGAAGTGTGGATGCCGGTGTGAACGTGGTCCCCGACAATGGCACCGAATTTGCGCCGACCCGTGTCCAACAGCTCGCCACCGACCATCGAGCGGTGGTTTTTCCCGTCATGACGGAAGTTGGAAACGATCGTGCCGGCACCGAAGTTGACGGCCTCGCCTAACACGGAATCGCCGACGTACGATAGGTGACCGACGTTGGTGCGGGACAAAATCAGCGAGTTCTTGATCTCCACGGACTGGCCGATGTGGCAGGCGTCGCCAATGCTGGTGTGGCCGCGGATATAACAATTCGGGCCGATCCGGCACTTGGCCCCCACCACCACGTTGCCCTCGATGAACACCCCGGGCAAAATCCGTGAACCCGCGCCCAAATGGACAATTCCCTCCAGCACCGCCGACGGATGAACCTCCCCGAGCAACTCGGATTTTTCCAGACCACCCACGTAGGCCTCGTTGGCCCGCAAAAAATCCCAAGGGTGGCGGATGACAAACGAGCGCGTCGCCGCAACGGCTCGCGATGGATCGGGAGTGGCGCCACGCCACGCCAAAGGATTGAGAAAGGCGTCCACCAGAGTGTCGGTGGCTCCTGTCAAAGCAGTTAGGTCCAAGGTTGCCAGCCAAGCGTGCGGGTGAAGGGAAATCGCCTCGTTAGCCAGTCCGGCGTTGGCGACGGCCATCTTCTGGTGTTGCCACAGCGGGATGTTGCCAATGGGAAACTCCTCGATGCTGCGGGTGAGTGACAGCGGCTCACAGTCGGATGAGGCTCGGGAATCCATCACGGGGCAGGTTAGCGGATTTCGTCGGTGATGGCAC
Source organism: Akkermansiaceae bacterium (assembly GCA_903827375.1). GTDB lineage: Bacteria > Verrucomicrobiota > Verrucomicrobiia > Verrucomicrobiales > Akkermansiaceae > Luteolibacter. The sequence continues at coordinate 19,746 of CAIKHZ010000315.1, forward strand.
TGGCGAATTTGCTCACCCAGATGCGCACTTGTTCGATGTCCTTGTGCTCGACGAGAACGCGGATTTTATTCTCGGTGCCCGAATAGCGGATCAAGTGGCGGCCGTTGTCGCCAAACGCCTCAGTCGCCTGGCTCATCAACCGCTGCAGTTTGGGCAGACTTTCCAAGGGCGGCTTGGCCACCAGCGGGATGTTGGCGAGCTGCGTCGGGTATTCCTGCATCACTGCGGCGAGTTGGTTCAGGGTGGCATTGCGGGCATGCATCATTCGCAGCACTTGCAGCGCACTGAGGATTCCGTCGCCGGTGGTCGCATGATCCGCGAAAATGAGGTGGCCGGAATTCTCGCCGCCAAACGAATACCCGTGCTTGCGAATGCACTCGATGACGCTGCGGTCGCCCACTGCGGTGGTTTCAAGTTTGATGCCGTGCTGGGCCATTGCCTCCCGCAGCCCCAGATTACTCATCACCGTGGCCACCAGCGTGTTATGACGCAATTTCCCTTGCTCTTTCAGACTGATTGCACACAGCGCCAGAATCCGGTCGCCACTCACCACTTGACCGCTGGCATCGGTGAAAATGACACGGTCGGCGTCGCCATCGAAGGAAATGCCGAGGTCTGCGTTGTGGCGGCGTACCAGCTCGCCGGCGGTTTCCGGATAGAGAGCGCCGCAGCCTTCGTTGATATTGATGCCGTCGGGCTGGCAGCCGGTGACAATGACCTCCGCGCCGAGTTCCTTGAAAATGAGCGGGGCAATGAAATACGCCGCCCCATGCCCGCAATCGACCACCACCTTGAGCCCGTGCAAGGGCACGTTGTCCGCCGTCTGCTTCGAAAATTCAATGTAGCGGCCTCGCGCGTCGTCAATCCGGTGCGCCTTGCCAATCTGGCGGGCCGGCAGAGGATCTGACTCTGGCTCCAAGCGCAGCACGTGGCTCTCAATGGACGTTTCCAGCTCATCAGATAACTTGTAGCCGTCTGGCCCGAATATCTTCATCCCGTTGTCCTCGTACGGATTGTGCGAGGCGGTGATCATGATGCCCGCCGCCGCGCCCATCGACTTCGTCAAATGCGCCACCGCTGGCGTCGGCATCGGCCCAACCATGAACACGTCCATGCCCATCGACACCAGTCCGCTGGTGAGCGCCGTTTCCAGCATGTAACCCGAAATCCGCGTGTCTTTGCCGACCAGTACCCGGTTGCGGTTGACGCCGGATGAGCGCAGCACTCGTGCCACTGCCTTGCCTAGCAACAGGGCAACCTCGGCGGTGATGGGAAATTCATTGGCACGGCCACGTATGCCGTCAGTTCCAAAAAGTTTTTGTTTCATAGGGGAGAGAGGATTGTTCAGATATCCTTGAACAGGGGAAGGTAAAAAATGCGCGATTTGAAGAAAACAGCGTCCACCGCAGGCCATCATGACGGCAGTTCGGACGGTGGCCAGAACACGGCCAAGGACTGAAAATCAACAAAATTCCTAAAGACGGGCTAGAGCATCGCAGCCTCCTGCCTGTGTCACAAGGCCAAAGACCGCCGGACTGTGCAGGATTTTCAGGTTCACGGGCGTTCGTTCTTGCCAAAGCCACAAAACTCAATAGCCTCCGCCCTGAGCAGGTTTTTCCTCCCCTCCGATGCCCGCATCCGGCCTTCCGCCTTGCACCCACAACCGGGTGACACCGGTCGGACGGCAACCCGGAATCCAGAACATCTTGTCTCAAACGGGCGGCGGCGCAAGCTGATCCGCTCCGACCTTGGTGATGTCCGGTCCGCACCGTAGTGGAACCTCACCCCGGCACCAATAAGCCGGCCGTCGGAGAGGATTGGTCAGCACGCAGGTCCATACCAGCACCGCCGGGCTCTCCGCCCGCCGCGCCGGGCCGCCCGAAACCACGACACCCATGCTAAACCATGTCGAATGCAACACAACACTCCCACAATCCGGGAGACCCCAAACGACGCCGCTCCCGCGGCGGCCAAAACCGACGCAACAACAACCAACAGAATAGCCGCGGCCAAGGCCGCGATTCCTCCCGTGACCGCGACAACCGCGGCCAGACGCAGAATCGCAACCCCAACGCCCCAAGCAACCCAAGCAACGTGCCGCTGCGCAAGTACGCCCCTATCAAACTCAAGTGGTGGCAAAAACTGCTCCAACTCGTCAGCTTCGGTGTCTATAAAGCGCCGACCCGTCCGACCCAGCGTTCCGCCCGCCCGCCCGAGCCCGCCAAACCGGCGCTCGAGACAAAGGTGAAAACCAACACCCGCAATCTGCGCAGCGGTGAAGCTGAAACCGATTCGGGTGGCGAACGCCGCGACGGTGAACGTCGGCGCGACCGTGGCCAGGACCGTGGCCAGGACCGCAGCCAGGACCGCAACCAAGACCGTGGCAGTGCCCGCAATGGCGAGCGCAGTCGGGGTGGTGACCGGTCCAGCGTGGAATCAGCACGAGTGTACGTTGGCAATTTGTCCTATGACGTCTCGGAAAGCGACTTGCAGGATCTTTTCAAAGGGATCGGCGGAGTGCGCAACGTGGAGATCGTTTACAATCGCAGTACCCACCGCTCAAAAGGATACGGCTTTGTGGAAATGCTCCACATGGACGAAGCCAAACGCGCCGTGGAAGTGCTCCACGATCAGCCGTTCATGGGCCGCAAATTGACCGTCTCCGGTGCCCAATCCAAGGGCCTCGATGATCGCGAAGACAAGGAAGAACGAGATGATCGCCCGGAGCGCCCGGAGCGCCCGGAACGGCGTCCCCGTGCCGCAGTGTCAGATGTCGTGGTGCCCGCCGCCATGGCGAGCGCCGAAGCAGAACCCACCGTGACCCCCGAGAGCCTCGAAGCTAGCGCTGAAATCCTCACCATCATCGAAACAGTCCCTGCACCAGAAGTCGAGGTTGCCGTCGAAGCCCCACAAGCTGAGGTCGCCGTCGAGCCTCTGCCAGTCGAGCCACCTGCTGAAGCCTGTGTTGCAGCAGTCTTCACTGCTGCGGAAACTCAGGTGCCAGTCGCATAACCCAAATTTGCGCCTCGTCGCATTCCCAAAGCCCCGTCCGGCCCCGCCGGGCCGGGCTTTTTTTTGTAAACAGTCACCCTCTCAATTGCTAGGATTCAATCAATTGGAAAATTAGAGACGCGGGCCTTGACCTTCGGGTGGCGGTGTGCCTAGCGTCGCCGCGCCGAGGCACGCGCCATGGCCGTATCTCCGCCAAATTTTCGCAGACAATATGAACATTCACGAATACCAAGCCAAGGAACTTTTTGATAGATTCGGTGTGCCCAGCCCCAAGGGCAAGGCGGCCGCCACCCCCAAGGAGGCCTACGACGCCGCCAAATGGCTGGATGTGTCCAATTTAGTGGTCAAGGCCCAGGTGCATGCCGGGGGGCGGGGCAAAGGGGTGTTCAAGAGTGGCTTCAAAGGGGGGGTGCAGTTGGTGGATTCTGCGGAGGCGGTGCGGGAGGTGGCGGCGAAGATGCTGGGAGAGGTGCTGGTGACGAAGCAGACCGGGGAGGCCGGGCGCTTGGTGCGCAAGGTGATGGTGACGGAAACCGTGAACATTGAGCGGGAGATTTATCTGGCGATTCTGATGGACCGTGAGTCGCGCCGTCCGGTGATTATCGCCTCGACGGAAGGCGGCATGGACATTGAGGAAGTGGCGGCAAAGACGCCGGAGAAGATCATCCGGGAGTCGGTCCATCCGTTGGCCGGGCTGCAAGCCTATCAGGTCCGCAAACTCTGTGAGGCGCTCGGTTTCAATACCACGGCCCGGCAGTTCGGGCGCTTGTTGCACGCGCTTTACAAGCTGTTCATCGAGTGCGATTGCTCGATGGTTGAGATCAATCCAGTGGTGGTGACCACGGATGACCATGTGTACGCGTTGGATGCGAAGTTCAACTTTGATGACAATGCGTTGTTCCGGCACCCGGAGATTTTAGCGATGCGCGATCCGGAGGAAGAAGACCCGCGGGAAGTAATGGCGTCGGAATTCGGCCTCAACTACATCGGCTTGGATGGCAATATTGCCTGTTTGGTGAATGGGGCCGGGCTGGCGATGGCCACGATGGACATCATCAAGTACTACGGAGGGGATCCGGCGAATTTCCTCGATGTGGGCGGCGGCGCCACCAAGGAACAAGTGGTGGCCGCCTTCAAGATCATTCTTGGCGACCCGGCGGTCAAAGGCATCTTGGTCAATATCTTTGGCGGCATCATGGATTGTGATGTGATTGCCAACGGCATCGTTGAGGCCACCCGCGAGGTCGGCTTGAGTCTGCCTTTAGTGGTGCGCCTCGAAGGCAACAACGTCGAGGCCGGCCGCCGGACGCTTGCCAGTTCGCAGGTCGCCCTGGTAACCGCCACCACGATGGCTGATGCCGCCCAGAAAATCGTTGCTGCGGTCAAATAGTCCGTCGCTCTAAATATAACCATTTCATCCCACCTACATTTTTCCCATGTCTATTCTCGTTGACGAAACCACCAAGGTTCTAGTTCAGGGCATCACCGGCAGTTTTGGTGCCCGCCATGCTCAGCTCAGTATTGATTACGGCACGCAGATTGTTGCCGGGGTCACTCCGGCCAAGGGCGGGCAAACGTTCGACCACGCCGGCAAGAAAGTGCCCATCTACGACACCGTGTCGGCCGCCGCCAAGGAAAGCGGTGCCACTGTATCGGTTATTTTCGTGCCGCCAGCCTATGCTGGTGACGCCATTTTGGAAGCGGTGGACGCCGGACTTGATCTGGTGGTTTGCATCACGGAAGGCATTCCGGTGATGGATATGATGCGGGTGCGCGCCATGATGGTCGGGAGCAAGACGCGGTTGGTGGGACCCAACTGCCCGGGCATTGTCACGCCGGGGCATGGCGAGAAAAGCTACGGCGGTTGCCGCATCGGCATATCTCCCGGCTACATTCACAAGCGCGGCAACGTCGGCGTGGTATCTCGCTCCGGCACACTCACCTATGAGGCGGTGTGGCAATTGACGCAGGCCGGGTATGGGCAGAGCACCTGTGTGGGGATTGGTGGAGACCCGATCAACGGCACCTCACATATCGACGTGCTCAAGATGTTTAATGACGACCCGGAGACGGAAGCCATCATCATGATCGGTGAAATCGGCGGCAATGCCGAAGCCGAAGCCGCGCGCTGGGCCAAGGAATTTTGCAAAAAACCCATCGCTGGCTTCATCGCTGGTGCCACAGCGCCGGCCGGGCGCCGCATGGGCCATGCTGGGGCCATTGTAGGCGGTGAGGAAGACACCGCCCGCGCCAAGAAACGCATTCTAGCCGAGTGCGGGATTGCTGTGGCAGAGACTCCCAGCGTCATGGCCAGCACCTTGCTGCAACACTGGGGCAAATAAGCCGCCCCAGTCTCAATCACACAAAAAAAGCCCGATCCGTCATGTGGACAGATCGGGCTTTTGTGATTGAAGGCAGGATTATTTGCCGCTGTGATGACTCACGGCTGGCGCTGGTGCGGGAGCCGGGGGTTTTGATGTGCAGGCAGAAGCGAACAGTGAGGCCGCAGCGGCAAGGATGGCGAGCTTGATGAATTTCATTGCTTTGATTAGTTGGTTGTTCTTGCGCGCTCCCACTAGGAAGCGCTCGCGCCAAACAATGGACATTTCGCCGGAATTGGCAAGTGAAATAGTTAATTTTTCCTTATTTTATGGTTTTTCTCATCCTTTTGGCTGGGTTAGGCCATGGAAGGGCTGATTTTTTGGAAGTTCACGCTTGGGCGGATTCTTCGATCACGATGCGAGGAAACACCGGTTTTGGCTTGCCGATGGCGTGTCCGTCGGGCAACAGGCCCCAGTGCAAGTCGGCGAGTTTGAGGCTCGTCAGGGAGGGTAAATTGAGCTGGGCGGCGAGCTTGGCGGCCGCGTCCGGGAGGATTGGGGAGAGCAGGACGGCGGCGTGTGCCACGCTTTCGGCTAGGTGATAGAGCACGGTGGCGAGTCGCTCATGGTTGGCTGGATCCTTATTGAGCTCCCACGGTTTCATCCGCTCGGCGTAGCCATTGCAGTGCACGACGTGACGGCTGATAGCCTCGAGTCCGCGTGAGATATCGCATTCGTCCATCGCGGCTTGATAGGCAGCGGTGGAGTCAGTTAGGGAAGCTTGCAGGGCGGTTTCGTCAGAGGTGAAGGGGGCTCCGTGATGGAGGATGCCATCGGTAAAGCGCTGGCTCATGTTGAGGGCGCGGTTGCAGAGGTTGCCTGTTTCGTTAGCCAGCTCGGTGTTGAAGAGCATAACGAGGCGGTCCAGATCGAAGTCTGAGTCCTTGCCGGTGACGATATCGCGCATCAGGTAGTAGCGCAGGGCATCGACGCCGAAGGAATCGGCGAGAACGTTAGGATCGACGATATTGCCGGTGGACTTGGAGAGTTTGTCGCCGCTCTTGCTGTTCCAGAAGCCGTGAACGAGGAGGCGGGGGATTTGGGCATCCGGGAAGCCCATGGCATGGAGCATGCACAGCCAGTAAATGCCGTGGGCGGGCACCAGAATGTCCTTGCCGATGAGATGGGTGCTGCGGCTGCCAGCGACGTTCCAGAGTTTTTCAAAATTCGGGAGGCCGGCATCCGGCGCGGCGTGATAGCCAGCGAAGGAGATATAGTTGATGAGCGCGTCGAACCAGACGTAGGTGACGAATGAGGCGTCGAATGGCAGTTCGATGCCCCAGCGCAGGCGTTCCTTGGGGCGGGAGATGCACAGATCTGTATCGCCGGAACGCTCCAGAGCATTCAGCAACTCGGTCCTTCGGAAGGCCGGAGTGATGACGTCGGGGTGGCTCTCGATGAATGATTTGAGCCAGCCAGTGTGCTCGCTGAGCTTGAAATACCAGTTCTCTTCTTCGACAATGTTGACCTCGCCCCACTGCGGTCCGAAGTTGCCGCTTTCATCGCGATCGCGGTCCTGGAGGAATTGTTCCTGCCGCACTGAGTAAGGGGCGGAGTGGGATTTTTTGTAAAGTTGGCCGTTTTGTTGGAGATCGCTCAGGATCCCCTGCACACAGGACTTGTGGCGGGGGTCGGTGGTCTCCGCCCAGCCGTCGTAATGGACGCCGAGTTTCTCCCAAAGGTTGAGAAACTGCTTGGTGGTGCGTTTGACAAATGTGGCTGGGTGAACTCCCTCTCGTTCTGCGGTTTGTTGGACTTTTTGGCCGTGCTGATCTACTCCAGTTAGGAAATAGGCATCCTCGCCACGCAGCCGTCGGTAGCGGATGATGACATCGGCTAGCACCTTCTCATAGGCATGGCCGATGTGCGGCGCGCCGTTGGTGTAGTCGATGGCGGTGGTGAGGTAAAACATGGGATGAGGAAAAGAGTCGGACGATTGATGATTGCCGATTGATGAACGTTGATTGCTGATGTGAGCTTGGACCCGAGATTCAGCACAAAGCAACCTCACTTCAAAAATCGTTCGACTGAGGTCACGCTGATGTCAAAAATCAACAATGGTCAATCGTCAATCACCGCAGCGATCTTCTGTTGTTCTAGCGACTTCTATTCAACTGCTCAATTTTAGCGTCTTCGACGCGTGAGGCGAGCCAGGAGTCGAACACGAACATTTCGTTTTGGGTGGTAGCGGAGCTCAGTTCAGCATCGATGCTGGTTGCGCTGTTGGGATCCTTGACAACCTCGCGCTTGATGACGTGGAGGACGAAGGCGCGATCAGATTCGATGACGACGTCGGCCATCGAGCCGGGATCGACGTTGGAAGCGGCTTGGAAAAGGTTCTTCGGCTCTGTGGCACCGTCTGGTTTGTAGGTGCTGGTGACGTTGGTGACGGTCTTGCTGCCGGTTAGTTCGGCATCCTTGGCGGCATCTGCAAAGGTTTTACCTTCAGCCAAGGCGGTCTTAATTTTAGCAGAGGCGGCCTCGGCGGCAGCTTTGAGGTTGTCTGCGGCCTTTTGAGCGATGTATTTGGCGCGGGCCTCAGCGCGGGCTTCGCCGAAGGATTTTTCGCGGGCCTTTTCCTCACCGTCGAGGCGGGCGATGAGCCACTGGTTTTCGCCAACGGCGATGGGTTGGTGGAATTTTGAGATCGGATCGGAGGTCTCGCTGATTTGGAAAAGTTCATCCACGGCCTTGCCGCCACGGGATGAAGCCCGCACGTTGATGGCCAGATCGGCTGGGGCATCGGCCAAGGTGAAAAAATCCGTGGTTTTAATTTCCCAGCCGTTCTCTTTGGCCAAATCCTCGAAGCCACTGCCTTTGGCATCTTCGAGTTTGTCAGTGAAATCCGATACGAGCTTGTCGGCTTCTGTATTTTTCTCACGGCGCTTCTCGGCGAGGGTAGCCGCCTTGAGGGCTTTAGCCTCGTCTTTTTTCTTTTTTGCGGCGGCCTTGGCTTCGTCGGTGGCGGCGGCTTCGGCGAGGGTTTCGGGTGCTTCCGCATCGGCACTCGCGTCATCGGCGGGGGGCTCCGGGGTTACCAGCACGTAGGAGAACTTGCGGCGCGGAGTGGTTTTGAAACCGTCCTTGATGGGTTCCCAATAACTTTTAATCTCCTCCTCGGTGGGCTGAATCTTATCCTCAAACGGACCCAAGGGGAGGCAGGCAAGATCGGCGGTAATTTGTTGTTTGGCGAGGGCCAATGTCTTGGCGGCGGCATCACGGTCGCTGCCCAAACCGGCGCTGAGGAGGGTCTTGAGCTTCTTTGCAGCGAGCAGGTCGTCTGCAAAATCTAGCAGGTCATTTTCGGTCAGCGCGAGCTGCCCCATCCCTCTCTCAATAAATGCCCGATATTTTTTTTCATCGAAAGTTTTGTTGGTCCCGGCGAACGCTTTCATCGAACGAATGAAGGTGGATACTTCCTCGGCACCCGGATGGATGCCGAACTTCTCCTTGGCGTCGCGCAGCAGCAAGCGGCCAGTGAAGAACTTTTCCGGAAGGTCATTTTCGGTTTTAAAGCCTTTGGCAAGTTCCATCACAAACCCATAGGGAGCATAGTCGCCGGAACTGAAAAGCATCTGTGCCAGTTTCACCGGCCCACTGCCGAGGCGGTTTAGATCCTTGTCGCTGTAGGATCGTCCGGCCACCCGGAGGATGCTCGTTCCGCCGCCAGCATAATTTCTGCGGCCTCTGGAAAAGTCGCCGAACACGAATGCCGCAGCCACCAGCACCAGCCCGAAGACCAGCAGTCCTTTGTATCTGTGAATTTTTTCGATCATGCAATGGGGGCCTGTCGATTTCACAGGCGCGCCGAGTTAAGGGCGGAGCGGCCCCGGCGGCAATCGCAAATTTCGAGACTGGCAAGATTCATGGTGCCAGCCCCCCAAGGGATGCACGCTAGGCTGAGGTGAGCCGAGTTAGAAAATCGAATATAGGGACAGAGAAATTGCCCCGTTATTCGATGGACACTGAGGCCGCGGAAGAAATTTTAAGGCTTGTAGGGGGGATTGAGCCACACCATCCGACGAAATCGGCTATTAAGCGGAGCACGACGCAAAAACTCTGATTTTCCGAAATATAGGGCCGAGTCGGTCCGTATTTCCCCGCACATGAAGCAGCACATACAGACCCTTGGTGAGATCATTACGGAAACCTTCGGATCGCTTTGGAGCCGCGCGGTTCCAAAGGCCGGCTGGACCGAGTTTTTGTTAGGATCTGTGCCGGGTATCGGTTCAACTCCGGCCAGCTGGCTGGCCGACTTGTCCGGTTTTCTGGAGCAAACCGGTGCCACCTTGGTGGAGCTTGATGGGTTCGGCGATGCACAGCTGATGGGCGAGATGGGGGCGGCGCTGGCGGCTTCGCCTTTTGCGAGGTTTCCGGTGTCATTGCTCATCAACGACAGCAACCACGGCCCGCTTGCCGGCGGCTTGTTAGTCAGGGCGCTGCTCGGGGTGGAGGTGGAGCCGGTGGTCTATCAAGGTACAATGATCGGTTTCCGTTTTGAGGATGAAAACGCGGAGTATTGTTATCTGGGCGGGTTGGTGCCGCCGGATGGCGGGCAAGACGGGGCGGGGCAGACGACGCAAGTGATGACGATGATCAAAGGGGCGCTGGAAGCCAATGGGATGGTGTTTCGGGATGTGGTGCGCACTTGGTATTATTTGGATGGTATTTTATCATGGTATGATGATTTCAACCGGGCGCGCACCGAGTTTTTCAAGAAGCATGACGTGTTTTCATTGCGGATGCCGGCGAGCACGGGCATTGGCATCGCCAATGCCTCGGGCAAACGGGTGCTGGCCAAGGTCCATGCCTTGCGCCCGAAGCACGACGGGCAGGGTGTGCGGGTGGCAGAGTCGCCGCTGCAGGGCTGTGCCTATGCGTACGGGAGTGCCTTCAGCCGGGCGCTGGAATTGAGCACGCAGGAGAGCCGCACCTTGCATATCTCGGGTAGTGCGAGCATTGCTCCCGGTGGCGAAACCGAATTTATTGATGACGTGCAGGCGCAGATTGATCGGACGTTGGAGGTGGTGGAAGCCATCTTGCACAAGGCCGGTATGGAGTGGTCTGATGCGGTGCGCGGCATTGCGTATTTCCGTGAAGCGAAGGACATGGCGCTGTGGGCTGGTGCCCGCCAATCGCTTGGGCTGCCGCCGCAAGTGGAGATTGTTGTGCATGCTGATGTGTGCCGAGATAACCTGCTGTTTGAGCTCGAACTGGAAGCTGCGACGGCATGAGACGGCTCGCATCGATGCTCTGGGCGTTGAGTGCGGGTTTGACCCTGGCCGCACCTTCATCTGGATCCTCGATGCCACACCAGCCCTTTGAAACCGCTTGGTTCTCCACGCCCCCGAGCCGGATCGACACTCTGGTGTTTGCCCGTCTCGCTAAGGACGGCTTGGCCCCAGCTCTGCCTTGCTCCGACGCCGTGTTTGTCCGCCGCGTCTTTCTTGACGTCATCGGCACCCTGCCTAACGAGGAGGAGGTGACCGCCTTCCTAGCCGACAAGGCGTCCGACAAGCGTGCCAAGCTGCTTGAAGCGCTGTTCACTCGCGAGGAATTTGCCGATTTTTGGGCGTTGAAGTGGTGCGACCTGCTGCGGGTGAAGGCCGAGTTTCCGATCAATTTGTGGCCCAATCCGGCGCAGGCTTATCACCACCTGCTGCGCAATTGTGTGCGCGACAACCTGCCGATGGACCGCTTCGCCCGCGGCCTCCTCACCGCCGCCGGCAGCAATATGCGGGTCGCTCAATCGAATTTTTTCCGGGCCGTGCAAAGCCGCGAGCCGCGGGCGCTGGCGGCTGCCGTGTCGCTCGCCTTCATGGGCGTGCGCCAGGAATCCTGGACGCCCGCTGAGCTCGACGCGCTGAGTGTTTGTTTTTCTCGCGTCGGCTACAAATCCACCAAGGAGTGGAAGGAGGAAATCGTGTTTTTCGATGAAGACAAGCCGGCGGCCAAGGCCCCGGTGAAAATGCCCGACGGCCAGATGCTCAGCCTGCCGCCCGAACGTGACCCCCGCGCGGCCTTCGCCGATTGGTTGCTCCAGCCTAACAACCCGTGGTTTGCCCGCAATCTCGCCAACCGCGCTTGGTACTGGCTGCTCGGCCGCGGCATTATTCAGGAACCTGACGACGTCCGCAAAGACAACCCGCCGTCCCATCCTGAGTTGTTAGCGTATCTTGAAAAGGAACTCATCGGCCATGGCTACGACATGCGGCATTTGTTCCGGCTCATCGTCAATTCCAGAACCTATCAACTTTCCAGCATCCCGGCGGTTGCGGATCCCCGGGCCATCGAGCTGTTCGGGGCCTATCCGATCCGGCGGCTTGATGCCGAGGTGCTCATTGACGCGATTTGCGCGGTGACGGGCACCAGCGAGACGTATTCGAGCGTCATTCCCGAACCGTTCACGTTTTTGCCGGAAGGGTCGCACGCCATCGGTTTGCCGGATGGGAGCATCAGCAGTTCATTTCTCGAGTTGTTTGGGCGGCCGTCGCGCGATTCCGGGCTGGAGGCCGAGCGCAACTCAAATCCCAATCCCGCACAACGCCTGCATTTTCTCAACTCCTCGCAGATTCGGGCCAAAATCGACCAAAGCACGCTCCTGAGAAAATTGCTGCGGAAGGCCGCCGCACCTAACATCGCTGCCGGACAGATTTATGCGACCCTCCTGTGTCGGCCGCCCACAGCGGAGGAAACCACCTTGGTGCGCGAAACCCTGGCTGCCACCACCAACCGCAAGGAGGCCCTTGTCGATCTCATCTGGGCCTTGCTCAACACCACCGAATTCCTATGTCGCCACTAGATCCGTTATGCCTTGAGCACTCATCGCCGGAGCCCGTCCGCCACGGGCAGCCGATGTCGCGGCGCCTCGCGTTGCAGCTTGCACTGGGGAGTTCCGCCAGCATCCTGTTTTCAAACCAACCGATGTTTGCGGCTGGGGCCACACCCACTGGCAAGGGGCTCGATCACCCCGGGCGGGCAAAATCCGTCATTCAAATCTGGATGTGGGGAGGCCCCTGCCACCTCGATACTTTTGACCCGAAACCCGATGCTGGAGCCGATTACTGCGGGGCGTTTGTCAAGCCGATCGAAACCAAAGTTTCCGGCACCCGCATCAATGAATTGTTGCCCTTGTTGGCCGGCCAAGCCGACAAATACGCGATTTTACGCGGCATGACCCACGGTCTCAACGGTCATGAAACCGCTTCCTACGTGATGCAAACCGGCCATCCCGAGGGTGGGCGCATTGTCTATCCTTCGGTGGGGGCCGTCGCATCGCTCTTCAAAGGGGTGGCGGCCGGCTACAAAGGCCAAATCCCGCCCTACATCGTGCTAACCGAACCCCAGGGCCGCTTTTCCGAGGCTGGCTTTCTCGGGTCCCGTTACAAGCCGTTTGCCACCGGTGGCAATCCCGCTAAAACCCCCTTCGCCGTCGAAGGCATCGTCGCCGAAGGCTTCAGCGTAGAGCGCCAACGTGCCCGCCGCGACCTGTTGCACCGCATGGATACCCTCGCCAACGCCGCGCCAAAACATCCGGCGGTGGTCGCCATGCGCCGCGCCGAAGAGGAAGCCTATGATTTGATTCTGGGCGACGGTGCCAAGACGTTCGATCTCAACCAGGAAAGCCCGGAATTGCGCGATAAGTACGGCCGAAGCACCTTCGGTCAGACCTGCCTGATGGCACGCCGCTTGGTGGAACTCGGCGTCCCCTACATCACAATCAATTACAAGGGTTGGGACACTCACAAACAACATTTCCAAATCATGCGCCGCCAACTCCCGGAAATGGACAAGGGCGTCGGCACCCTCATCGAGGACCTCTCCGCCCGCGGATTGCTCGATAGCACCATCGTCTGGTGGGGCGGAGAATTCGGCCGTACCCCCAAAGTCCAAAATGAATCCCCCTGGAACGGCGGCCGCAACCATCACGGCAAAGCGTTCTGCCACATGGTCGCAGGCGGTGGCTTCCGCGGCGGCCACGTCGTCGGCGCCACCGACGCCCGCGGCGAAGAAGTGACCGAGCGCCCGATCTATCCATGGGACCTGGTCGGCAGCATCTATCAACTCATGGGAATTGATACCGAGGCGACCCTGCCGCATCCCCTCGGCCTCACCGCCCGAGTCATCCCAGGCAAGGACGAAAAACTCCAAAGCGGTGGCCGCTTAGCGGAAATTATGTGAGCGTTTTCCCGATCATGCCCCTCATCCCTAACACCCAATCCGACGGATCGTCGGCTGGCTGGTTCCTGCACCGCGTGGTCTGGCTTCTAGCGGTTTTGCTGGCGCTGCCCGCTTGGTCCCAGCAAAAAGGGGCTGGCCAAGCCACTCCCGTCATCGGTTATGCCTTGCCGGCTGGCGGCCGCCAGGGCAGCCGCTTTGAGGTCACCGTGGGTGGTGCCAATCTTTCTGGTGCGAACACCGCGCTCATTTCCGGGGGCGGGGCGAGTGTTGAGGTGCTGAAAATTTTCAAGCCGCTGGCTGCTCCTCGGGAAAAGGCGATTCGCGAGGCGCTGCTAGCGGAGCGTGAGAAAATGAAGGCGGGAAAGCGCACGCCCGGCTTCACCCGTGATGAAGATTTGCTCAGCCAAATCGCCCGCAAGGCCGGATTTTCCGACGACGAAGTGGCCGCCTTTCGCGAAACCGTGGCGCAACGCCGCGACCCCAAACACCAACTCAATCCCCAACTCGTCGAACGCGTCACCCTTCGCGTCACCCTCGCTCCCGACGCACTTCCCGGCAACCGGGAAATCCGCCTACTCACCCCGGCCGGCCTATCCAATCCATTGGTGTTCCAAGTCGGCGTGCTGCCGGAAATCATGGAAATCGAGCCTAACAACACCACCGAGCAAGCTGCTGCCTCCCCGGTGACCCTCCCCGCCGTCATCAACGGGCGCATTTTGCCTGGCGACGTGGATTATTTTTCCTTCGACGGGCGCAAAGGCAGGCACCTGACGGTGGCGGTGGCGGCCCGCGAGCTCATCCCCTATCTGGCTGACGCAGTGCCGGGCTGGTTCCAGGCCACCATCACTCTGATGGATGCCAAGGGCCACGAAGTCGCCTTCAGCGATGACTTTGGCTACCGGCCCGACCCGTTGCTGTGTGTTAGCCTGCCGGCCGACGGACGCTACACGCTGCGGATTCGTGACTCGATTTGCCGCGGCCGCGAGGATTTTATCTATCGGATCAGCGTGGGCGAACTCCCCTGCCTAACAGAGCAATTCCCCACTGGCGGTCAAATCCACACCCGGGTGGATGTGCGGGTGGCTGGCTGGAATTTGCCAGAGCGCAAGTTGGCGGTGGATGCCGGCGACACACCAGGATTGCTAAACATCGGTTTGCATGCGCCGGCCATCGGGTTTGTGCAGTTTGAAGCCGGCCGTTTTCCCGAGTTCACCGAAGCGACTGACGGCAAAGCCCCCTCAAATCTGAGCTTCCCCTGCACCATTAACGCCATCATCAGCCACCCCGGCGAACATGACGTCTTCCCGCTGCACTTGCCGGCGGGTGCCGAGGTTGTAGCGGAAATCCGCGCCCGCAGGCTCGGTTCTCCCCTAGATTCCATGCTGCGCGTCACCGATGCCGACGGCAAACTCATCGCTTCCAACGATGACTGCGACGACCCTTCCGCGGGCTTGGAAACCCACCACGCCGATTCCCGCGTCGCCTTCACCCCGTCGCATGACGGGATCTATCAATTTCACGTGTCCGACACCCAGGGCAAGGGCAGCCCCGCCCATGCCTACCGACTCACCATCGCCCCCCCGCAACCCGATTTTAAACTGCGCATCGTGCCATCGAGCATCAATGGGCGGGCCGGCAGCATGGTGCCAATCACCGCACAGGTGTTGCGCTTGGATGGCTTCAGCGGCGAAATCACACTGTCGTTGAAGGATGCGCCTGCGGGATTTGAGTTGGTTGGCGGCAAGGTGCCAGCCGGCACCGACTCACTGCGGCTGACGTTGAAATTTCCTGATGAAGAAAGCCGGGTGCCGGAGTCGCTGGCCATTGAGGGGCACGCCCGCATCAATAACGCGGATGTCGTGCACCGGGCGCTCGCCGCCGAGGACCGCATGCAGGCATTTTTCTATCGCCATTTGGTGCCTGCCGAGGAATTGTTAGCATGGGTGCTGCCGCGGCCGCCAGGCACCAAACGCGCACCGGTCACACCGGCGGGCATGGAGAGATTTCGGGCCGCGTGTGCGGCCGGGGTGAGTATTCCGGCAGGTGGCACCGCCACCCTTCGCTTGCCCGGGCTGGGTGCCATCGCTAACAACCGCCCGCTGAAGTTTGCACTCAACGCCCCGCCTCCTGGCATCACCATGGAAACCCAGCCCAGTGGCAATGCCATCGATTTCAAGTTCCGAGCCGACGCCGCGAAAACCAAACCCGGCCCACTGGGCAACCTCATTGTGAGTGTGTTCACCGAGGTCCAACCGCGCCAAGTCGAGGGCAAACCCGCCAAACCCGCCCAGCCCGTCCTCGTCGCCACCCTCCCGCCCATCCCTTGCAAGGTCAGCCCGAAGTAGATCGTTGTGCTCCCGAGTAAGGCACCTGAAAGTTCATAGTAGGTGCCGCGTATTTCCCCAGCCGATTCCATTTTCCGCCACCATGAGAAGGATCCGTCCACTTGCCCTGCTTGCCATGCTCCTGCTCGGGACCATCGGTTTGCCCGCAGCAGAATCACACCTCGTCCTGGTGGAATGCGAGGCCTTTGCATCCCTCGGAGGCTGGGTGATCGACCAACAATTCATGGATCAGATGGGCTCGCCTTATCTGCTCGCCCACGGACTGGGTCGGCCGGTGGCCGACGCCACCACCACAGTTAACGTCACCACGCCAGGAAGCTATCGCGTGTGGGTCCGCACCAAAGACTGGGTCGCCCCATGGCAAGCCCCCGGCAACCCGGGGCGCTTCCAACTCGCAATTGACGGCAAACCGCTGGCCATCACCTTCGGCACCCAAGGCGCTGAGTGGCACTGGCAGGACGGCGGTCTGATCAAACTGGCCAGCTCAGCAAAACTTGCGCTCCACGACCTAACCGGGTTTGAGGGCCGCTGTGACGCTATCTTGTTCAGCTTCGACCCCAACTACACACCGCCTAACATGGTCCCCGAAATGACCCCGTGGCGACGGCACCTGCTCGGCCAGCCTGATGCCCCCGAAGACGCTGGCTGCCACGACCTCGTTGTTATCGGAGGCGGAATGGCCGGCACCTGTGCCGCGCTAGCAGCCGCTCGCCTAGGCCTTGATGTCGCCCTGGTTCAGGACCGTCCGGTGCTCGGTGGTAACAATTCCTCGGAAGTCCGCGTCTGGCTCAACGGCAATACCTGTTTCCCCCCATACCCGCTGATCGGCGCAATCGTCAAGGAACTTGAACCCGCCAAACGCGCCCATTACGGCGAGTCTAACAGCGCAGACAAATATGAGGACCAACGACGCCTCGACCTCGTCCGCAACCAACCAAACCTCACCCTGCTCACCGAGTACCGCGTCAACGAAGTGACCGCCTGCAACCAACAGATCACTGCGGTGACCGCCCAGCACACGCGCAGCAGCCGCCGCATTGAGCTGCGCGGCCGTTGGTTCGTTGATGCCACTGGCGACGGCGCAGTCGGCGCTCGTGCCGGTGCCGACTTCGATATGACTCTGGCAGGCCACATGGGTGTTTCTAATCTCTGGTACCCACAACTCGACTGCGGCTGCGACGATAAGGACGCAATCAATTCCGCGCTGGCTGATACCGGCCAGCCCTCACCGTTCGCGCGGTGCCCGTGGGCAGTTGATTTATCTAATAAACCATTCCCTGGCCGCACAGGAGACCATGGATTGCAAAACCTAGGGGTCTGGTATTGGGAGTCGGGTTTCGACCGTCACCCGATCGACGAGGCCGAGTTGATGCGCGACCAGAATCTACGGGCGATGTATGGAGCATGGGACGCGCTCAAGAACGTAGATAACCTCTATCCAAATCATCGTTTGGGCTGGGCGGCATTCATAGCTGGCAAGCGGGAATCGCGCCGCTTGCTCGGCGATCTGGTCGCTGCGGAAACGGATTTTCGCAAGGCTGTGCCCTATCCTGATGGCTGCGTCCCATGCACCTGGCCGATCGACCTGCACTTGTCTGATCCGAAATTCCGCGCCGCCAATGGCGGGGATGCCATCCTTTCCAGCGCCACCACCAGCAAGGAGTATCATTACGCCGGGCCTTACTGGTTGCCGTATCGTTGCCTGTACAGCCGCAACATGAACAACCTGTTCATGGCCGGGCGCGACATCAGCGTGACTCATCAGGCCCTCGGCCCGGTACGAGTCATGCGCACTTGTGGCATGATGGGTGAGGTGGTCGGCATGGCCGCCGCTATCTGCAAGCGCCATAACACGTCCCCCCGCGGGGTCTATCAAGAACACCTCACGGATCTTCAGGAACTCATGAAGCAAGGTGCCGCCAAGCCACAGCAGTCGGCCCGTTAGGGTAGCCCGGCTGTTTTCTAGGGTATGATTGCAAGGAACGCGGCAGGTGATGCGAAAGGTGTGATCGCACTAACACATAGGGAATTAAACTTCCTTGCTCGTTTGTTAGTAACCACTCCATTTTCAGAGAGTTATCAAACCAGCTTTTTGGCATCTTGGCCCCTCCTCTACAGGGGGCTGACGCCGATTTCAAAAAACGGCTCATGCACGCGACGATTCTCCGGCGGGATGCCGGAGACAGCCGCCAAGATGGCGGCGCTCCCCCTCCGCCACAGACAGTCGGTCATTTTTCTCCCGGGTAATATGCACCGGGAACGCCGAGCCCCAACTCGGCGAGAACCCGCTTTGCAGGCCAAGTTCCTCAATTTTCCACACCCTCAGCCAGCGCCCGGTTCGGGTGCTAAAGGAAAGAGAAGAATAGTCAATGCCACCCGGTACCCACCCAGACCATCATCACCTATCAGCGGTGCGGATTGCCTTGCCAGAGGTCCGCGATCACGGCGTATCCCGTGGCGTCCTGGTCCTTGAGTTCACAACGGATGAACGGGTAGTGATCGTTGACCAGGAAGTAGCTTTCCATGAGCTCGGCGAAGTATTCTTTCTCACTGGTCATGGCTGGCAGCGAGACCCGCTTGCCGTCGAAGCGGAGGACTGAGTTGTATTTGCCGTCCTTTTTTGCCTGGTCGTATGCGGCCGCAATCTTCCTGCCCAGATCGGAATCCTTTTGCGCGTGGCGATCATAGTAGGCGAGCGCCACTTGGTGGAGCACATCGGATTGCTGGAGCATGGACCAGTCCATCATCCGTTGTGGATCCCCTATCTCAACCGCGCCCAGCTTGTCGGGATTCACTCCTTCGAGCTGCAACTTCGCACTGTCACCGCAATACTGCAGATAGGGCCCCTTGCGTCCATATTCGAGCCAGACCGGAATCGCGTGCAATTGCTTCTGCCCCTCGACGGAAATGAAATGATCGATCACGTGCAGCTTGTAGTTGAGAATCTTCACCATGGCTGTGCAGAGACCCGGCTGCCTAGCCAATTGCGGGTTGACGTAAACCGTCCAGCCATCGACGTCCCGTTTGTCGTATTGACTGGTTGGGATATATTTCCCTTTGGCCGGGCCGGAGGCTTTTGCGGTGGCGGCTGCGGCTTGGGGGTGGTCCAGATAGGTGGCGAGGGATGTTTCCAGGCGAATAATTTGCCGGGGATCCACTCCCCAATACCGTTCAACCAGTCGTGCCATCGCGGGGTCCTGCTCGCGCAATTCGGCCCGCACAAACGGGTAGATGTCATTGACTCCGAAATAGGCTTCTGAGCTTTCCGCCAGATATTCCATGCGGTTAGTCCGGGCGTAATGCGAGCCGACTCCGCCATCCCAGATCTTCACCTTCTCATTGATTCCGGATTTCATCATGCGCTGATAATTGGCCTCGCATTCTGCGTTGCCATAGTCATGACCCTTGCCGATGAAATGGTGGTCATAGCCGTGTGTCATCTCGTGGAAGATAACGAACGGATGGCGGTAGCTGTCACCGACATACCCTTTGGCGCTGAGCGAAATCATCGAATCCGGGTCCTTCGGCAGTTTGTAGCCGCGCTCAAGCAGCCATGCGGTTTCCGGATGATAGGACAGGCCGACCTTTTCATCGTACTCGATCCAGATGGGCGTGTGCTCCTGCAGGTTGCAGACCGCGGTGGCGGGAGCGGCCAGTTTGATCTGGTAGAGATCCCATTTCAAATGTCCGAAGGTTTTGGCCATTTGTTCGGGATACTGCTTGAGGACATCGCGATTTGTGTAGATCGTCCAGCCCTCCATATTCCGAACTTCAAACCGCTCGGCGCTGACCGGCTGGACGACTGGGCCAGTCACCGGATCCTCATTTGCCTGCTGGGCTCTGGCGGTCGGCAGCAAGCAGATGATGGACCACAAGACTGAGGTGCGTCTTGTGATGGATTGTGGTTTCCGGAAATAACGACGAGGGGGGCACTTGGCTTCCATTGCCAGTGAACGGTGTCGGGCACTTGGATCTTTCAGCACGGACCTACACGACACCAACTGCACTGGGTGGTCCGCCGCCCTTCCCTCCCCACTTGGTAGATCTGTATATCCGTGACTCGTTCCCCAGAAACGAATCTTGTCCCATAAGGCCTTTGTTACTTCGTGCTTTGCAATGTAGACCTTATTTACTGCAACATCGTGCAACGGAAAGTCCTCGCCTGGTTGAAAATGCCTAATCCCGGTCATGGGGAAATAGAGACTGTCCCGGACGGGAGCCTGGTGATTCCGATAGAAGTTTTCAAGTTTGGCAAGCATTACGCCAGGGTTTTTTGAATCGAAAAGATCTGTTGGTCCATTACCGAACTTCCGTCCGTTTTGAGTTTTCTTGAAATTCTCGACCGTCATCTGCCGACAATAGAACTGATGAAAACAGACCGGCAGCTCAGGACGGTTCCAGCATTTTCGCCAGCCACTGATGAGACTGTGCAGGTTGTTGTAATAGGTGAGGCCGCCGCCGATGTTGGAGTATCCTTGGTTCCAGATGCAGCCGCGGATGGCATAGGGGATCACGGGGTTGAGCTTGCCGTTGAACATCCCTTCTTACCCGGACCTTCGGTGATGATAATCCGTTAGGGAGCGGCATTCGCCTCGAGCGGGTCGAGTGTTAGCAGCCACTTGCCATCCTTGCCAGCCTGCGCGGTCTGCTGCTGTCCGGCAAATGCCACCGTCACCATGGTGCCCGGTTTGCTGCAGCCCCAGACTGGCAGTTTCATCTGGCGTTGCAGGATCGCGTTATCGGCAAAGGGTGCGCCCATCTCGATGGCGGGGCTGGGTTTAGCCGCAGGCTTGACCTCCTCCGCTCGCGCCACCAGGGGAGCGAGCAGCATGGCTGCGGCGGCGAGGGTAAGTAACATCGATGAGCGTGACAGTGGATGATTCATATATCTGCTAGAGGCATTCATGGCTTGTAGGGATATTTCTCGCAGGTCTGGATCAGGGCCGGTTCCGTTTCATGACGATGAGCGGGGATTTCCAGCCGGCGGGGTTTTTCTCGCTGAAGCCGCCGGCTTCGACGGCGAGGTATTCCGTGCCGTCGATGGTCCGCAGCGTCATCTTGAGCGCCTGCCAGCGGGTCATGTCTATCAGGGTATCGCCGGACCAGATCCGGGTCGCCTTGTCTGTAATGCCATCCTCCTTGAGGGTAAGTCCCCCGAAGGGTGCGTTGTTGATGGGGGCCGGTTTGGCGGGATCGAAGGCTTCAAGCGCCGGAACCATTGCGACGGCGGTCCATGAACCTAGCAGCTGCGGGTTGGCGACGAACTTGCCGTCGTAGTGGAAGCGGTCGTCGGTGGTTTGGAACTCCTTGTTTTCAGGATCCTGCTTTTCCTGCCATGCGGCGGAGAGCATCGGGATGACTGTCGCGGATTTTCGGAACGCGGCGTCATCCAGCGGCGGGAGTTTCATTTCCTCGATCCACATGCTGAAGACCCCCTGAGGGACCGGTGGCATGGTTGCAATCGCCCGGTCACCGTAGCGGAGGAAGGTGGTGGCGGCGAGGGTGACGGGGCCATTGCCAAACTCATCGAGGAGCTCCTTGGTGATGAAGGCACCGCGGAGGGTGCCGCCGCTGCCCCGGCCGATGCCTTCCTTGACCTCGACCAACGGTTTGCCGTTGAGGTAGAGCCGGTAGCCATCGCCAGCACCAACATATAAGCCGGTGCTGACAACGATTCGATAGAGGTATCCCGGTTGGGGCGGCGGGAGCCGAAAAGTGCCGCGAACTAACAGGACTTCCTTATCCCACAGGGTGCGCATCGGGTCCGGAGAACTGAATCTGCCGCGCGGGTCCGGGTCGGTGACCACCTTGCCTTGATACTGGCCAAACGGAGCCTGCCCTTTTTTCCAACCGGCCTGGGCGGGGTCGAATCCGGGGGTGAACCAATTCTCCATTCCCTGCGGGTAAGTCACCTTGCGATAGCGCCATGGCGAGAGGTCGTATTTTTGCTTTTCCGGCGGATCGAAGGTGAAGAAATCCCAGCTGGCATCCTTCAGGTTCGGGTCGAAAAGATGCCAGTCGTAGTCGTGGACGCCCACCTTGCGATAAAGCCCGGCCAAGGGGTCGAAGGCGGTGGTGATGTTGCTGCTTTGACGGGTGGCCTGGGCTTCGGCCAGCAGGTAATCGCGGTTATTGCCGATGTATTCGTACACGAGTTGGTCGCGGATGATCGGGCCGATCGCCTGTTGCAACTCGGGGCCGAAATTCGCCGGGTTGGCGGAGAGGAAGATCGAGGAGTATGGCAATAGTTGCTCTGGGTAGAGTTCCTTGCCGAGTTTGTAAAGCAGGTCATAGCCGCCTGGTGCGCCGGCCAAGGTGTTAGCTAGAAATTCCAATTGTGAGTCATAGGTCTTGGTGATGTCCTGGCCGCCGGGGGCGGTTTTCACGCCATCGAAGCCCGTGTAGGCCGCCTTCAGGGACTCGACCGCCAGTTGTTGCACCTCGGGGGGGGCCGCGCGGATGCTGGCTAACATTTCCTCCCACTCGACTGAGCAGGTCGCGTTGAAACGTTGGCAGGTGCGCAGCGTTTCCCCGATGGCAGGCAGGATTTTCTGATAGCAATGCGGGTCGGCAGCAACCCGGCAGAGCGCGTTGAGCGCGGCACTTTGCAGCCACCATTCCTGATGTTTGAGGTAGGGTAGAATGAGGTCGAAGTGCGAGGCGATAACGTTGGCAGGGAGCCGTCCGAAGAGATTGAGAACGGCGTCCTTCACCCACCACGATTCCTCCGGGTCCTTGAGCATTGCGACTAACAGGTCAAGCATCGCAGGTTGGACAAAGGCTGCCAGCGAATCACCCGTTAGATTGGTGGCAACCGCGTGGATCGCGGCGCAGCGGACGCGCACATCTTTGGAGCGGATGAACTCAAGCACGAGGGCGGGCCGGGCCTTGCCACCGCCGGGGATCGCCTTGCCGAGGTACAGGGTGTCGAGGCCCATGGCCTTGCGGGCGGCTATCAGGCGCACGAAATGATCGGGGTGATGGACGTAGCGGCGCAATGTGTCGTCGCTGACGTCGGGTTGGGTCATGCGGACGAGCAACGGGCGACCGGAGTCATTGGCGAGGGTTTCGTTGGAAAAATCCGCACGTTTGCCATCGGGGAAGGCGGCCGGTTGGATCGAGTCGAAGGCGTCGTCGGCCTGGGTGCCCCACGGGCGCTTCGGGAGTGGGTAGGGCTTGGAGAATTTTGACGGCGGCGCGCCGGTGATGCGCAATGTTTTGCGGGGGATCGTATAGGTGAGCGCATAGCCGGCACCCCACGCGACGGTGTCATAGTCGGCCCCGCCGAGGATACCGAAGGATCCGTCGAAGCGGCGGGACAACTCGTAATGCCAGCGCCGGTTGTCCATGAACTCCCGGTATTGGGCCGGCATTTTCTGTTGGAGCAGGCCCATCGCAGCGCTGCGCCAGATTTCACCGATGCCGCCGCCGGTATGGCCGTGGAGCATGCAGGTGGTGGTGTAGAAGCTGGTCAGCGCGGCGGCATCGCGGGCACCGGCGTAAACTGACTGCTCGCCATTGGGTGTTAGAGACGCGGCAGCGGCCATGGCGAAGGCGAGGTTGCCGTTCTTGCCGTTGTCAACTAGGCCGTTTTCCGGCCGGTTGTCGCCGTAGGGATTGTTGCCTCGACCGGCCCAGCGGAAAAAGTGGCTCAGCGCCCCGAGCAGCGCATGGTCGGGCACGTTCGCGCCGCACTCCTTGGCCAGCAGCAGGAAGGTGACCACTGCGGTGCCGCCGGCGTTGAGGTGACCGCCGCCGCCGCCATAGGTGACCGCCGCCACCCCGCCGCGGCCGGCCCAACCGTCGAGGTATTGTGCCTTCACCGCGCTGTTCACCCAACCTTGGATGGTTGGCAGGACCTCCTGGTCGCCGGTGCGCAGGTAGTATTCACACAGTGGGATGCCACCGTAGCCAAGGTGCCAGGCGTAGGCGGGAGCGTTCCTGGCGCTGCCCCTCGCCCATCCTCGCACGGCCTCGAGGTCCTGTTCCTCGCCTGTCGAAAGTAGGAACAACATGCCGATGGCACCGAAGCTCTTGCCAGGTCCGGCCGCCCGCGTGTAGTCGGCAAAACCACGCACAATCATATCAGACTTGGGACAATTGAGTGGCCAGGTTTTGCTATAGGTGCCGAGCACGGGAATTTGGACGACGACTTCCTGGGGCGGGACCTCCGGCCCATCCCTGACAACCAGTTTGATCAGTCCGTCGGCGGCCTCTGCCGCGGTAATGACGTCGCCGAGTTGGATGCGCGGGTCGATGTCCTTGAGCTTCTGACCGTTGATCGTCTCGATAATCTGGCCTTTGTTAAGCTTGCCGGTTGCGGCTGCGGGAGAATCTGGCTCGACGTTTTTGACCTTCATCACGAAGGCGGGTTGGTGCAACTCAATGCCGATGCCGACCGGCCCAAATCGGTCGATTGTCTGGAGCGAGGCCGTCTCCGAAGGCGCTGTGGAGAACAGCGGGGGTACCTTGTAGAAGCCCGTGACGGGCGCTTCCGCCGCAGCGCAGTGGGCGACACAGGAGAAGAAAAGCATCGCCAGTGGAAGGCGAAAAATTCGATGGTAGTGGGTCATGGTAGGATCCGAGGATTCGTTTGCTGAAAACATCTCAGCTGCTTTGTGTGTCTTGAAAATCAGTAGTCCAGATGCGGAATGACGAGGCTGACAAGCCGTCCGCATTGTGGAGATAACAAGGCAGGAGTGAGGGAAAAACTAACAAGTGACGGCGTTTTCATGCAGTTCATCCCATCAGGTTCTCATTTTGTCATATCCGCCATGGCATCGGCAAAGGCCTTGCCAATGCGGGCCATGATCTTCGCAGAGCCGAGATAATGGTAGGTCGCATTCGACACGCCGATCTCCATCAGCTTCCATTCTTCGGGGGTATAGACTGTTTTGAGAAACGCGTCGATGGCAGCCTTCTGTTCATCTTTCCCGAGTTTTGAGCCCTTGAGTTCACGCGATTTTTCCTTCACCTTCTGCCATCGGCACTGCAGTTCCTCCAACTTGGGCTCCCAGAACTTCTCGAGCTGGACGGCCGCCACCTTGCCCTTGAATTCCGGCATGGCGGCGGGTGCGGCCATCGCCTTGCGGAACTCTCGCAACCAGGGAATGTGAGGCGGATCGATGTCGCGCGACCGCTCCGTATCGAGCTCCCCGTTAATACCTAACACCCCGATGACGGCTCGCATCTCCGGCGCGCCAAGGTCCTTGCGAATATCACGGATCAGACAAGCCAACAGACGGCTGTATTCATCGTATCCGCCGGGTTGCCCAGGGGTCGGATAGGTTTCCGTATTCCCGAAATCACTGCAGCCCTGCAGCCACACAAAACCAGCGACCTCGTATCCTTGGGCCGGGTCATACTCGGGATCAACCCGCTTGATATCACCCAGCACCAACTTGGCATGCGCGATCATCTTGCGGTAGCAATTTCCAGCGCGCTCGGCATATTCCGCCTCTGCCTTCCGGGTATCCTCGTTGTTCTTCCGCAGTTGCTCCAGGCGCTTCGCCTGCGCCGCATGCACCCCGGCACTGGGTGGCCGGAAATCATAGCACAAGTTCGTGCCGCCCCAAGATGTCTTGATGAGCAGGACCGGCTCGCCAAGATGCTCCTGCATATAAATACCAAAGGTCAGCTCGGGACCGATCTTTGGCCCGCTCCGCTCGGCACCGAAACCCGCCGTCAACTTCCCGAACTTCTCCTCCTCACCGGTGCCGAGTGACGAAATCCAGACGTTCTCAATAACCCGCGGGGTGTCGTTCTCATTGACCATTTTCTTGAGCATCGGCGCGGTTGCCGGGTCCATCGCAAGGCATGGGAACGTGGTGAGCTTGCAGTGCCCCTGCATGTTCGACTGGCCCGCCATGAGATATACCTTCAGCGGCTTGGCTGCCGCCTGACTCGCGACCGCCGGCATCAGGCTGGCAACGACTGCGAAAATCGCACACCTCACACTCTGTCCAAAGTTTCTCATGGCGTTCCTATCTTTATGTTATTTGAATGATCCACATTCTCGGATGCATGCGCAATAAAATCCGTCAAACCCACCAACTTCGGCGCATCCGTGCTGGCTTCGATGTCATCGATAAGCTTGTTGATATCCTTGTTCCCCCCGCCGGCGTCCTGGCTAATTTCCTTCAACTGCGGCAACACCTCCTTGGCGTTCGCGCCATACTTGCGTAATGCACTCATGCAGCCCGGCACCCGCTTGCCACTGCCCCAGCGATCAAACTCCATGACCGACACGCAGAGGGGCATACCCTCGCGAATGTGAAGCCGTGCGAGAAGTTCGAGGCCGGCCAACCGTACGCCGTCGCCAAACATCTCGTCGCTAGGTGCCAGCTTCTCAGTCGCCTTGACAATATCCGGCAGCAACCTCGCCAGATCGCGCTCACTCAACTTGTCATATATCCCCTTCCCCACGCCCGAACGCACGACGCTATCCTCATTCTCCAAAGCCG
The DNA here is from genome assembly GCA_903827375.1 of Akkermansiaceae bacterium. Lineage (GTDB taxonomy): Bacteria > Verrucomicrobiota > Verrucomicrobiia > Verrucomicrobiales > Akkermansiaceae > Luteolibacter. Next base: position 46,128 of record CAIKHZ010000315.1, read on the forward strand.
ACTGGACAGCCGGATAGAGCAATTGGCGATCCACGCCCTCCAGTGAGTCGGCAAGGATGCTTTGAGGACCATCGTGGACGCCGGGGGACCGAGCAAACAGAGTCACACAGGCGTCACGTTGGGCCAACCTTCTCGGGTCAGCAGGATTCGGGCGGACCATCATCGCCAGCAAATCATTAACACTGGCGTTGCGCGCCGCCGTGCCCAAATTCATCAATGCTTTGCATGCCAGACCTTGCAGCCATGGATCTGAATCCTTAAGCAAAGCTATCAGCTGTGGCAGCGCTGCGTCGGCCTTCGGCCCCAAATTGCCCAGCGCTTCGCAAGCACCGTAGCGGGTATACAGATCGGTTCCGGCCAACATCTTGGTGAGGACCGAAACAATATCCGCCTGCCGCCGGCTCAGCGCTTGGGCCGAGCGATGACGCACTGCTGGCGACCAGCTAGACAAGCCGGCCAGCAACTCGTCGTTGGTGCGCGCATCGTATCCGCTTTTGCCGTTCACAGGAAAATAGTCACGCCCCGCTGATATAACCTTATCCACCTCACTGGCATTCAAGGCCACAACCGAAGATAACTTTCTGCCCGTTAGGTATAGGCTTTTCAATGGCAGCGCATAGGCTAACAAATACGCACCGGTGCAATCCCATCGAGTGTACTTGCCATGCTCCTGTTCACCACCGGGTTCTCCCTGATAGTCAAAACTGCCATCCCAGCCACGGGCCAAGTCATAGTACCACGCCTGTTCTTTGATATAAGCGCCGGTTGCCAGCGGACCGGAGCGTGAGACACCAGGCAAGGCCCACAGGACATTAAAGAAATTGCCGGTGTGGCCCTTTTCCCGCTCATCATACGCTGCCGTGCCCATTCTGGAGAAAAACGACGACGCCTCGCGGTCGTCCAAGAGGTCGAACAACACCGCCGCGCTGGAGCATTTTCCGTTATCCTCATGCGCCATCCACGGCCCGTGATCACCATACGGGATCCCCCCTTTGTTGACATATCTGCGCAGAAAACTTGCGGCCTTGGTGATGGCCCGGTCCAAGCCCGGATCATCAACACCGGCCTGCCGGGCCAGCACCATTGCAATGGTCAGACTGAGTCCCGGCTGGTTCATGCACCCGTAGCCATTCAAGTTGCCATCCGGCCTGGCAAACTTGTGGCCCCAGGTCCCGACGCCACTCTGGCCACCAGCCGACTCCAGAGCCAAGCGCTTTAAGCCATCGAGCACCGACACGTCGTGGGTTGCCAGAACATATTCTGCTAGAAACATGATCGCATATCCGTAGTGCCACGTCGCGTACTGCTCTACCCGGTAGGCGGCCACCTTTTTGGCGTAGTCAGCCAGCATGGGTCTGTACTCATCCTTACCGCTGGCCACCAGCGCCAGCGCGTTAAGATCGTTAGGAATTGATACGCCGCCGAGGCCCTTTTTGACAATGGCCAGACAGCCTCGATCAAAGATCTTGCTGGACTTCGGGCAATCGTATGGGGCGGTGCCACTGTAGGTACCCATGACAGGCAGTTTGAGCCCAACCGTGGCGATCTCGCCGGCATGCCAGCGCATCAACTTTAGCAGACCGCCGGCTGCTTCTTGTTCTGCGATTGTGATAGCTTTAGCGAGTTCGATGCGGGCATCAGCGTCGAACGGTCTTTCACCGATCCCCAGAATCACATCGCCACAATTGAGAACCCCGTCGGCTGGTGAATCCTTGGCAACTTTGGTCACAAGGATCTGCCGCGCCTCGATGGTGCGGCCATTCGAGCCATAGACCCAGCCACGCGCCCCGGTGGCACCGAGAGTCCAGTCATGAGTGACGTCAAGACTGCCCTGTGGAATCTTGCCGCCCTGGGTAAAATCTGGAATGGGCAACTTCTCGCGCGATTTCGGTGCCCCGCAGACAACGGGCACGATGGAAAGCGCCGTTGCCGCAGCTGACAACACAAATAAATTTCTCATAGCTGAAGGTTTCACAGATCGAGGATTTTGATATCTATTAGATCGAATGCAAGGATCACTGGCGTTTGGCATCCCCCGCGCCATCCACCGCGCCTTGCTGCTGCTTCATCAAATCCGCCATGGCCTCGGCAAACGCCTTGCCAATCTGTGCAATGATCTTTGAGGAACCTAGATAATGATAGGCCTGGTTGGATTTCCCCTTCGTGAGAATTTCCTGCTCCTTCGGCGTGAAGAGTTCATCGTTGTATTTCTCCACCGCCGCCCTTTGTTCCTCAGCGCTGAGCTTTCCCTCTTTAGCCAACTTCTTGGACAATCCCTTGACTTTCTCAGACCTGGCGACCAATTCGCCCAATTCAGAATCCCAGTACTTCTCAGTTAGCACAGCCTCAACATTCCCCTTGAATTCAAGCATCCCGGCGGGAGCTGCCATTGCCTTGCGGAAGTTCGGCAATATCCCCCGGGTCCGATCCGGCTTGGCGGCTTCGATTTTCTCGGTGACGGGGCCGTCGATTCCCAACACACCAATCACGAATGGCAACTTCGGCGCGTCGAGATCCTTGCGTACATCACGGATGAAATGACACAGCAGATCCCTATAAAGATCGTAACCGCCGGATTTGTTCCTGTCTGGATAGACATCGCTGGCAACCAAGTCATTGAACCCCTGGAACCAGACAAAACCAGCCAACTCGCACCCCTCGCTTCTGCTATAGGCCGGATAAACCTTGGCGGGATCAGCGAGCACCTTTTTAACATCATCGATCATCTCGTGGTAAAAATGGCCGGTGGCCACCTTCTTCTTCTCCTTATCCTCCGCGCTCTTCTTATCGGCGGACTTTTCATCCCACACGAAAGGACCGCCACTTGGAGACCGGAAGTCGGTGTGCAAACTCTTTCCACCCCAGGCAGTCTTGATAATTAAAATCGGCTCGTTGATCTGCTTCTGCATATAAATCCCGAAAGTGAATTCCGGGCCGATTTGCGGACCATGCCCCTGGGCACCAAAGTCTGTCGTCAGCTTGCCCTGCTTATACAAAGGAGTCGGCCCCTTCTCCCCTCCACCTTTGGAAGTGAAAAACGCGATGTGGACGTCATCACACACGCGTGGAGTTCCGTCGGCATTTCGCATTTCCTTGAGCAACGGCGCGGTCTTGGGATCCATGCCTATATGGTCAAATGTGCTGACCGCAGCATGTCCCTCCATGTTGGATTGCCCGGCCAGAATGAATACTTTAAGCGGCTTGGCGGCCGCCTGACTGGAAACGCAAGCCGTCAAGCCGACAATTCCTGCGATGATGATACGCTTCATATTCTGTGCCGTGTGTCTCATTGGTATGGTAGTTAGCCGTGGTTGATCGAAAATTGAATGACTGAGGTGGAATCGAGTTCCAACCAGATGACCAGAGATTGCTGTCCGTTAGTGTCGCGGACGATGCCCTGCCGCAATCCCGTGCCGGGGGGGACAAGCTTGCCATTGATAGAAACTCGCGCCGCGCTATCGGGTTGCCAGTGGCTGATGACGAAACACGGGTTGTGGACCGGAGTGTCTGTGGAACCCTCCAGCGCACACGAGATGACATTGTCAGTTGCCGCCAGCAGGTAGGCCCGCTGCGAGGAATCGTACCCCTTGGTTTCGCAGCCGCTTGCTGCAGTGAGCGCCGGAGGATGCTGCCATGACTTCGCCAGAGGCACGAGTTTCGTTACCTCTTGGTTAGTGAAACCATATAAAATGAGACTGCCGGTATGATTCGCCCCGCCAAGGGCCGCGTGCGTCACGCGGTCGTCGGAAACGGCGTAGCGTCCATCCGACGGGTTCAGTCCGACGGGCCAGTGGTTCCATGGCCCGGCAAATGGATCGGGCGTGTGCTTGGACTGCTCGTCGGCACCCCACGTGGTGATTTCAGCCCCTTCCTGATAGATCGAAAAGATTTTCCAGATGGACTTGAAGTTGATTCGCTTGATGCAGGCGTCCTTGATGGGATTAACTGGCACATGATTAGGTGGTGCCCACGTTAGATCCGCACTTTTACCGCTGAGATTGGCGAGACTGAGAGCCGTTAGCTCCATATTGTCGAGGCAGGAGGTGCCCGGCTGGGAAAGAAATTGTGTATCCTGCCACTCGCCGCCCGGAGTGTCCACAAAACGGACTCCGACCCCGTCCGGGTAAATCGTATAATATTCGTCGGCCCAGACGTTCGTACGCGGAAACACATATCCGACGTCGATCGCCGGGTAACGCCAATGAACGACCACCCGGGCATCGGTATTCTCTATCAGTTGACAGAAGTTGAAGCGGCCCCGCTTATCCGCCATGTGCTCGGCGCAGCCGTGCGGTCCACTAATCTCCCAACTTTGGTCTGCCATCCACCGGTTATTCTCAGTCACCCAGCCTGAGCCAAGGCCAGTCCCCTGCCAGAACACCACGCGGCCAGGCGTGGTATCGAAGCGCACCACGATGTCTCTATAGGCACTCGGCCGCCAGAGGTTGTCCCAAAGTTCGTGATACCTCAGGGTTTGGCAGGTCGCGCCAAATTTCCGCGCGGGCGAGCCGTCCGCATCACCCGGCAGGATCCTCCTATCCAAATCGGGCTTGGTCAACTCCGCAGCCGACGGGCAGAGCGACTCAAACGACTTGGCGATTTCCCCGGCCGACAATGCGCGGTCGTGGATGATGACCTCGTCAATGAGTCCCTCGATGCCGTAAACGAGCGGCATGTTATCTCTGGCGGCAAACTTGCTATGCGATACGGGATCCGATACGCGCTGGGCGTCGCCGTTCAAGCCGATGAGCAGGTCCCGGTCCGGCAGCGCGATGGGTCCCGTCGCCGCCTTGGAGGAGACAAGCCGGCCATCGACGTACAGGCACATCCGGCCACGGCCATAAGTGGCAGCAAGATGCGTCCATCGGTACGTCGGCAGAGCATCCTCCTTGCGGACAGTTGCCTTGGCCTCTAACACACCACCGCCGACTTGCTGGCCGTTGACTTTGAAAATCGGACGGCCGTAGGGATCAATACCTAACATATATCCTTCGACCTTCCATGGCCTGTACACATACGGGTCGCGATAGCCATGCTTGTAATCCTCCGCGCAGATTGGCTCGCCTGCCGATTGGTGGACAATACCGGCGTCATTCCACGGATAGGCACCAAGGGCGACCCATGCCTCTAGCGTCAACTCATCCTTGATAGCCGGGGCCTTGTCCTTGGGCAATGTTACCTTGGAGAAATAGCCATCGAACGCCAGAGCCGTGCCGGAAACTCCCATTTTCCAAAGTGTCTTATTGCCAGAGATGGGACAGGCGATCCCATGAACCGCATCGATCGTTTCATCGCGGTTAGGTGAAAGTCCATCGTTGAACTTGAACCACGCCGCCGGAGTACCAACGTCGGCATTCCGCAAGGCTGAGCCGGCAACTGCTGGGGCAAGCTTGCTAGCATGCCTAGGTTGGGTCAACGAGAGTTCAGAGATTCCCTCGGGCGACAGAGCGAGCTCCTGCACCGTGGCGTTCGCGGTGTCGTTGAATTCGTCGAGCCTCGATGTACCGATGCGTATTTCCCGCCGCACTTTGCCATCCGGCGTGACGATGAAGAGTTCGTGTATCTCCTCAGTCATCACAACACTGGCCGGATCCGGTACATGCCGCCAGTGAACAACGATCCGCTCGGGCCGGTCCTCGACCAAGCGGACGTAGGAACAAAGACACATCGGGTCCTCGCGACTTTCAGCAAGCGGCTTGAACAGATATTTGCCGCGAGCCGTCTGGAAGTACGGCAGATATCCAGTGGCCCTGCTGAACACAAGCCGCCTTCCCTCCGCGATGTTGACGACCAGATCGGCGTACTTCCCCCAACGAATCTGCCCCGGCTTGGGCGGCTTGGGCGCTTCATCGGCCTTGTCCACTTGGCTGGCGGCAAACGTCTTGGCAGCATTGACGGGGATTCGTCCGAGCACTTCCGATGAAGGCGGCTGAGTGTAGTCGAGCTTCGTGTGATAGGCATAGAAGTCCGCGCCCTGCACAAAACCAACGAGTGCCGGAATATGCGCTGCAACAAGCGAAATTCTTAATGAAAGCTTCAACCAAAAAGGGTAGATAAATACGATTGTAGCGGCGTTTCTATCCACGGATTTCAGATTGAAGAGGGATGCGCTGATCACTTCTGGACTCCCAGTTGCGGAATCTTCATCTCTTCCAGTGAAACACTCAATGGAGGGCCAACCGGAATGAAAGCACCGGCTGTGCGGTTGCTCATCGGAAAATGACTCACCGCGATGGTCACCTTGCCACCTTTGAATTCATCGCGAAAATCAGTCCAGACGTGCCCGCCGCGAGGTTTTCTCCCTTCTCTCCGCCAAGCGGCAACGCCGACCCTCGAGTCTGACAGAAGCTTGCCGTTGATATAGATTGCATAACCCTCACCCGAGTTGGCATGCACGCTGCCCGTGACCCTGATGCGGTAGCGGTAACTCTCCTTCAACGGCGGCAGATCAAAACTGCGGCGCATCAGCAACACGTCCCCCTTGAATCCCGTTTTTGGCTCACTCCGCTTAGCGCTCTTGTACCAATCCGGGGTGGGGACCGGCGGTTCGTCACCTAGCACCCCGAACGGTGACCCGCCGCTTTTCCAAGCGGCTTGCTTCACGTCAAAGTCGGGCGAAAACCACTTCTCCATGCCGGCCGGGCAGGTCAGTTTTAGGTCACTGATCCCCTTCCCTTTCTCATCGGTAGCTGGCAGATCAAAGCTATAGTAATCCCACAACATGCCATCGATATCTCCGCCGATAGGTTTCCAATCGTAGTCATGGATACCGGCCACACGGAAATATTCGGCAGCTTCGTCCAAGGTGTCATCTATATATGACGGCGTTCTTGTCGGCTTATCCCCCTTGAGCGCCTCCAACAATGACGGTTCATATCGCGGACTGGTCACGAATGCCACCAACGCGCCATCCAAAATAATCGGTTTGACCGCCGCCAGCGAGGCGGCTTTCTGATCATCGGTCGGCCCTAGCTTCGCAGCATCAGCCGCCACTTTGGTGGCTGCTAACGCTTGCCTATCCGACGTCGAAACCTCCTCAGCCTTGCCGCCGAGCATACGCACCATGGCCCGCCCCATGGTCTCGCCGACGAGCATGTATGTCTCTGCATTGCGGTTGTAGTGATAGTCCTGTTCGCGGGGTGACTCGATCACTTCACGCCAGAAATCCCGGGTATCAACCGATGCCACCGTGCCTGCAAACTCCGGATGCTGCTTGGGATCGCCCACTGCCATCTGGGCTTCCCAGACGCCTTTCCATGGCCCGTCACCCAGCTGGCACCCATGGAATCCGACCGTTGCCACGACCACCGGCATCTTCGGCACCCGAAACTCCTTGCGAAGGTCGTTGATGAGGTTAACCAAATTCTTCTCATATTCTTCCTTTGTCGAACCGCTGTCCTTATGTCCTTGAAACCAACCGAAGCCAGCTATCTCATAACCCTGCCCCTTGTAACCCGGTACAACCTTGTCAATCTTGTCGAGCGTTTCATGAACCCCCTTGACCATCAAGCGGTACTCCAATCCTTCGTTTTCGTCAGCAGATTCCGCCCTGCCACTCGACGGCGGCCGGAAATCAAAACCCAATGAGCGGTTTCCTTGCGCCGTCTTGATCAGCAATACCTGCTCGTCATGATAGGTACCCATGACATAACCAAATCCGAGTTCCGGGCCAATCGATTTCCCATTGTTCGAGGTTGCGGAAAGCGGCGAACCAGCACCTTCCGGATGCAAACGGGCTTCCTTGTAAAACACGTCGTTGCGCATAGTCCATTTGCCAGCATCATCCAGCAGATAGGTGAATTTATGGTCCTGCTTCGTCACCGTCTCGAGGTCGCCCTTGCCCTCCAGGTCAACTTGCTCCAACCAGAACGCCGCTGAACCGCCCTTGAAGTAGGTGATCGTGATCGGATACCGCTTGCCCGGGTCTAGGGCCACCTTGGCGAGCACTGGCTTGCCGCCCGGTTCCTTGCGGTACACCTCTTTGCCTTCGAGGAGAACGACATTGTGACTGCTGTCTTCAAATCCCGCATGAACGGTGTAGGTTCCGGCGGTCGGCACGTCAATGAATGCGCTAACAACCACTGTGTGAGGACCATCCATCGCAGGCAGTTTTTCGGACGCCGTCCCCAAGGCCACCGTGGCTGTCTTGGCGGGTGCCGATCTGGTGCAATCCACCTTGACGTCGAAAGCTCCCTTGATGAGTGAGACCTTGGCGCCTTTCGAGGCGTTCGCATCGGCCGACTGATAGATACCATGAGCGGCGAGTCCGAAGCCGCCGATCGGCATGACGCCGGGGATAATGGCCGGATCAGCCGAGAGAAAAACACTCGGATAGAGCGGCCGGGCACCGCTGATATCCCCCATACCAACCATGTTGGATTGTCCGGCAAGAATATATACCTTGACCGGCTTGGTGACATCACCCGGCTTGCCATCGGGCTTGGGCAAATTTACAGGAATGTCATTTGCCGCTGTGGCTTGAAGAACAAGTCCCGCCAGCGCTACTGCGGCGAACTTGCATAGGGATGTTCTGTGAGTCATGTTCATATATTTTCTGCTAACTTGTCTTCGCTGCCAGATGTCACAATGCCAAATTCAAGATTTTCACTTCACCGGCCTGAGCGTGAATTCTTTGACGGTCACCCCGCGACTTCCGTCTTGGAGCATGAAGTGGATAACATTCTTGCCGCTGACCAAGGAGAGTCCTACCGGCTGGGTCTGCTGCCACTTGCCAACGGTGTAGGGCACCCCGATTTCAACCGGCTCTTTGGCATCATTCGATGCAAACTGGAACTTCTGGCCTTCTTGTACTGTCACCACCGAGGCAGTCAGAGCGTACCCGCCAGCGTGCGCTGCCTCAACTGCGTACTCGGCCGTGAAGCCACCACCGCAATGCAATTGCATACCGCCCCCGAAACTCTTCATGGCCACCATGGGTCCCGTTGCCTTGCTGTAAGCCACTACCGGAATGATCATGGCTCCGTCCGGTCCGACTGATACCTTCTGGTCCACTTCAGCCAATTTGGACTGCTCAACCTTGGCCTTTTGCTTCGACTCATTGGCCTCGGCAAGCTCCTGACCGAGCGGCCCTAACCCCACCGCCGTGGCCGCAATCGCAGCCGTTTGGTAGTGCGCCATGCCGCTCCAGAAGCCACCGGCGACGTGTTGACGGTCGTTGTATGCTTGCTCGCCAAGGGCGCGACTGATCCACTGTGCCCGCAGCACTTTCCTGTAATCTTGTGGTTTAGCCCGCGCCTGCGTCTCCAACAGAAAGTCTGACCCGCTTCGCGGAGTCTCATCCTTTTCCCACCAACTGTGCGGGAAACCCGCGCCGAGGTTAACCACCCAGCCTTTCGGCGTCCAATGACTCAGTGCAGCATGAGCGTGCTGGGTCACGCCCCAAGTCGGAATACCAAAACTGCGCAACATAAACCGCCCAAAGAACGCGCGACGGCCACACACTCCCCCATCCTTGATGATATTCTGATAGTTCTGGAGCGATGGCAGATCATACTTTTGGTTTTGTGAACCATACTGGACATCCGTCCTGACGGACATGGAGTAGCGCCAGCCATAGTCCGGGTTATATATATGATCGGGCCGGTAGTTTCTGAGCATCTCTCGCCCCCATGCCAATATGGAATCCGGCGCATCGCAATCGACAACTTTCCGATATTCCCAGACACTGAGGTTTCCAAAAACAGAATCCAACTCGCCATCGAGGCTCGCCTTTTCATAATGCAGATAGCGTTTCACTGGGTCAACGATTGCCGGCGCATTGACTTGGTCCTGAGGGTTGGATTGAGGGACCGGCACGGCATGTTCGAGACTGGTGGCCAGCGCCAAGCGCTGAAATGCCCCTTCGGAGGCCTTCTGGCTAGCATGTTGGATCGCCACGTATATCTCCATCGCCCGGCCGTACTTGCCGAACTTGGCACCTCCCGATTCGAGCATCTGTTTCATCAAGGCGGGGTCAGTCAAAAGCTTTTCTACCAGAGCCTCCTGCTCCTTACCCTGTTGGGCGAACCCGGCCAAGCCCTGCGGCGTCGCTTCGGCGAGGACGGCACACTTCACGAGTTTCGCGTCCGATTGGTCACTCGATAGGAACGGCTCGATTGCCGTCAGGATGCCAGTGGCTGCCGCTTGCTCATCACTGCGTGCCTGGGCCAGGGCGGCCTGGGCTGCCTGATTCTCTTGGAGCACCCTCGGCTCGTCGATTTTCGCCTTGGCCACCGCATCCTGAGACTTCCTGAGTTCGATGGCTCCTTGGTCTCCGTCCGCCTTCGCCTTGGCTAACTCTTCCTGCGCTGCCTGCCGGGCTGCATCATCTTTCGCATGCTTGATCTTCTCCTGAGCAGCGGCCACAGCCTTGGCCGCTTTGCTGACCCAGCCCTTCCGATGCTCCAACAGACCCATCGGCTTCTGGTTGGCATCCAAGGCCGACTGCTTGGCGTTAGCCTCTGCCAAGGCCGCTTTGGTTGCACCACGGGCCTTCTCCAAAGCCGTCCTGTGCGGCTCGCTGACATTCGGCAGGGCTTTCCCAACTTCTGCCTGCAAGGCTTTGAGCAATTCGGCATATTTGGCTAACAACCTATCTCCTTCCGCAGTGAGCGAAGTCTCCACCTCAGCTTTCTTTGCGGCTGCAGTGACGTTCATAACACCCAATGGCATCACCACCAGTAGGCACCCCATAACCAACAGTCTGTTCATTTTCATCATTTTGCTTGTTTTGGCAACGCCAATCCCAACCTAGCGCAGACGAGGATTGACCATCTCACAGCACTCCTTGTCAAGGACGGTTTCTTTGCCAACCAACCCATCTACTGGGCTGGTCTAGAGGTTACCCGCGAATGGCTTCTGGAGAGAATGATGAAAGGCAGTGGTATCAACACCTCGGAGCCGTTTTATACGGCCTTGTCGAAAGCCTCCCGCAAGAGATTTCGTATGATAGAGAACTGCGGGTTGCCAAGGCGGGACCGAGCCTGTTCACGAAGAAGCGTTATTGCGATTTCGAACTGGAGTTGGATTTCAAGATGGGCGCGAAGGCGAAGGCGAACAGCGACCGGTGGATCAGGTGTTTGGCAAGCCTGATTCGAAATGATCCCGGTTTGATGATTCACAAATTGAGTGTTGGCAAGGTGGGGCGGATGGGTCATCTTGTCGGTGAACTCCTCCGTTATGAAATCAAGACAACCCTTTCAAATTTCACGGGCAATCAGCAGACTCGCCTTCGCCATCATCGCCGCATCCACGACCAGTTGTGTGGTGGTGCCGCCGCCGACCCGCGTTGTCGTTAGACCTTATCATCCACACGACGTGGTGGTTCAAGCAGATGGTTACGTGGCAGTGCTTCCCGGCGAAGCGGTCATTCGTTTCTGGCACGGTGAGCGTTGCTGGTATTACCACGGCCGTTACTACCGCCGCCACCCCCACCGCCAAGGATACATCCTGATCCGCTCGTAATTCCTGGAGGTTCGAATCTGAGTCGCTGATCCAACCATTCTGCCATGATCATCAATCCCGACCCGGAGAACTCTGTCCGCCTTGAGGCTCTGGCACAGCAGGCGAAACGGTACGCCCTGCACATGATGCGCAGCACGGGTAGTGTCCCGCCGACGGTGATCGCTGACACCGCGGACGGCTTCATTTTCTGCATGCCATCCGGGATGCCGGATGAGGCGGCGAAAGACCGCTTCGCCGATATCGCAAGGTTCCTGGCCATCGCCCACAACGCCCGTGCCATCGTGATGGTGGTCGAGGCGTGGGTGAGGATGGCCAAGCCCGGCATCCAGCTGGATACCGTCACGCCTCCGTCGCAGTCACCGGACCGCCAGGAGATGGTGGTGCTGATGCTGGAGGATCAGGCGCGGTCCTCCACCGGCTTGCTGCCAATCATGCGTGAAGATTCCGGGGTGTTCCGGGAATTTGGACAAAGCCCGGAGCTCAATTTCACTTCCACCACTGGCCGCTTCACCGGACTGATGCCAAAGCACATGCCAAGTGCCGACGAGGTGGCCATGGCGAAGACCCAACTCCTGAAACTCGGGATGTGCGTGGTGAATCAGGGAAATGATCCATCGCTGAATTGAAGGGATAGCCCGCAGCCACAGGACTGCGCTCGGGGGCGGCCTCAAGGTCGGCCTCTGTGGGCCGGGAGACACCGAATATTTACCCTCAGCCAAGGCGCCTGAAATGGAATATCCGCTACAGGGCACCTTTTGCGCAGCGACGGTCACAGACCGCCGCTACAGAAAGTCTGACAGGACAGAGTCTCACTTACCGGTCCACTCGCCGAAGTTGCGGAACTTCTGATAGCGCTGGTCGAGCAGCGCGCCGATAGATAGATTTGCGAGTTCTGCGAGGTGACGCAAGATACAATCTCGGAACGCGCTGGCTGCGGCGTGATGGTCGTAATGGGCACCACCAGTGGGTTCCTCAATGACATCATCGATGAGCCCAAGTTGTTTGAGATCGGGGGCGACGAGTTTCATGGCAGCCGCGGCTTCCGGGGCATGCTTGCGGTGTTTCCAAAGGATGGCAGCGCAACCTTCCGGACTGATGACCGAGTAGTAGGCATTTTCCATCATGATGACCCTGTCGGCTACACCGATGCCCAAGGCTCCTCCAGACCCTCCCTCGCCTAGAACCACAGCGATGGTGGGGACGCGCAACAGCATCATTTCGCGCAAATTGAAAGCGATGGACTCGGCGATGTTGCGTTCTTCGGCACCGATGCCGGGAAAGGCACCGGGGGTATCGATGAGAGTGATGACGGGAAGGCCGAACTTCTCGGCAAGCTTCATCAAGCGCATCGCTTTGCGATAGCCTTCGGGGTGAGCGCTCCCAAAGTTGCGGCGGAGATTTTCCTTGGTATTGCGGCCCTTTTGGTGTCCGACAATGACGACCCTCTGGCCTCCGATGCGGGCAAAGCCGCCGGGCATGGCGTGGTCGTCGCCAATGTGGCGGTCGCCGTGGAGTTCACAAAAATCAGTGAAGGCGTTAGCCACGTAGTCCAGCATAAACGGCCGGTTGGTGTGGCGGGCAATCTGAACACGCTGCCAGGGCGAAAGATTCTGATAGATCGAAGCTCGGGTATCGGCAAGTTGTCCCTCCAGAGTGGCCAACTCAGCGGAGAGGTCGAGGTTTGAAGAGATGGCTTTAGCGCGGAGTTTTTCCAACTCACGTTCGAGATCAGCGATGGGCTTTTCGAATTCGAGGACTTGCATGAGGAAGGGGCGGATTTGCAGAATATAAATTTGGGTGACAAGCAGAGATGGTCAGACCGCTAGCGCTCAATGAGCAGGGAGGCGAATTTCCACCGTGTTACCGACGCGGGTGAGCAGGAAAAGTTCCTCGACGTCGGGAGGACTCAGAAAAATACCGCGAGATCCCGCATCTTCCGCCGTATAGGCCCGGATTTGCAGCGGCAACTTGGCAAGCTGGATGGCTTTTCCAAGGGCCGGAGGGCCCTTGGCGTCCCCTTTGGCGTCCTTGACATCCCCTTTAGCGTCGGTTTTGGTTTTAGGTTTTATTTTCGGCTTGGTCTCAGTTTTGGCGTGAGGCTTGGCCTCAGGCTTGCTTCGGCGGGCGTCGATCTGACCGATTTTTGAGCTGATGGTGGTGTGCTGGCTGGTGAGTTTTCCGGCAGCATTGAGGTTTACGATGGGGTATTCGCAGATAAAACGACCGCCATCCCAGAGTGAGATCGACTTGCGTTGGGGTTCGATCAGGAGCCGGTATTCCAAGGGCATGACGAGCAGCTCCTCGCCGGGCACGAGATTCTTGAGTTCCTGCAGACCATTGAGAAGCATCATGAAATCCAAGGTGGTTTTGTAATGGGCGGCGATTCCCAGAAACGAATCGCCGCGCTTGACGATGTGGGTTTGTTTACCCGCCATCTGGTTGGTCGAGAGGATGTCATCGAGATTCATCTCACCGACAATGTGGCGGGCGATGGGCGCGGAGGATGAACTGGGGTAGATATTGACGACGGTATTGAGCTTGTCGCGAGCCTCGGCCAATTTGCCCAGCGCGATGAATTCGTGAGCTTTTTGAAACGTCTTCTCGCCGGGGTCAACGTCGGGCATTTCGGCCGCGTTGACGCTTTCAGTAAACTCAGCGTCAGGCTGCGGACTCATCACCACTGCGGGATTTGGCACGATCTTTTCAAACACCCCACCCATTGGACGCACTGCCATGTGATAGGCAAACATGCCGGTGAAGCCGATGGCGCCGATGACGGCCGCAGCGGCTAGCAATTTGACGAAAGTCCAGAGGCTCATCGGCGATTCATGGCTCAGAGAAGTCCACGCCGCTTAAAATCAAACGCGTTGATCTCGTGCGAACGAATGATCATGTCAAAGGAAAACTTCAAAATCGCCACCTCCCAAGCATCATCCACCCCTTCAATGATTGCACGCGTCGGATTGCCCGTGCGCCGAATGTCTTCCAACACCCGCTCGCGTACCGCATCCATCGAATCGTGAATGATTTCCTCGTGAACCTGGCCCCGCCGGAATTGAAATCCGTATTGCAAAAACGCTAAATTCTTTCCCTCGCTGCGGAATTTGTCGATCAATTCGTCCATCCGGGCTCGAGCTGTGGCGTCAAATCCCTCCAACTCAATTTCCCGGTAGGGAGCAGGCCGCAGGATGCGCGGACGCATCGCCTCGACCTCGCCGGTGCGAATGCGCACCTGCCCGACCTGGTCCATCAACTCGCTGATGATTTGAAATTCAAAGCGCGTTTCGCCGAATGTTTCGATGCGCCGATCCGGCTCGCGCAGCACGCGGGTGGTTTCGAGAGCGTATTGGATGTCGTCGGGCGTGTGCATGGGTAAACCAATGTCCGGCAGAATGCCCGAATTGCAAAGAAAAGGGCGGACACCACCTGGGGAGTCCACCCTTTTCAAAACAAACCGGCCGATGGTATCAGCCTTGTTGGTTGTTGATGTAGGTGATGACATCGCCCACGGATTGAAGCTTTTCGGCTTCCTCGTCGGGCACTTCGATGTCGAACTCTTCTTCAAAAGCCATCACAAGTTCCACGGTGTCGAGCGAGTCGGCACCAAGGTCCTCGACAAACTTTGCTTCTGCGGTCACTTGATCGGCACTCACGCCGAGCTGGTCGACGATGATGTCCTTCACTCGGGCTTCGATACTTTTATCAGACATAGGCTACTGTGGTGTTTATGGTTGGCGTCGGGGCTGGCTTAACGTGTTGGGGTGGGGCTTGGCAACTCCTAAAAATGCTCAGAACACGAAAAATTTCAAAGGAGCACGAATTCAGTCCGGTTTCTGATCGGTTTCTGCGCTTGCCTCGGGTGTAGCTTCGGGTGAGGCAGTGGAGGGTTGGGGGAAAGTGACGGTGGCATATTCGATCACTTCGCCGGAGAAGTTTGAGCGGAGCCTTTGCATGAGTTTTTCCGCTGGCTCGCCGTCCTCCTTGTTGAATCCGCCGTACGTCAGTCCGTCGAGGCGAATGCGCCCTGCGCCACTGGCACCGGAGTAAGCAACAAAGGCCAAGCCCTTGCCGTCCCACTTGCGCAGGTCGAGAAATTTCATATCGGAGTAGGGGACCCGGCGGCCGCGCTGGTCAGTGATGGACTCGGCATCGGCGACGATGGAGCGGCGCAAGGTACGCAACAGGACGAAAGTGATGGCGAGGGTCAGTGATGAGCAAATCCAGAAAACGACCCATTGTTCCTTAATTTTTCTAGCATCGTAGGGTTCCTCGGGGACGGTTTCATTGATGCCGCGGGTCTTGGTGTATTCGCGCCAGAGCAGGTTCCACTGCGTTTGCATGCGTCCGTAGTCCTGTAATACCTCAGGCCAAGCCATCGGGAGGTTTAGGTGAGACGGCAAAACCGAGCGGTCCGCCGGGAAATCCACCGTTTGAGCGGCGGCATGCTGTTTCCAAGCCTCTGGAGTTAGGGAGCCGCCTTGGTTCATCTTGGAAAATTCCACACCAGCCTTTTCGAAAGCCTTTTTCAGATAGTAAACTTCGTTTTTTTTGCAATATCCGCTCGAGCCGTCGATGAAAAACATCACCGCAAACACGCCGAACATGAGCATCATCACCGAGGCTCGGAAAAGAAACCAGCGGGTCGGCTTGCAAACAATCGTCTCAGTGTCAGTCATCGTTGCAGCAAACAAACCCTCGCCAGATCGGCTTGGCAAGCCACAATCACCCGGGTTCTGACGTTTTTTTGCCAGACCTGCCACATTTTCCTGAATTTCTTGTCGATTACCGCTTGCAGCTGGCTCGCTCATTGGATACGCAGGGGCCGTTATGCCAATTGCCACTCCTGCCCAATACCGTGCCATGCTCGACGCCGCCCAACAAGGCGGTTACGCCTATCCGGCGGTCAACGTCACCTCCATCATCACCATCAACGGGGCCCTTCGCGCATTCGCAGAGGCCAAGTCCGATGGCATCATCCAAGTATCCACCGGGGGCGGCAAGTTCGCCTCGGGTTCCAGCGTGGGCGACGAAGCGTTCGGTGCCATTGTGTTAGCCGAAGCCGCCCACCGCTTGGCAGAAAAATACAACGTGCTCGTTGCCCTGCACACCGACCACTGCCAGCCCGGCAAGGTGGAATCGTTCTTGCGGCCGCTGCTGGATGCCTCTCGCCAGCGCATCGCCGAGGGCAAAGGCCCGCTGTTCCAGAGCCACATGCTGGACGCCTCCGAACTGGCGTTAGCAGACAACATGGAACTTTCCAAAAAGCTCCTCAAGGAGTGCGCCGAACTGGACATTATCCTCGAAGTGGAAGCCGGCGTTGTGGGTGGCGAAGAGGATGGCCACGACACCTCCGGCACCCCTGCTGACAAACTCTACACCACCCCGGCGGATATGCTCACCGTCTATGAAACACTCCAACCCCTCGGCCGCTTCCTCTTCGCCGCCACCTTCGGAAACGTCCACGGTGCCTACAAACCCGGGGCTGTCAAACTCATGCCCACCATCCTTCGCGACGGCCAGAAAGCTGTCACCGACAAACACGGTGCCGCCGCCGAGATGGATCTAGTGTTCCACGGCGGCTCCGGCTCGGAACTCACTGATATCCGCGAAACCCTCGACTACGGCGTCGTCAAGATGAACATCGACACTGATACCCAATACGCCTTCACCCGCCCCATCGTCACCCACATCTGCCAAAACATCGAAGGCGTGCTCAAAATCGATGGCGAAGTGGGCGATAAAAAAGCCTACGACCCCCGCGGCTACCTAAAAAAGGCTGAAATCGGCCTCGCCAACCGCCTCAAGGTCGCTTGTGACGACCTGCGATCCACCGGACGCAGCATCGCCGGCAGCGTCTGACCGACCCCGGCAGTCCAGAGCCAATTCGGTCGATTTGACGGAAGATAGGCATCCTTCCTGTCATGGACGACGGGCTTCCAGCCTGGCGTTTCATGCGCAGGACAGGTGGTACGCCCTATTGTCCGATCAATATGCTCGAAACTGACGTATCAGGCTCATTTTTCCAGGAGAAGATCGGACGAAATCCAGCGCCCGCCGGAGCATGCGAGTCAAGTCATGGGCCTTTTGGCATGGCCCAATGACGGATTTTTTCCTAAATCACTTGGCAAAGCAAGCTGGATAGCTACCTTCCGCCCGCAGATGGCTCCGAGAATTATCCTCTGAATCCATGGAAGAAAAACACAGACACCGCACCCGGAAGAAACGAAGCAGCAGACCCAGAGGGACGATAGATCGGCTGTTAGGCTCACCCTTGTTTATCGTGCTTGGTGCCATCTTCCTGCTCATCGGCATCTATTCGTCCCTGTCGGCCACCAAGGGCTCCCATGGCCTGTATGATATGCTCTTGACTCATTTCTCCCCGGCGGCAGACGATGTTCCAAGCGGCCCGGAGGTCGCCGGTTCTGATTTGCCGGTGTTGCTGCTCTATTTCCTGCCGGCCATCGCCGCCCTGACAGCATCCTTGATTTTCGTCAAGAATCATCGCCCTGTCACCCTTTCCCTTTCGGTGCTGACGGCGATCTATCTGGTTTTGATCCAGATCAAAATCTCGTTCATCAACGTCAATTCTGAAGGTTGTTTCTATCAAAACTTCCCGCTCGCGAGCCTGTTCCTGTGGGTGCCCACACTGCTGCTGCTGGCGAGCGCGTTGCTTCATCGCAGTTCGGCCCTGCTGATATTGACGAGCGCATTTTTCTATATTTCAGAACTTCTGTTGGCAGGTCCCTACAGCAGCTATTTCGAATACCTATTCCCCTTTGTCTTGCCTTTCAGTATATTGATTTCATGGATAGGCCAACGAGTTGACAAGCCGCTGATCCATTCCATCAACATGGCGGGTGCCTGGGGATTTCTTGGACTGCTTTGGCTGAGAAAATTTGTCGTCCACTCGAAGCCCGAATTCCTCCCGGTGTTTTTCGGAGTCGGTCTCGCCTTTTATCTGGTTTTCTACGTCATCGTGACGTTGGCATCGGCCAAAAAGGAAAATCCGCTGGCCCGTTGGATGCAACTGCTGCTCATCATGGCGAACCTCCTGCTGTTTCTTGGCAGCACCGGCTGGGTCGTCAGCCGCTTCTGCGCCGTCTGGTCCATGAGCCTTTATGCGGCCGCACTCGTTGCCGTTCAGGCCATCGCCTTGCACCTGATCAAGCGGCATCGACCGACGACATGGCAACTGCCCCACTATTTTTCGCTGATGATTCTAGCGGCTTCGGTATTGCCGATGCTGGTGCAGCAGGACAGGATCATCCTCTTTTCGGGTCTGCTATCGGTCTTCATGCTGGCCTACGCGAACAAGCACAAGGAATGGTCCGCCTTTTGGATATCCGCCATCGCGCTGCTGGTGACGTTTGCATACTTCCTGTGGGAGGTGGAGGCCAACTGCCTCCCAGCCCTGTCCGTCGAAAATGCACCGCTGGATCAGTCGATCCTGGTTTACGGGTTGCTGATTGGGACCATCGTTCTGGGGGCATTGTTGTTCAGCACATGGCAAATCCTCACGTCCAAACTGCCACTGCCAAAGAAATGGTTTCGGAATTTTGATTTTTCCAAGCTGTTGCGCGGTGTGCTGTTCTTTTCAATTTTTCTCACATTGAGCTGGCTGGGGTTTGTGCTCGCGGGCCTGGCAACCGGTACTCTCAATCATTTTTCGGTGGCTGGGTTCACATCCGGCTGCGTGTTCTTTCTGGCTTTGATCGCCCTCCACTCCCGCCGCCAATCATCCTTGAAAATGCGGACACTTTACCTCTCCGCCGCGTTTGTCCTAACCTACCCGCTGCTGGTTCACTGGGACATGATCAATTTCCGAACGAGCGTTCTTGAATCACACATACTCAGCACCTCCGTCCTGCTGCTCCACTACCTCGCCATGACCTCAGGACTGGTTCTGGGATGGCTGGTGGCCAATCGCCTCAACCGCAACTACCAGAAAAAACTCCCCCTCCTGCGCGTCGTCGAATCCATCACTGTGCTCGCTCTCATGTTCGTCGCTTGCACCGAATACGATAACCTGTCGGTTTTTATAGCAAACACTGGAAAGGGTGCTGCCACCCAAAACATGGCAGGCCCCGAGCAACTCTCACTCAATATCTACCTCCCCTACTCCATCGTCATCTGGCTGCTTGCCTTCGCCGTGTTCGTCAGTTCCGTCATCCGCCGAAAACGGTTCTTACGAAATCTCTCCGTGATCTTGTTCGGCCTCATCCTCGTCAAACTCTTCTTTTATGACTTTGAATATATCAGCGCCGGCACTCAAGGCATGGTTTACTTGGCCCTGGGAATCTTCCTCATCGGATTCGCTTTCATCTATCAAAAATTGGTGAGAGGCAGAGCGAGCCTCTGAAATAAGGCCCACCGCGCCACCTCACGTCAGGGCCAGGCGCAGGCCCGCGAGGATGGCGAAGATGACCACGAGCCACTCAAACAGCCGTTGCGGCACCCGCTGCAGTAGCTTGCCGCCTAACCACACGCCCAGCCACATGGCTGGCAGCAACTTGGCATTCTCCAGCAAGGTGGCCGGACTGATCAGGGACAGGCCCGCGCTGAGCGGCACTTTTGCTAGATTCACCAGCAAGAAAAACCGCGCGCCCACCCCCACCATGTCCATCTTTCCAAAACGCCTCGATAATAAAAATAGCTGGATGATCGGCCCGGCGGCGTTGGCCAGCATCGTCGCAAAGCCACCTGCGATCCCGGCCGCCAGCCCGAAGCCTCGCGAATCCGCCATTTCCTGATAGGCATGCGGCCACCATCGCCGTCCGAGTTGTACCGCCACCATTGCGAGGACCACCCAGCCGATGACCCGGCGCGCCACTGCATCGTCAATCCTACCGAGCAAAAACCAGCCGCCTAACAATCCCAGTGCCGTGGGCAGCAGCAGCGGCCAGACCGGCCGCCAAGATCCGAAGCGCCTGAACGCCGGATAGACGGTGAGATCCGCCACAATCAGCAATGGCAGAGCCAAGCCAGTGGAGACACGCGCACCGTAAATTTCCGCAAATAGCACCACCGAAATCATCGACAGGCCACCGAAACCTGCTTTGGAAACGCCAACGCACAGTGCGGCGAACATCGCCAAGGCCAGCGTCCAAGGATCGGCAGTCATCGCGGCGTGGCTCCCGCCACCGGATCCAGCAAACGAGCGCCGTCACTCCGTCCGGCAAGGCAATATCGGGCATCCACAAGCCGAGGGTGGAGCGTGGCACGTGCCTTCGCAAGGAATTATTCCGTTCTTTGCCTTGTCAATGGCCGCTTCAAGCCTTAGTCGTCGCGCTTCGCAAGATCTCAAACCGATGGCAGCCCCCAAACGCAAAGACGAACACCCGCTCGCTAACATCCTCATCAACGTCCTGGTCCCAGTGATGATTTTGAGCCTTTTCAGCAAGGACCCGGAGTTGCAGGCACTGCTCGGCAAGGCGGTTCGCCCGTGGCATCTCGGCCCTGTCAAAGCCATCATCATCGCCCTCGCCCTACCACTTGGCTACGGCCTGTGGTTCTTCGCCAAAACCCGCACGCCCAATTTTTTTTCGGGGCTGGGGCTGTTGTCAGTGGTTCTAACTGGCGGATTGACGCTGTACCTGTGGAACAAGGACGGTTCGGTAAAGCCTAACGCCGGGCAGTTATTTGGCATCAAGGAGGCGCTCATTCCGTTAGTGTTAGGAGTGGGCATCTTATTTTCGCAGCGCACGGCGACGCCACTGATTCGGGTATTCCTCTACAACGACAGCATTTTTGACATCCGGAGAATTGAGGAGCGGGTTGCCGAGTTGGCGGTGCAAAGCGGCTACGAGAAGTTGCTGGCGGCGGCCACGCGGCTATTTGCCGCTTCATTTTTCGTCAGTGCGGCGATGAACGTGTTCCTTGCGCGGTGGTTTTTCCGGGGGTTCGACCCGCGAGCCGCCGATGCCTTGGAGGTGTATAACAGCATCATCGCAAAAATCACCGGCTGGGGATTTGCCGTCATAGGGGTGCCAGTCCTAATTTTCCTGTTCTTCACCCTCATGCGCCTGGTTGGCGGATTGCGCCGGCTCACCGGGCTAAGCGACCAAGAGTTGATGCTCCCTCGCTGACTCTGGAGTGGTCTAACGCGAGGGCCTGCCATCCCCGAAGTGCCGCTGCTGGGTTTCTAGCAACCCCATGAGTTCGGTAAGTTTGGCGGCATGAGCGGGAATTTCCGCCAGATTGGTGATTTCCAACGGGTCGGTTTGCAGGTCGAAAAGCTGGGTCTTATCGACCATCGGGTAACGGATGAGTTTCCAGCGCTCGTCGCGAACGGCGCGTTGGACGTTTCGATAGGCAAACATCAACTCAGTGCGGGCTGGCCGGGTCGGCTCGCGCAGGCAAGCGCCGAAGTCCATGCCCTCACTGGTCGTGGGGGCGGCGACGCCGCAGAGCGCGCCGAGGGTGGGCAGCACATCGAACAGATAACACATGGCACTGCTGCGTTTGCCTGCCGGGATGCCCGGGCCGCTGATGATGAGGGGGACGCGCAACGAGTGCTCATAAAGGTTTTGTTTGCCGATGAGGCCATGGCTGCCGCGGGCGACGCCGGAGTCCGCTGAAAAGACGACCAAAGTATTGTTAGCGTACGGAGATGCGGCCAAGGCATCGAGCACGCGGCCAATCTGCGCGTCGAGGTACGAGATATAGCGATAGTAGTCGGCGAGCATCTGGCGCAGCGCGAGAGGCGGGCGTGGATGCGGCAAAAGCACCTCGTCACGGATCATCATCTCGCCGTTGTCCCATGGGTGTTGCGGCAAAAAATTGCCCGGCAGAGGAATGTCAGCAGCGTCATAACGAATCGGAAAATCCTCCGGAACGATGTGCGGGTCGTGCGGCGCATCGAACGGCACATAGCAAAAAAACGGCCCGCCAGTCTGCCGATTGAGAAAGTCGATGGCTTCGTCGGCAAACACCGCGCAGGCATGCTTGGCGGCGGGCTTCGGCTTCGTCAGCTTCCCATCCGTCACGTTGCAAAGTGAGGCTTTGAGCGGATTTGTCATGCCTCCGACAAACACACTGCGGGCATTGGGGAAAACCCGCGCCAGCGAAGCCTCGCCATTGTGCCATTTGCCGGACATGAAGGTGGTGTAACCGGCCCGGGCAAACGCTTCAGGCCACGTGGGGTCGCGCTGAAGTTTTTCGTCGATTCGAAACAAGGAACGCCCCGATAACAGCATCGCCCGCGACGGCACACAAGTCGCTCCCTGCATCCCACCCTGCATGTAAGCCCGGTCAAAGGCCACACCCGCCCTCGCCAATCGGTCGAGATTGGGTGTCTTGATCAGTGGATTACCTAGGGCCCCGATGGTGTCGGCACGCTGGTCATCTGCAAACAAGAACAGGATGTTAGGCTTGGCACTTGCGAGCTGTGGCTCCGCCGCGTGCAAAACATTGAGACAGAACAAGGACCCACAGGCCGCTGCGATAACGGTTGATAAACTCATGATTCCTGTTTGACTGATGGATCCGGCGAGCGCTGCGCCTTGCCTTGCGCAGCTGGCTTGATCTGGTTAGCCGGGATTGGCGTGGGCATCAGCGCCTGCACCGACTTTCGCCAGTCCACCAGTTTGCCACGAAGTTCCGCCACCTTCGCGGGTTTCCCGGCAGCCATGTCGTTCTTCTCACCGATGTCATCGCGCAGATTATACAATTCGCAGCTGCCGTCGTCGTACGACTCGATGAGCTTCCAATCGCCATCACGCACAGCCCCGCCAGGTCCCCCACCCTGGTTGCTATAATGCGGATAGTGCCAGTAGAGCGGGCCGCGTTGCAATTCGCCACCCTTGAGCAGCGGCAACAGGCTCACCCCGTCGAGGTGTTGTTGGGGCATGAGCGGCAACCCGGCCAGCTCTAGCAACGTCGGATAGAAATCAGTGCTCACCACCGGCGTATCGCAATGACTGCCGGGCCTAGTGACGCCCGGGGCGCTGATGATCCAAGGCTCGCGAATGCCACCCTCGTACAGCCAGCCCTTGCCGCCGCGCAATGGCAGATTCGACGTTGGGTGCCCCTCGGCTGTGGCCAGACCGCCGTTGTCCGAGGTGAACACGACAATCGTGTGATCGCTCAGACCATTGCGCTCCAGCGCGTCGAACACCCGGCCAATGGCGCTGTCCATCTGCTCAAGCATGGCGGCATAAGCCGCGTGGTTCTGAACCAGGCGCACCTTGCTATCGCGCTCCTGGCCCCAGGCGACTGGCGGCGCTGACGCCTGCTTGCGCTGGTATTTTGCGATCAATTCCGGTTTGGCCCCGATCGGAATATGCACAGCGAGAAACGGCAGATAGGCGAAAAACGGCTGGTCCTTGTGGGTGGCAATAAAACGCACCGCCTCGTCGGCGATGCGATCCGTGGTCTTGGGATCGTCCTGTGGATTGGGCGGCGGCAGCGCGGACTCGGGATAGTAAAACTGGTTCTTGCCTAACAGCCCCGGACCAAACCCGTGGGCATTGGGCGAATACTCGCCATCCCCCAAATGCCACTTGCCCGCAAAAAAATTGCTATAACCGGCAGCACGCAGGGCCTTGGCCAGAGTGACTTCAGTGAGCGCCAATTGGTTCTGGTTAGGTGCCGGCAACCATTTGCCCGTGCGGTTGCCACCAATAAAATTGGTGATGCCGGTGCGCGGCGGATACTTGCCAGTCATGATGCTGGCTCGGGTGGGCGAGCACACCGGACATGCCGCGTAGCCAGCCGTGAAGCGCATGGCCCGAGCCGCAAAACGATCAATATTAGGCGTCTCGTAAAACGATTTCGGATTGTTAGCGCCAATGTCCATGTAGCCGAGGTCGTCGGCTAAAATAAACACAATGTTAGGCAACCGCTTCACCTCCGCCGCCGGAACCAGCGGCAGCGAAACATAGCAGCCCAAAACCAGAAGCATCCATTTAGGTGACATCACTGCAAAATTCTAGAATTTAAAATATCATGGCTCCGTCATGTAGAGGCCGCTCGGTTCCTGGACGCGGCCTGGCGGCCGAACGCCCGGGCCTGGTTTCTTCAGGCCGAGGTCTGCATCCATTGCAGCGACGAATTTTTGCAGGCGCTCGATCTCCTCGGGGTGCTCGGCGGCGACGTCGTGTTGCTCACCGATATCGGTGTCAAGATTGTAGAGGGTTGGCGTGAATTCCGCGACCGGTGTGCCGGGCTTGTTCTGGCCGCCCCCCATGTTTTCGGATTGGCGAACGATTGCCAGCTTCCACGGACCGCTGCGGACCGCTTCTAGTCGGTTAGAACTAAAATAGTAATGAGCCTCGCGGGGGGATTGCTGCGATTTTCCCAACAGAACTTGCGTCAAATCCCTGCCGTCCAGTTTAACGCCTTCCGGCAAACCCGCGCCGCCTAGCGAGGCAAAGGTTGGCAACAAGTCGATGTTGCCGGCCACCGCATCACAGGAACTCGCGGCTGGCACATGACCCGGCCACCAAGCGATGGTGGGTTCGCGCATGCCGCCTTCGAAGGTGCCGCCCTTGCCGCCGCGCAGGGGACCGGCGGTGCCGCCGTTTTTTCCTTGGGTGAGCCACGGACCGTTGTCGCTGGTAAAGATAACGAGGGTGTTATCGGCCAGCTTGAGTTCGTGAAGGGTGTCGAGGATCCTGCCGACGCTCCAATCGACTTCTTCGACCCAATCGCCATACGAGCCATTGCTAGAGTGGCCTTTGAATTTGTCACCCGGGTGAATCGGCACGTGCACCGCGGTGTGCGGCAAATACAGGAAAAATGGCTTGGCCTGATTGTCGGTGATAAACTTGACGGCCTCGTCGGTGTACCGTTCGGTCAGACGGTCTTGTGCAGCTGGTGGGACGGTCTCAATGACCTTGTCGTCGCGAACCAGAGGCAGCGGCGGCGACCCCTTGCGCTTGGCACCAGTCGGCAGCGGACCGGTTTCGCTGCCACCCATGTCGTTGGAGTATGGCAAGCCGAAATAGTGGTCGAATCCATGCTTGGTGGGCAAAAACTCCGGCTGATCGCCAACGTGCCATTTACCAATGCACATGGTCGCATAGCCTGCGCCCTTGAGCAACTCGGCCACCGTCCGTTCCTTCGCACTGATGCCGATGGGACAGGCTGGAAAGATCACATCGGGCAGCGATACCCGCTTGGCATAACAACCGGTGAGCACCTGAGCCCTCGAAGGCGTGCACACCGGCGCAGCGTAAAATGACGTGAGCTTCATCCCTTCTCGGGCCATCCTGTCGATATTAGGCGTGCGATTCTTCGTCGAGCCAAACGCTCCCACGTCTCCATAGCCCATATCATCAATCAGGATGAGGATGATGTTAGGCTTGGTGTCCGCAGCCGGCAATGCGGCGGGCAAAGCGAAAAGGATAGCGGCAAAGATATGGCCTAGGTATTTCATGATTGGGTTAGCTCACGAGGTTCCGACATAGTCCCCTCTGGCCGCTAGGATAGATGGCTGACCCACAAACACCACAAAAAAAATATCCGTTTCAGCGCAGCGTCAGGATTCCTGAAAAAACCAAGAATGGGATCGTTAGGTCAATTCTCTCGTCTTGGATCATCAAGTCGGGGCCGGTGTTTTGCGTCTGAGGCGGTGCCTCGGTAAAGCGAATTCTGGCACGGTGCTTGACATCACCGGAAAACTTCCATTGTCTTCCATCAGGTGACATTGCCAGCCTTTTCTGCTCCGACGGCAGGGCCGGTGGACGTCATTTTCAACGTGCCTGAAGTGTGTGCCAACCGGCAAAATCCGCCTATACCCCAATCCTCACCATGATCAAGCCCAAACTCCTAGAACAATTCCTCGTCGAACCCGGCACAACCGTGAACCTCAAGCATTTCGCGACCGACTGGACCGAAACCGAAGCCGCCCGCGAACTCGGCAAGGACGTCACCAAAGAGCGTGCCAGTGAGATTCTAGCGGAATCCCACAAGCGGCTTGATGCCGCTCAGGAACGACTCTACGCCAGTGACACCCACTCGGTATTGCTCATTTTCCAAGCGATGGATGCTGCAGGCAAGGATGGAACGATCCGCCACGTCATGTCCGGCGTCAATCCGCAGGGTTGCCAAGTGTATAGCTTCAAGAAACCATCCACCGAGGAACTCGATCACAATTTCCTCTGGCGCTACATGAAAGCCCTCCCGGAACGCGGCCGCATCGGTATCTTCAACCGCTCCTATTATGAAGACGTGCTCGTCGTCAAAGTCCATCCAGAATGGCTTGGCCCCGGCCAACCCACCCATCCTGACGCCAAATTCTGGGAAAAACGTTTCGAGGATATCAATAACTTCGAAAAACACCTCACTCGAAACGGCACCCTCATCCTTAAATTCTTCCTCCACCTATCCAAAGGCGAACAAAAGCGCCGCTTCCTCGAACGTCTCAACAATCCCGAAAAACATTGGAAATTCTCCGAAGCCGATATGGCGGAACGCGAGCACTGGAAAGACTATCAAAAAGCGTTTGAGGAAGCCCTCAGCGCCACCAGTACCAAGCGTGCGCCTTGGCATGTGATTCCCGCCGACCGCAAGTACGCCGCCCATGCCCTAGTGGCCGACACCGTGACCACCGCCATCCTGAATCTGGACTTGGAATACCCAAAAGTCTCGCCAGAAAAAATGGTCAAACTCGAGGAGGCACGCGCACGCCTTGAAAACAAGGACCCAGCCGATTCCGTGGAACCGCCACCCGCCTGATCTCATAGCCCCTTGCTGCCATCTTGCTCAATGGCTTTGACACTCAAAAGACTCGAAAAATACGATTCAACGACGCCATCATTTGCTTTTCCACGGCTCTAGCGCGGGCGGGATTTGCGCCACTCGGCAATCGTCTTGAGGAAAGGCGCGATGAAGCGCTGGATCTTTGCCACGCCGATGCCGGGCACGCAGATGGCCTCGGCGGCGGTAGCCGGGCGGTATCGGGCGAGGTCTTCGAGCGTCTTGTTGTTGAAAACCACGTAGGGCGGCAGTTCCTCGCGCTTGGCGATTTTAGCACGCAGATCGCGCAACAATGAGTAGAGCTCCGGGTCGAATCCGTGGTCCTGCAAGGCGACTTGCGGACTGCCGCCTCCGCCGCCAGCTTCCGGCCACACCAATGAAAAGTCCGCCTCGCCGCGCATCACCCGCTCGCCCAGCGGAGTAAGGGTCAGCAGCGGGTACTCGCCGCTGACGGTGATGACCAAGCCGGCATCGGCGAGCGAGCGCATCAGGGCGTTGAGGTAGCCGACGCCTTTGTCCTTGAGGATGCCGTAGGTACTGAGCTGATCAAGCCCTACCGTTAGAATTTCCTGAGAGCGGCTGCCGCAGAGCATTTGGACGATTCGCCCGCGGCCATAGCGGCCTTCCCAGCCCTCGCTGCTGCGGCGCGACATGCGGGCTACACCGCTGAGGGTTTTTTGCACCACCAAGCGCTCCTCGGCGTTAGGCGCACGCAATTCACCGCTGCCCAGTTCGCGGCACACGTCGCAACACCCGCAATCCCCCGAGCCTTCCTCACCAAAATAGCTCAAAATCCACCGCTGGCGGCAGGTTCTGGAATAGCACATTTCCACCATTGCCTTGAGTTTTTCGTGGTCTCGGCGGTCTTTTTCCTCGATAGCCAGCTCATCCAACTTCAACTGGCGGGCCAGCACGTCCGGCTTGAGCAGGCGGGTGCCGCGCATCCGGCGGCCCGCTACATCGAAGCGCTCGATGTAGCCGCTGCGGGCCAGCACGGTCAGGGCGCTACCCACCGCCATCGAGTTTTTGACATCGGCGTGCTTGGCGATTTCATCCAACGTGCGGTGCACCTCAAAGTCCTTGTCAGCCTCACTCAGCAGGTATTGATAGATCGTGCGAATCACCGCCGCCGTCGGATTGGCTCCCTCAATGAAAAATTCCTGGGTGCGGGTGTCGGCATAATTAAACAGCAATTCGCACACGGCCGATTCTCCATCGCGTCCGGCTCGCCCGGCTTCCTGATAGTAGGCTTCCACGCTGCCGGGGACCTCATAGTGAATGACAAAGCGCACGTCTGCACGGTCGATGCCCATGCCGAAGGCGTTGGTGGCCACCGCCACATCGGCCTTGCGTTGGATGAAGACCTCCTGGGCCCGTTCGCGCTCGGCGTCACTCATGCCGCCATGATAGGCCACGCATTTGAATCCCCAACTGGCGAGAGTCTCAGATACCGCCTCAACCTTTTTTCGGGTGGCGCAATAAACGATGCCTGTGCGGTGAGCGACTACCACCGCTCGCATCCGCTCGTTTTTTTGGGAAGCGTTATCCACCGCAGCGATACTCAGCGAAAGGTTGGGACGGGAGAACCCGCTGACCTGCTCGAAGGGCTCGCGCAAGCCGAGCACGCTGGTGATGTCCTCCCTGACCACCGGAGTGGCGGTGGCGGTGAAAGCAACGCACTGTGGGTGGCCGAGTTTTTCCAGGGCCTTGCCGAGGCGCAGGTAATCCGGCCGGAAGTCATGCCCCCACTGGCTCAAACAGTGCGCCTCATCCACCGCAAACAGCGAAACCTCAACCCCGGCCAGCGCATTGAGAAAACTCTCAGCACGAAACCGCTCCGGGGCCAAATAAACCAGCTTGTATGCTCCGTTGCGCATCGCGTCGAGCCGTTCCCGCTGCTCCGGCCACGACAACGTCGAGTTGATCATGGTGGCATCAATCCCCCGTGCCACCAGCGCATCGACCTGATCCTTCATCAGCGCAATCAGGGGCGAAATCACCAAGGTGACGCCGCCAAAACACAACGCGGGAATTTGAAAACACAGCGACTTGCCGCCGCCAGTGGGCATCACCACCAAGCCATCCCGACCGGCTACAATTTGCCCAATCACCTCCTCCTGTCCGTCCAAAAACCCGGAAAATCCAAAATGCCGCTTTAACGCCTCAAGCGGCGTGGTCACCAATGGTTTGGTGGCGGCAACGGGAGTTATGGAGGCATCGCTCATGGCTTGCGCAAATGAACATCACACACCCGGCACATGTCAACCCCAGTCATCATCCGACCAAGTCGCCAATCGATCCAAAATCCGGCACAAACAAGCGCTTGTAAGTGCGGGCGGCGTAGCCATCGGTCATGCCCGCGAGAAAATCGCACACCAGCCGTGCCCGTCCCGCAGCATCGGGGGCCGCAGCAATTTCTGCGGCCACATCGGCAGGCAGCAGCTGGAAATCCTGCCCGTCGATGCTGGCTTGAGCGATGTATCGTTCTCCCAGCACGTCCCAGAGTTGGCGCAACATCCGGCTGCCCTTGTACTCGAGCTGCTTCAACTGCGGCGAGAGAAACACCACATCAAAGGCCAAGCGCTTGAACAGGGCACTCTCCGCCCGAATCCCCTCCTCAACCACCAAACGGAAGCCATAGCGATGCGTCAAATCACTGAGAAAATTCGTGTCGGGCAGCAAGGATGCCGCCTGAATGTAGCGGCCGATGCGTTTCCCGACGAACGGATCGACCCGGTGCTGACGGATCGCCCGCATCAGGTCGCCGAGCGACGTGCCCTCGCTGCATGGTTCGCCGTGCCGTTCTGCCCACGCCTCGATCTTCTCGATATTGAGGAAACCGGCACGCACGCTGTCGGAGAGGTCGTTGAGTGAATAAGCCGTGTCGTCCGCCCAATCCATCACTTGGCATTCGATCGACTTCAAGGCGTCTCGTGCCGGGCCGGGCGTGAATTGCGGCGGAATTTCCCGCCCGCCCATGGCCCAGGCGAGATGCCCGGCCTGATCGTCATAAAGAAAGTGATGTTGCGGTGGGCGTCCCGCGGCGGCAGTGAGATCGCTCCACAGGGATTTGTATTTGAGGACGCCATCGAGGAACGCACGGGTGGGATCCATGCCGATGCGCCTCGCCGAAAATATCCGCTCCGTTAGAATCCTCAACGTCTGCGCGTTGCCCTCAAATCCCCCGTGCCCGCTGAGCAAATGATTGAGACTTCGCTCCCCTGCATGCCCAAACGGCGGATGCCCCAAATCATGCGACAAACACACCGCTTCAATCAAATCCGCATCAATGAAAAACCTATCATCTAACAAACCGCGGGACCGCGTCTTGAGCCAATACGCAATCGACTTGCCAATCTGCGCCACCTCCAGCGAATGCGTCAACCGCGTCCGGTAAAAATCATACTCGCCACTCCAAAATACCTGCGTCTTGTTCTGCAATCGCCGAAACGTCGGCGTGTGCAGCACCCGGTCACGATCCATCTGAAACGGCGTCCGATAATCCTCGGCCGCCCCCGTCGCCGCTCGCCGCTCCACATCAAAATCCCTGTAAAACCGATTCAACATCGCCGCAAACCTAGCCCCAGCCCCTACCCGTGGCAAACCTTTCCTCAGCAGGACAACGTCATGGCTGAAAGCGCTACTCCGCAGGCTTTCGAGGGAGATTCTCTATTGCAAGCTCGCTTCGTACAACGTTTCTATCACCCATGAATTCTATCCCATCTGCAAACTTCATAAGAAGGCGGCGGCTTCACAAGCATCCCGTCCGGAGTGATGGACGAAAATCTCTGCGAAGCGGCAACAAATTGAAAAAAAATGCCCGGTCAGCGATGGCTGACCGGGCAGAAGATGCAGAAGATCTTATGGGCTTAGGGCCTATGATTTAGCGGCAGGGGTGCCAGGGGTGGCCGCAGCCACATCATCAGTTCCAGACCCTTGTTTGCCAACGTGGGCAATAACCACATTGGGCGCATGAGTGGGACGAATGCCCGCAGGGAAGGAGACGTCGGCGATGTGCAGGGAATCCCCTACGTCGAGATGACTGACATCGAAACCGAGGGTTTCGGGCAGATCGTTGGGCAGACAGGTGATTTCGACGGCGTGGATGTATTGCTCGAGCAGGCCGCCAGCCTTGACGCCGATGGCTTCACCGATGAGGTGAGCCGGGATGTGGGCGGTGATGGGGGTGTTTTCGTCGATGGCCAAAAAGTCCGCATGCAGGGGTTTGCCCGAGAGTGCATCGTGATGGACGGCCTGCAGGAATGCCAAGCGGGTGCCGGCACCTTCGACTTCGAGGTTGACCAAGATATTTTCCGAACTGCTCTTGGCCAGCATCTCGGAGAACGTTTTGGCATGCACCTTGAGGTTTTGATTTTCGGTGCCGCGTCCGTAAATGACAGACGGGAGCCAGCCTTCACGGCGCATTTGATTGAGTCTGCCGGAACCGGTGCGGGCTCGCACAGCTGCTTGGAGGGATTGCTTGGTGGCCATATCAGAGAGGGCGTATTGTGTTTGAAGGAAGGGTTGCCGGATGCTTGTGCCTGCGGCCGTGGCGGGCGGACTGTGTAACCCGCCACTGCCCACTTGTCAAAAAAATGTTTAAAAAACCTGCAAGTAGCCGTTCAAACCTCAAACAATGAGGTGACCGACTGGCCATCACTGATGCGGCGGATGGCCTCACCCATCAGTGGGGCGATACTCACAACGCGAACTTTTTTTCCTGCGGCTTGGGGCACCGAATCGGTGGTAATGATTTCCTCAATCTCGGATTCATCAAGCCGCCGGTGGCCAAGCTCACCCAAAATCGCATGCGAAACCCCCGCAAAAATCCGCAGCGCCCCGTGCTTGCGCAAAATCTCCGCCGCCGCTTTGAGCGTGCCAGCCGTCTCCGTCATGTCATCAACCAATAACACATCCCGGTCCTCTACCTCACCAATCACGTTCATCGCCTCCACCCGCGTGGCACTCACGCGATGCTTCGCGACGATGGCCAACTCGGCCCCGAGTGCATCGGCGTACGCTCGGGCCATTTTCACACCTCCGACGTCCGGGGAGACCACGGTCAGGTTTGTGGCGTCCGGATGCTGCTCACGCAGGTGGTTGATGAGCACCGATTTGGCATACAGGTGGTCCACTGGAATATCGAAAAATCCTTGGATTTGCGGCGCATGCAGGTCCATCGTCAGCACCCGGCCGACACCCGCAGACGTCAACAGGTTGGCCACCAACTTGGCGGTGATTGGCACCCGCGGCTGGTCCTTGCGATCCTGCCTGGCGTAGCCATAAAATGGCATCACTGCGGTGATGCGTCCGGCGCTGGCCCGGCGGGCGGCATCCACCATAATGAGCAACTCCATGAGGTTGTGATTGGTCGGCGGGCACGACGGTTGGATGATGAAAACGTCCGCCCCCCGAATGTTCTCGTTGATTTTTACAAACGTCTCCCCGTCCGGAAAGGCCGTGACGTGAACGTCGGCGAGTTCTTGTCCAAGGGTGGCGGCAATGCCTTCGGCAAGGGCGCGATGTGCGGTTCCACTGATAAGTTTCATAAGTCAGGAGGGTGGGGCGGGGGCGGAGTGTTGACATTCAACGGCCACTCGGCAATACTTTGCTTGAAAAACGCCAATCGCTCCGCCCCATCGCCGCCTGCTCCCATGAATCAACCCGAAAATGCTGCACCCACGGCCCCAGCGCTGGAACCATCCGGCTTTTCTCGCGAGCTGTGGGCGGCCGTGGTTTGTTCGAGTGCCATTCTCATTTGGTTTTTCGGGATGGTGCCGCTTTTTGGCGCTGAGCGGGCGGAGTCCGCCTTGGGATGGCTCCGCAGCGCCTGGAATAGTGACAACGACTTCGAGCACGGCCTCATCTTCCCATTCCTAATCGCAGGTTTGTTGATCTACCGCCACAACGAACTCAGGGCTTCTGTCAAAAATGGCAGCTTCTGGGGCCTGCTCGGCGTGCTGGCAGGTGTCCTCTGCTACGTCCTAGCCTTCCGCACCGTGCAACCTCGCGTCGCCGTCGCTGGCCTCCCCATCCTCCTCTGGGGCGCGGCTTGGTTCCTCTGGGGCTGGCAGGTGGCAAAAATCGTCAGTTTTCCGCTGTTTTTCTTCTGGCTGGCCATCCCGCTGCCCGGCTTCCAGCAGGCCACCATGCATCTCCAACTGCTCGCCACCTCGCTGGCTCACCACGGTGCCGGTTGGTGCGGAGTGGCCACTTACACCCAAGGCACCGACATTCTGCCTGTCAAAGGCGACTGGCCTCCGCTGAGCATCGCCGGCGGTTGCAGCGGCATTCATTCCCTGATGGCCCTGATGATGATTTCCGCAGCCTGGGCGTACATGGCCAAGATCTCACTTTGGAAAAAAGGCCTCTTGTTTTTCTCAGCAGTCCCCTTGGCAATTGTCGGCAACGCGCTGCGGGTGACATCTATTTTTGTCATCGCCGAGTATGGCGATGCGAAATGGGCCCGCGAGACTTGGCACGATTGGTCGGGGCTGTTGCTGTTTTATCCGTTCTCGTTGGCATTGATGTTAGGATTGCACTCGCTCCTCGAAGGAGCCGTCCCTTGGCGTACCCCCCAGCACAAACAACTCAGGCGACTCGTCGTCAGCCGTAGCACGCCAGCCAACCCACCTGCACCCGCCACGTGAAACTCAGAGCCTTGATCTTGCCAGCCCTCCTGGCCTCCTCCCTCAGCTCCATCCATTTCCTGCCTCAAACAGGCGAAGTGGCCCAGTCAGCTATCAACATGACCCTGCCATCCACCGTTGGCACCTGGCAATTGCAACCCATCCCACCCAGTGAAGCGGAAATTGGCACACTCGCCAAAGATACCAAATTTGCCAAGGCCACCTGCCTGAGCCCCCGCCCCGATGAGTACTCACCAGAGGGTCTCATCATCCCAGACCGCGCCGACCTCTCAGTGGTCCTCTCCGGTCACGACCTCAATAACTCAATCCACCGCCCCGAACGCTGCATGCCAGCCCAAGGCCACAACATCCTTTCGTCCAAAGACGTCACGACCCAGCTCGCCAACGGCAAGTCCATCACCATGCGCCGTCTTCGCTCAATCCAAACCCTCACCAATGCCAGCAACCGCAAACTCGACCGCCATTTCGATTGCGTCACCTATTACTTCTTCGTCGGCCACAATCGCATTGAACACGATCATTTCCAACGCACTGTCTCAGATATGAGCGACCGCATCATCTGCGGCATCGACCAACGATGGGCCTACGTCAGCGCATCCATGTGGTTCGGCAAAATCCCTTGGATCGACACCCCAGTCTCCGAGCAGGAAGCTGACGACAAACTCAAAAGATTCCTCACCAGGTTTGCCCAATCCCAAATTAACTGGCAGCAAATCACCAAGTAACCGATCCCTTGGCCGTCGGATCCGTGGGCTCAACTTGCGCCCCCTTCAGAAATTCAATACAGCGGTTCACATCCTCCCGCAACTTGGTAAAATCCTCAGCGCTCACTCCCGTCGGCAATCGCTCGGTCCGCTCAGCCAAGCTTCGCGCCTTCAAAAATAACGCCAACGCCTCCTCCGGATTGCGATCATGCCACCTGCGCTTCGCCTCCAACCGCGCTTGCCAAGCCTGAAGATAGCGAATCCCACCGCCCTCCGCCAACAATCCCACGTTCTCAAACTCATCCTTGGCCTCCTTGTCCCGTCCAGCCTCTATCAGCAACACCCCCAGCCGCTCCCCGATCCCAATGCGCAACTGCCGCGACACGTACCCAAGTGGTTCCCCACTCGGAAAATTATGGGTCGTCACCAGCGCCTCCCGTGCTCCTAACAAGGCAAGCAACGCCTCCGCCGCCTGATTCTTGCCTAACAAACGTTCGGCCTTGCCGCTCAAGTACACCGCCTTGGAGTACCCCGCCTTGTAGCCCCCCTCCATCCCGCCCTCCAGCTTGATCGCCAACCCAAACTGCTCCAGCGCCTCCGCATCCTTGCCTAGCAAACCAAGCAGATTCGCGCGGTTCACGACCGGTCCGGGCACATACGGATTCAGTGCCGACGCCATCCAGTAATCGTCCACGGCACTGGCGACCATCGCCAAATCGACGCTGCCCACGGGCGCTTGAGCAGCAAGTTGCTGCAATGCCTCCCCCCGCTCCTGAAAGAACGCGGCCGTCGGCCACAACTTCAATGCCTCGTTGAGCGCAGCAATCTTAGCCTCCGGCGCAACCTCCGATCGCTTAACACGCAGTTCTCCCCGCCGCAACGCCGTCACCCGCGCACCCATCCATCCCATCGGCAACAACCAAACCGCAGCAAACAAGGCCACTGCGCATGCAAAGATCGCCGGACCCTGGACGTTCGCCACCACTTTCCTGCCCATCCCACCAGGCTGCGCCACTCCGCCCAAACACATTCCCAACAAAAAAACCCCAGGCACCAGATGAAATACAAAACTAAAGTTAGATTCTATCAACATACCGGCAAGACCAGCCAAACCACCAAGCCTCCAGCCATCGCCATTTGATTCGTTGTTTGAGGGACCGTCTGGAAGTATCGCCCGAACCACCGCTAACACCACCAAGGCACCAATGAATACGACTAACAAACCAGCCCCGACGATTCCATAATCGGTCGCCGCCTGCAAAATTTCATTGTGCACCTGCTCAGGCCGGGTACCACCCGAACCGTACATATTGATATCCCAAAACCGATTGCATTCCCAGCTGAAGCTGTGACTCCCCCCGCCTGCCCACGGATGCGAGCCAACACAGGACACGGCGATGCCAACCAGATTGAGCCGGATGGCATTGTCCATCATCCGATCGATGCCGGCCTCCTGTTTCCTGACCATTTGAGCGTCGCTCCAGCCATTGAACAGGAATCCCACCACAACCAAACCGATCAATGGAACGGCCAGAATTGCCGGCGCGAACCAGCGCGCCCCCTGATGCTTGCCGACGATCAAAGCCATCAGCGCAAACACTCCCAATCCACCGGCCGCGCCGCAAATCCCACCTCGAGAACGGGTAAAGTACACTGCAACCATTCCCACCACCGCAATCAATCCCCAGAGGCACCGTTCCAATTTGTGATAACGCCCTGCCAATGCTGCGCCGCCAACCAAGCAGGACGAACCAATCAGGAAATTTGCACCTTCATTGTAGTGTCCGAAAAATCCCGACGGCAAGGCAAAGCGCGCCACAAAACCCGGCGTGAACCCGGGATCAAACACCTGCCGAACCACCGCCGCCGCGCTCGCCAGTACCAGCAACGCCAGCCCCCACATCAACACCCGCTCCGCCAAACGCTGCTCCTGAATGGCTCCCACCACCAAAAAACACCCCACAGCCCCAGCCAATAACAGCCCATCTGCCACGCCATACTCAATCACCGGCGACGCCCAGGCCCGCCACCCAAACCATGCCACCACACCACACCCCACAGCCAGCATCCAGCCACCCGTCCCACGCCCGCCACGCCGCCAAATCGCAGGCAGCGCCGCCAACACAGCCAACCCTAACGCAATCAACGACGGCCCCCAATGCCATGCCTTCAGATCCGGGCCAAGCAATACCCCAAGCCACATGGCTAACACCAGAAAAATTGCCGCCACAACTGTCATATGAACATATCAATCAAATGGGGAAAGACGCGTTTATGACGCTGCCTCGCCGACTACTTGGCCCCCTTGCCGAGCAATACGGCGGGGATCGTTTTGAGCAGGATCCCAAAATCCAACCACAACGACCAGTTGTCGATATAGTGCAAATCCAATTCCACCCACTCCTCAAAGCTTGTGATTTCATTGCGTCCGCCTGCCTGCCACTCACAGGTGATTCCCGGCTTGACGCTCAAGCGCCGCCGGTGGGCCATCTTACTGAAGGCGGCCACCTCGTAAAGCGGCAGTGGCCGCGGCCCCACCAAACTCATGTCCCCAAGCACCACATTGAGCAACTGCGGCAACTCGTCAATACTTCTGCTGCGCAACCAACCCCCAAAGGGAAATACCCGCGGATCTTCGTCTAACTTGAAAACCGGGCCGTCCATCCCATTGCCATGCTCCGCCTTGACGTCATCCAATAATTTTTCGGCATCTGGCACCATCGTGCGAAATTTCCACATCCGGAATGGACTGCCGTACCGACCCGCCCGCATTTGCGAGAAAAACACCGGCGCTCCTGGACTCGAAAGCCGAATTCCGATATAGGCGATGAGCCACAGCGGCAAGCTCGCCGCAATCACCAGCACTGCCGCCACCCGGTCAAACACCGCTTTGAACATCAGTTCCCAAGACAGCTCCGGCGTCGAACGCAGCACCAACATTGGCTTGGTTCCCACCATGTCAAATTCCGGCCGCGCTATCTGCGTCCGAATGAAGGATGCCGCAATCCAAGCTTCCACACCCTGCAACTCACAGGCTTCCACAGCCTTGGCCACCTTCTCAAACTCAGTGTGCTTCGCAGTAAATAAAACCCGCCCAACCGCTTGATTTCTCAGCAACTCAAATAACTCATCAACCCCGCGCTGGCCCAAATCATAGCGATCCACAATATTCCAGTCAGCCGTGATCTCTGGATCCAGCTGGGTCAGAAACTCGTCGATTTCCACACCAGAACCCGCAATAATCACCCGCTCCCTAGCAGCCTCGTTGCCCCTGCGCTTTCTCAGCCACAGGGTCGTCAACCGGTCCCGCAACAGCAACAGCGCAAACACAAAAATGAGTCCTAGACCAAGGATCAAGCGGCGTGCATCCAGCAATTTGGCAAACATCGCTATGGCACCGATGAATAAAATCATCACCAGCAGCACCCGCAACAACTGCACCACCGAGGTCCTCGTGGTCTTCTGCCGCATGCGCTCATAAAATCCCAAACGATCCAACAGCAACGGCGTGAATGGCACACAAATATACAAGATCCAGTTCATCGAGGCCAGCATGTCCTCATCTCCCATGCCCATCCCTACCACGTGCCGAACGACGTCGCGCAACGCCCCACCTATCAAGAACGCAAGCCACACCAGCAACGCATCAGCGAGCTGGAATGCCTGAGTGGTGAATGATTGTTTGCGACTATGTCTCATACCCATGTCAAAGTCCCTACACGTCCTCAGCAGTGACTTGCGCCGACTACCATGTCCTTAATTCCGGTATGCGCAAGCCTGAATATTCTCAAAAAATCCGCGTTCGCCCCACCCCCCTCAGTCAAGGGGCGACAAACCAAGATCGCGGCGCCAATAACTGTGGCAAGGCACCTGAGACGGGTTGTAGCGGCGTGTCTATGACCGCCTATGCCAATGGAAATCAGTATTTCAGTGGATTCTTTGCCACAATTCACCCCAATGCGGAGGTTCCTCATCTCAATGCCCCTGATCTTGACGTGCATATCCATCAACCCGCAGCCCTGCTAGCGTGCGCTGCCGTTGCAGCAATGACAACCCGTGACGCAGTGTGCGCGTGGAATGCAGGTGGATGGCCGAAAACCCATGCGGCTCAGCGACAATCCAGTCAACAAACGCCCGCTCTCCAGGTTGATGGGCATACAGATCCTCGGTGACCCACTCGCCCGGATACCCACGGGTAAACGTGGCATGAATCGGCGAAAAATGCTCCCGCTGCCACAGTCCCGTGTCATGGATGGCAATCATTGCATCCGGTGCCAGATGATCCACGATGCGCTCAAACGTAGCAATATTGAGCTCCAATTCATGAGCCGCATCAAAGAACACAAAATCAATCAACTGGCCACCGATATCGCTAGCATCAAAATCCACTTGTGACTTACCCACGAAGGTGAAGCGCCGGTCAAACCCAAATTCCCGGCCAGCCCTGCTGATGGAATCCTCATCAATATCATAACTGTAGAGTTGACCATCTGCGGGCAGAGCACGCAAAAAGTTGAACGCACTGTGACCATGAAAAAATCCAAACTCCACGACAAGCTTCGGCCGCAAACTGCGGATGATCCCGAACAGCGCGATCGCCTCGTCCCTCTGAAGCGGCCCGATCGCGTCATCTTCGCGGTACGACAGCAGGTGGGACATGCCAATTCCCTTGGTTCGACCCACAACAACCGAGCAGAACCCGACGAGGCTTTGAAAGACCCCAGACCGGTAAAACAGTTGTCGGATTAGTGACTTGAGTTGTGCTAGCATATCTCGCCTAATTTTTCGCCCCCCGCTCTGGCATTTTCCCCAACCGCCCCATCCAACCATCTCCAATCGCCCGACACAATAGCGGCACCCGCGACGGCCCATCTACCAAAATCGCCACCACCCCATACGCCGCCGCCATGCTTATGGCTCGCAGCCCGCCCGCCTGCTGGCGTTTCAACCAAACCATGTTGCGCACTTTGTAATAAAGTTTCCAATCCGCCAATCCCGGCTCGAAAAACATCCTCTTGCCGAAAAGCCGCCACTGCATGAGCTTGGCCGGCCCCGGGTGATCCATCAGCGCGCCCCGCACCGCTTGCTGCCTAAATCCCCTTTGCTCGATGCGCCAAGGATACTCTTCGTCCTCACCGCGAATGAATAACTCCCCATTCACCGGCCCAACCCCCGCCCGAACCTCGCGCGGCACCAACGCCCCCGTCCAGTTGTTCCGGCTCCACACCCAATCAACCCCAGGAAAATCCTCCAACCCACCTATCAATCGCCACCCACCCATCCCGTCCGCCACCTGCAATGGCCAAGTAAATCGCCCGGTGCCCGGATCAATCTGCAGGGCATGCCGCACCACCTGCCCATCCCACGCCCGTTCCAGCAGTGCCGCCAATGCTCCCGGCTGCGGCCACGAATCATCGTCCAATATCCACACCGCATCAGTCCCTTTTGCCAATGCTAGCTCCATCGCCTCCTCCACCCCGCCGGCATTCCCCCGGTTGCACTTCATCCGGTGTACCACCAACTTAAATGGCAAATCCGTTAGATTATCCAACTCTCCAGCTGTCCCATCCTGCGAATCATTATCCGCCACCACCACCCAATCCGGCGGCCGCGTCTGCATCGCCAACGCCCGCACACAAGCCACCGCCGTAGCTGCCCGGTTCATGGTCGCAAAAACTGCAGCAATTGAAACGTCAGAGTGCATGATCAGCGGCTACAGAAACACCGAAACACCGCGCAGCGCAGCGGCACACCTCAGCACCCCCTTCCAGCCTTTCGCGACGATCCACAGCAGCCCATCCACCAGTCCCGTCAGATAGGGGTCGCGGAAACCTCGAAAGCCGTATGCCCGCCGCAACGCCCGCGATTCCACATGCTGACGCTCCGCCGCCAAAATCGTCTCCATATCGCGGGTCTTCACCAAGTGTCGTTGTGAGGTATTAGCCGCATGCAAGCGGAAATCTGCTACCACCACCGGCACATGTTGGAAAACCTTTCCTGCTGCCCCCAGGCGTGCATAAAACTCACCGTCCATCACATAGCGAAAATCCTCCCGCAACCGATACCCTTGGTCAATCACCGTCGTCCGCCGGTAAAACGCAGCCGTCGATCCCACATAACAATGATGATATAGATTCACAAATGCCGACCACTGCGGTGTCTTTACCCGGCGTTGAAACTCACCCGCCTCATTCACAAAGTTCCAATCCCCGTAAACCACATCCGCTGCGGATTTTTTCAATATTCCCAACATCGCCGCCAGCGCCCCGGGTTTGAGTCGGTCATCGGCATTGAGCCACATCACCCAGTCCCCCTGAGCTCGCGCAAACCCCTTGTTGATCGCATCGGACATCCCCTTATCCGCAGCCTGCGACCATTGCACATCCGCAAACCCACCCGCCACTTCCGCACTCTCGTCACTCGACCCCCCATCCATCACCAAATGCTCCAATTCCACCCCGCCCTGCTCCGTCACACTGCCCAAACAATCTGCCAAAAAACGCCCGTAATTCAAGTTAGGCGTGATGATCGTAAAGTCCATGGCGAGTGCCTCAAATTCAAAATTCAAAATTCAAAATTCCTTTGCGTCTTGCTGCGTATGCATGATGCAAACTCACAATCTGTGCCGCAACCCGCTCCGCATGCAGTCGCTCCGCCCACACACCCGCAATCGCCCCTGCATCCCTCCTGCCTTGCTCCCAATACGCCAACTCCTGCTTCAGCGCCAGCAGGTGCCCAGCCGCATCGTCCACCTCTGCCAGAGTCCCGGAGTCATCCCCCACAAACCACTCGAAGCTTGCCATCGAAACCGACCGGCCAGCCACCACCGAGCATCCCGAGCACAACGCCTCAGCCGCCGCTATCCCAAAACTCTCAAACGCAGAAGAACTATAAAATACCTGACTCTCTTCCAAAATTCTAGCCAGTTCATCCCGATCAACCATTCCCCTCAGCTTCACCCGGTTGCGACCCGATTCAGATAGAGACCGGTGCCACTCGCCCAGCTCAACTGTCACCTGCCCGGCAATCACCACTTCTACCTCGGCATCCGCCGCCAGTAACGATCTAACAACTTCAATCAATAACCACGGCCGCTTCTGCAACGCATCCTGCCATCGTCCCACACACGCCACCTGCCGCCGCTTGAATTCACCGCCATACCTAAACCGCGACTCCACCGCGTGCGGCACCACCTCCACCCGGCTTGCTAAATCCGCCCCTCCGTAGTATCGGCACACTTTCCGGTAGTACTCCGCAGCCTTGGGCGAAACGCATGCTATCACATGCCCATGCCTCAGATGCGCGGCACGCCGAGGGTCAGTTAGAAACAAACCAACACTCACGCCCCGCAACACACGCATCCCACATCTCGCCCAAGCCAGCGCCCCGCGCCCCTGGCCAGTATGAATCCATTGTTCGCGCAACCAATCCCTCACCCCTGCAAGCGGACTGATCAGCCCTCCGCTATCCTGATTGAGCAGCAGAAAAATCCCGGCCTCTCGGATCGCCGCTGCCACCTTGCGATACTGCGGACTGCCCCAAGCATATAGCATGACCCCATCGAGCTCATGACTGCGCCACCAATCCGCCGATTCAAGATTGCTGAACTCAGTCCGGATCAAATCGGCTTGATCCTCGGCCTGCCGCTCTCCAGGCATCACTGCCCGACTCTCAACCCCAATCAACTGCAATCCCCGGCAAACCAAACCACTGTCTCGCGTAAAAAATACCCCCCCTCCGCTAAACGCCACCGGTGTGCATGTGAACCATCGCATGATCGCAGAAATTTGCCTAACACCCAGCCCATTCCCTCAGACTGGCGTCTCCCTTGCCACTACGCCGCTGGCCTAGCCTCAACCAGCGCCTGCCTGCCCCAACCAAGAAGCGCAAAAAATACATACATCAAACCGAAGCGGTCTCTCATAAAACTGAAATCAAGGTGCCCGTTGACCAATCCGAACAGTCCCACTGCACACACCATCGGCCACAACGTCACCAGCGTGCACCAACGAAAGAACGCCTCCGTCATCTCCCCGGAATCGCCCCACAATAACTTCCACCCTCCAATCATCCCCAGCATCGCCGTCGTCCCGATCATCCCCTTGCTGGCCCATGGCATCACCCCATCAATAACTGCCAGTTTCTGCCTGGCGAGCAGCGGCGTAAACCCTGCTGGATCATGCAAATAAAATGGCACCGTGATGACCGCCGCCACCACTCCCACCACTGCAACAGCGCCAAGGGCTAGCCGCAAACCCACCGTCCGCCACAACATCGCCCCAAAAAGCGGTGTTAGCAACAAGAAGTTAGGGCGCGACGCCAAGCCCACTCCCAACCCGACGCATGCCAGCCACTTGGCTGAAGCACAGGCCGTCGGACTGGTCCATAGTCCAATCGCCAATAGAAAAAACAGGGCCACATAGATCCCGTTGGCAAGCATGTCGCCACCCGAAATAAACTCATACATCGCTGCCGGCGATAACCCCAGCGGCACCATCAATAGCAACAGTGCGAGAACTCGGTCCCTCAACATCCAGCATGCGCCAACCAGAAAACACGCCAACCAAAACATGTTCTGATAGGCACTGTTGCCCAGCACCACAAAGGGTGCCGCCAGCACGATGCCACCCGGCAAGACCGACAACGGACCGGCTGATTTGGAAGGACCATAATAGGGAGTCTTTCCCTCTGCCATCCGAGTCACAGCCAGATTTAGACCATCGTCACGATCACTGCTTTTGCCGAATCCCCCACGGTTCTCTATCGGATAAACCACCGCAAACCCAATCGCCAACCCGGCTAGCACTATCACACAAAGCCCCCAAAACCACCGCTGCAAAAATTCCGCCATGCGGGCCGCCAATCGCCGTGTCGTTAGTAGCACAAGCGCAACCAATCCGACATAGCCGGCCACACCTGCAAGACCGGAGTATTTTTGCACGAATCCGCTTGACGGAAACGTCAGCAGCAATAGCAACACAAGGAAATTCCAGCCCGGCCATCCCACCCGCCGCTCCCCTCCAGCATCAGTTAGAACAGTATCACTCATGCTCACAGAACCCCCAATATCTCCAAATCACCAAACCACGCCTGCAACAAAACCTCTTCTTCCTGCCCCACCCAACCGTGGCTCATCAGCACTTCATAACAACGCTCCATCATCCTGCGCAGCGTTTCATTCGGCGGGTAAGAAATCCCGAGAAGCTCCTCACGAATCCTTGCATTATTCGCATAGCCAGGAACCTCATCCATGAAATCCCGCTGCAAGTCATGCACATTGCGCTCCTGCCACACCGTCGCTCCATGAAACATCACTCCTTTTCCGCTGGCCTGCAGCACCCGCTGAGCGACAAATCCCCGCCAAATGTCAGTCATCCGAAAACTGCAACACGCTGGCAAGTACATCAACGCATACACCTCTTCAAAAAATGTCGTGTTCTGGCTGTTGAACGGGCACCATGCCCCACCCGTTAGCAACACCGGAGCCACATCCACGTCAAAGCGGAACGGCAACGGAAATAACATCCGGTAGATCGCATCCACGTCCGGATCGTCGTCAGCCAATCCCTGCTGAATCGGGCAAGACACAATTTCAACCGTCCCCGCCATCGGGCCCAGGTCCCGCGCATGGCACAGCGGCAGTCCTCGCGGATAAATAAACCCACTGGTAAAATACTGATAGGCATTAACCCAGCCAGCCATCTCAACAGCCCTGCACGGCACCCGGGCACGCCGGGCTGACCAGAATTCCGGCGTCGGATGATTGTCGTCGTCCGTCTCCACAATCACCTTTGCTCCTGCTTGGATGGCCGCCAAATAGCCAAGGTTCTTGCGGGTATATGAGCGCTCCGGACATTTCACCCCCAGATCAAATCCGCTGGCTCGCTGGGCGTCAAGCGACAGGAACCGGCATCCATCCAGCGTAAAGTCCGCAGGACTCTTGCTATCGCCAGCCACCACAAAGTCCCAGCCATTTTCCAAGCAGCCCGCCGCCAACTCCCTCAGCACGGAATTCGGCGCATGGATCGAGGTGACGACAAGCGCAGTCTCTGGAGAACTACCATTCATTGGATCGATGGGCTCCGGCC
The DNA here is from genome assembly GCA_903827375.1 of Akkermansiaceae bacterium. Classification (GTDB taxonomy): domain Bacteria; phylum Verrucomicrobiota; class Verrucomicrobiia; order Verrucomicrobiales; family Akkermansiaceae; genus Luteolibacter. The sequence continues at coordinate 90,732 of CAIKHZ010000315.1, forward strand.
CTGCAAACGCCTCAGACAATAATGGATCAAAACCGCCACTGAATTGCGAATCGCCCCCTTCGACACCCGAGGCGATGGTGCCCGGTAATGAATCGGCACCTCGATAAGCTTTTGATTCCGCAACAGATGCCGAAGCTCGGTCTGGTAAAAGTGAGCCGTCGAGCGCAACGGGTGATCCACAACCTTGAGCAGAATTTCACGCCGGAACCCTTGAAAGCCAGATGTCATGTCCGCCAATCCCGCCCCTAGCAACCACTGCGCCAGCAACGTCCCACCTTTACTCAGCAACCGCCGCCTCAACGGGGAATCCACCATCGAACCGCCGTTCATGTAGCGACTGCCAAACGCACAATCATTGCCTTCATTGAGCGCCCGCAAAAATGCCGGAATCGCCCGCGGATCATGCGACAGCCCACCGTCCATCTCAATGATGATTTCATGGCCATCGTGCAGAGCCGCCCTGAATCCGTTGATATAAGCATCGACGATATGACGGTTTTGCGGCAGCCACTTCGTGATAAATCGCGGATCCTTTCCGGCCAGTTCCTCACAGCACTCAAGAGTGCGATCCTTCGAAACCCTGTCCACTATCAAATACACCGTTCCTCCCGCACTCTCGTCCATCACAGCTTGCAGCGCAGCCGCAAACGCTGGAAGGTCCGCCTCCTCATTGGCAAGAGGCACCACCACAGCCCAGTTGTTAGGATAAATTGGCATTACAAACTCACGATCTCCCAATGCGGCATGCGTTTCTCTTCAATCGGTGCCTCGATTCCGTGCGCATACCAACGCTCCGGCATCATCACCTGCTGGCCCGGCTTCTCTCCCAACCACGCTGCCCACCATGAATAGGTACTGTTAGCGATGATGTGGTGACTTGCCAGACTCATCAGGCGCAGATCATGCAACGGGTTGCTGGCGTACTTGCCAGCATCGACCACCACCTGATCACTCTCTTGAAATTGCTCGCGGCACCAAGCGGGATCATCGGAAAAAACATGAAACCTCGGATGATTCAGACGCTCCCTGAGCCGATTCATCGCCACTTGGTAATATGCCCGATCACACACTTGAAACATCGGAATGCGCAGGTAATCAGCGCGCCTCACATGGACCGCCACGGATCCGGGTTCAGAAAGTTGCGCGACGAGCCTGCCGCTAACAACAACACCATGATCAAGTAACCCATGAATCTCCCGGCGTAGGCTGGCGGCAACGGTTGCAAAATACCGTGGCGTCTGAAAATATCCGAATATCACACAGTCAGCTGGTGCATCCATGAATGCAGCATCGAATGATTGATCGCCCGGGCATTCCTTTAACACAGACACTCCCCGGTACTCCCAGTAGTGTCTGCCAGTAACCTTGAGTAACGCACGGGCCGCCAGCGAAAACCGCCGGACCACCCTCGCCTGAATCGGCAATCTGAGAAAATGCGATACCTCCGCCCATCCCTCCGCATTGAACCACGAACCGTCAAGTATCAGCGGCACCCCGTGCTTCTCTGCCAACACCCGCCCAAACGCGTACTGGAACAAATGATTGCCAGTGCGCCCTAGTAGAATCATCCGAATCATGATACTGGCCAGCTTAGAACCACGACCAAACCATGAGCAAGTGCCTGCTGATAGGGCTCGCCGCTAGAAAGTTGTGACTGCTCCAGAGGACTGGGACCCCGAAAAATAGGAGGTACCAATCACAGACCGGCAGGCGAGCCAGAAGATGGACGACTCTCGCGTTGGCAAAGACGCAGGCAACTCCTGATTCCAACCAGCAAGGTGCCCGCCGCCCTGTGGTGTGAAGCATCAGCGAACTCGCCACCCAGAAAAACAACCACCTGCCATAGTCACAGCCGAGCAGGAACAACGGTGAAATAAACAGCAACTGCGCCAACAGAATGGCCGTCACTTGAACTTTGGATTCCATTGCAACTGCCTCGCCACGTTGCGCACCGCGACCGGTGAATAACACCACCAGCACAAATGACACCACGAACATGCAAACCCATGCCACCGGTTGATAGAATCCGGAGCTCAACACATAACTCCCCATCGCAACCCCCTGCTGCGAACTCCAACCGAGCGCTTGAATCGCTGCCGCAGACACTTCCATGCCGGGCTTGCCGGGCTCAATATCCCGCCACAACGGCAGCCATGACTGATTGACCGCCTCTGCAATTGCAGGCGTTCCATGAAACCATGTGACCAAACAAAAACACACGACGGCAGGAAACATGACAAAACAACGCCGCGTAAGCTCCCTTATCAAGGGTGGTTCCTCATCCCAACTTCTGAACAACACCAAAGCAGGCACTGCATAAAAACAAAAGGCTTCGTGAGATAGAATGGCCATCGCAGCCACAAAATTGACAACCCATATTCTGAGGGCGATCGACCACCGACTTGCCGCGGCACTCAGGCACCCGAGCAGCATCAGCAGCCCCAGACAGTCCTTGCGGACAATCGAATCCTGATAGGCTGGAAACCCCATCACGATGCACGACACGATGAGCACCGCCGGAAATACCGGCGTCGCTCTCCGCAAAAACCACAGCGCTAGCACCAAAAAACAACCAAACCCGGTGATGATGACGATGTGATTGGCCTGCACCCCCGACGCGTTGGCCAACATGGCGATCAGCGCGCCCGGCAAGCCGCGCCGGACAAAGCCACCCGCATAGTTGATCAACCATTCGGACAGCTGAAAACTCTCGTGCCCCCAACTGATCGCTGCCACAATCTGCGAGGCAATTGCCCAAATTAGCAGACACACCAAAATGGCCAGGCTGGGTGTAATTCTTCTAGACATCACGAAATTGTGTCAGTCGGGAGAATCCGCAGTTTCCAGACAGATCACATCTAACTGGCCTGAGCGGGAACCATTTGAGTCTCTGATATCTTCCTCGCCACCACGACTCCCAATCCCGTGCGGCAACCAAAATTCGTCTCCAACTCAGCTCCCCGCCAAGGGACGGATTCATGCCAGATGTTCGCATCATCGATCACCGAGAATCGCTCAATCTCCCAGCCATCTACAAACCAGCTGGCCAGCGTCGCCGCCGAAAATATCCGGTGCGCATTGAACTCAACCCGCTGTGGTCCAATCGGGGTTGATAGATACAACCGACCCCCCGGTGCCACCATCCGCTGAAGTTGCGCCAACCCCTTGCAATGGCCGTCCACATCAATCGAATCGCCATAGCGGCCGAGACCGAAATGCTCAATGGTGTGCAGGCACGAGAGAGAATCGGTGGCTTCGATCCACTCGGGCGGCAGCGCCTCCATCAAATCGAGTTGATGAAATGTCACATTGCTAACGGCCGCAGGCGCAGGACGAAGGTCTAGCACTTCCACTTTCCGGAATACTGACAAATGGCCGATAAACCCATCCAAACGTGAACCAACATCAACGTGCCGACGTGGGTTCTCCTCATAGATCCACTGTGCCACCCGTTGGTCCTGAAAAAAATACGCCCCTAACGAGCCACTGTCTGCCTCCCATTCATCGAGGATCGGCAGGGAATCGCCCCAGCTGAAATCGCTGCCCAGCTGTGCGCGAATTTGCCAACGCCCGCTCAAATAGCGCCGCAAGCCTCGGCAGGCACCAAGGCCGCGCTTCGGATCAATACCGAATGTTCGAAGCCATGTAGGAATACTTGCCATGGGATGAAATTGCACAGCGGATCAGCGCCGGCTTCTCACTTCCTGAAACACCGCCACCATCTTCTCTGCGACCCTCTCGGCGGCATAGGTGGCACGCAGTTGCAGACCACAGTGGCGGACGTCCTCCGCACTCATCTGCATCACCTCATCAAGGGCCACAAACAGCGAGGTTGAGTTGATTAGGTCAAATCCACCCTTCGAAGTCGCAACGCCAAGGACTTCCTCGACGGATGTGCCCCTGACAAAACACACGGGTGTGCCAAGGAAATATGCCTCCAGCGCCGGCAACCCAAAACCCTCAATTTCCGAAGGCAGAATCAGTGCACGTGCCCCTAGATAGGCAGCTTGCAGCGCGGAATCCTCCAAGAAAGGCCGCTTGAGAATGCGTTGTGAACTCGCCACCAATGGCATAACTTCGGGAGGAGTGCTGCCAATCAAGTGCAGTGCGGGCAATGTACGTCCTTGCAACTCGGCCTCATGCCACCAGCGGATCAGATGGGCCGTGCGTTTGTGCGGTTCACAGGACGCCAGATGTATCACATAGTCTTCCTTTACCGGAGCCTCCGGTTGCGGGATCTGCTCATACATGCATGGCTCGTAGGTCACCACGATTTCCTGCGGGGGAATCCCATGCCGATCCATGAACCTGTGAATCTGTTGCTTCGATGACTCCGACACAGTCATGATCCGGTCCGCCTTGTGCAGCGTGTGCTTAAGCATCATCGCCCAATAGCGGTACTCCCATGCCCTTCTCCACTTCGGATAATGGTCTTCGTCATACTGAATGATCGTGTCATGAATGGTCACGACCGAGGGCTTGCATAGTCCAGCTAACAGAGGCAAGTACCCCTTCGGAAAATAGTGAAAATCTACAACAGGATGGTGGCTCCCGAACAAAGGATGAAAATGATCAGTCAACAACCGAACCCACTTGCCACGCGTCCCCCATGGCAAAACGCACACCGCATCCACACTGGCCGGTGCTTGCTGAGAGGTCTTTGAGATGACGGCGTTGACCTTAATTTGCCCCCCCGCCTGAAGCGCGCCGAGCACGACATGTGACATCCGCGAGATGCCAAAACTCCTATCATATCCCGGGTTCTGATCCGCCAGATAGGCCTGAACGCGAACGGGAGCTATTGCCGTTTGATTACGGGATGCACCGTCGTTCCCGAGATCACACACTAGGCTCATGCCCGGCCTTAAAGCCAAACCAAATGCCTTCTCAACGCGTTCAATGAATCGTTCCGGAAGAAAACGATCCCGGTAAAATGCCCGCGAAGCCTCTTCAACCTCACAATTCTCCACCCGCCGCGAAAATATATCAATAAATGCCGAAGCATATTGATCTGGAGCGTGCACTGGCAACAACCGAGCCGACTGACATCCATCCAGCATGGCTGGAATCCCTGCCCAAATCGTCGATACAATCGGCAAACCCGCCCCCAACGCCTCCATCAACACAATTGGCGTCGCTTCCGCTTCATAATGCGTCGGAAAGAAAAATACATCCGCCTCAGCATAAGCCCGCCACTTCTCGTCGCCGGTCAACTGCCCGGCAAACTCCACCATCCCACCCAATTCGAACTCGTCCTGCAGATGGCGGACATCAGCCTCAAACTCTCGCGAAAACCATTTCCCAACAATCCGGAAACGGAAATCCTGTGCTCGGCCCTGCCTTTTGAGAATGGCTGCAGTCTTAAGAATCTCTAGCAGCCCCTTGCCCTCCTGCAGACTCCCAACATACAGCACCGTCAGTGGCTCACCCTGCACTGCGACCTTGCGGGCCATCTCCGGCATCTGAATCGCGCATGGACACCATTGCCAAGCCTTGGCACCAAAGACCACATGCGGAGCCACGCTCTCCTGCGCAACCTCCAGCGCCACATCCACCCCACCATACGCAAGGCGTCCCAGCCAACGCCGAATCCACCCGCTTTCCACAAATACCGGCAACCCACTCGCATGAAATATAAAGACCGTACTCCCCGCCAAATGCCGCACGCATAGCAAAAACGCCATGTCACGCAAAAATGGGATCCACTTGGCACTCGCCGGCGGATAGAACAAAATACACTCTGGCGTCCGTTTGAGAATCCGCCGGGCAGCCCTAATCAAATGAAAAAGATGCCTGATCTTCTTCCACTGAAATCGCCCCACCTCCAGCATCTCCTCGCTGAACTCCATCCGCAAACGCTGCACGTCAAACCCAGGCCAATCATGCTCAAAAAGAATCTGCGTCGCCACCGCCTGCCCGTGCCAAGGCGGCGGCGTCTGCCCCATCAACAGGACGGATCTCTTCCGGGAATGATTCATGGAAAGAGTGCTTGAATTCAACTAGCCAAAAAACCTACCGCTAACCAGCCATCGCGACCAGCGTTTCCAACACCGCTTGGTTATCCTGATGCCCCGCTCCCTGCTTGTAGGCCAGAGAGGCGATCATCGGCAACAGCAGATCATCGCCCCATCCGGTCCGGCGCAAGTACTCACAGCACGAGGGCCGCGACAAGGCCGCCTGCGTCCACTGGATCGCACCATTGCTACTCAGCCGCATGACCAACCTGGCATCCTGCAAAAAATAGTGCACAAGATCGATTCCAGGCAAACCGTCCCGGTGGCCCCACTCCCAATCTAGCAACACCAAGCTACCATCCGGCCGCCGCAAAATGTTCCAACGCGCAAAGTCTCCATGGCAAATCACCGGAGTTAGCATCGCCTCAGAAAGCCGCGCTAACGCCAACTTCCCACCATCCCAGCCAGATAAAGCCGCCTCAATAGCCTCCCATTCCGGAAATGTGGTCATCCTCCGCTGCGGCTGATCTGTGATCCATCCTCCTAGCAAATCAATTGCTTCAGCAAACTCACCGGCCCTAAACACCTTACCTGTCAGATAGGGCATGCGCAACAACGTCAGGCCCGGTGCCCGGTGCAATCCGAGCAACCTTGGAACTCCTGTCACTAGGGATTGCAACTCTACCAACGCATTGGCTTCCTGTTCCAAAACCTTGGCTCCTGCATCCCCGAATGCCTCCTCGCATCCAAATCCCCCAGCACCCTATACGCCTCGTTGATGAGCAAAAAAGCCT